>NZ_CP024201.1:1277272-1596590 GCF_002749615.1 Caulobacter mirabilis
CGAATCGCGGCTTCAAGGCCAACTGGGTCATCCACCCCGGCTCGGGCGACGGCGTGGCGGTAATGACCAACGGCGAGGCCGGCGACCTGCTGGCGCGTGAGATCCTGCGCGCGGTGGCTCGCACCTACGACTGGCCCGACTACAGGCCCGAGGTCTATCAGCCCCACGCCCTGCCGCCGGACGTTCTGGCCTCCCGCGTCGGGGATTGGAGCGTGGGCGAGGGGGACAAGCGCATGGTCTTTCCCGCCAAGCTGGTCGATGGGCGGCTGGTCTTCGTCACGCCGCGCGGCGAATTCGGCTTCGTCCCGATCGGGCCGACGACCATGGTCTCGGTCGACCTGGGCATAAAGGCCGAGTTCTCGAAGACCGAGGACGGACGCGACAAGGCCAGGGTGTTCGGCGAGACCCTGACGAAGTAGTCTCCAGCGGCCCTGGGGCCGAGCGACCTAGCCGTCTTCGTCTCCCGCGTCGCCGGCGGCGCCGCGGCGGCGCCGCAACAGCTTCAGCGGGCGCAGCAATTCATCCGCCGCGGCGCGGTCGGCGAAGATGAGGACGATGGCTTCGAGATGGATCCGCGTCCGGGTCGGCGACGGCGGGTCGTGGCCGGCCAGCAGTTCGCATAGTCCCGCGGCGGCTTCGCCGAGCTCGGGCCGTCCGAACAGCCCGGCCAGTCCGGCGATCCTTTCGGCCGCCATGTAGAGGTCCGGCGCGCTGGCGCCGATCCGACCGTAGCCGCGCAGGAAGTGCAGCTCGGCGTGAAGCACGCCGACCAGGCGGTCGATCTCGGCGACGGCCTGCTCGCGGCGCCCGGCCACGGCCCGGTTCGCGGCCGAGACGGCGGCGCGTGAGTCCAGGCCGCGACGCTCCCTCAGGAAACCGGCCAGGGTGTTGCCGGACGTGAGAAGGCGGGGGCCGTCCACGGCCTTGGACGCGCGCGGCCTCATCGGATCGCCGCGGCGTGGTCGAGAGGATCGCCTGCTCGCCGGTCCGCTTCGCCCAGCGGCGGCCCGTCGTCCCGCATTCGCCGATCCGGCCCGAAGTAGGCGTCCATGTCGACGAACTCGCGAGGCGTCTTGGCCAGCCAGAGGATGCGGTCGAAGACGGTCCGCGCCTGCAGGGGCTTGCTCAGCACGAAGGTCGCGCCGGCCTCCCGAGCGCGCTCGATCAGGGACCGGGGCGTGTAGCTGGACATCACCACCACCGGCGCCGTGCGGGAGGGGTGGTCGACCGAGCGTCGGAGCGCCGAGATGCTGTCCAGCTCGTGCAGGTTGATGGCGGTCACGCCGACGAAGATCAGGTCGAAACCCTGTTCCGTCCAAAGCGGGATCTGGCTCGGATAGCGGGATCTCTGGACCCGTCTCAGGCCGAAGCCGCCGAGCATCGCGACGAGCATGTCCTGCTCGGTCGCGCTGGGCTCGCAAACGAGCGCGGACGCCTCGGAGAGGTCGATTCTGTTGTATTGGAGTACATTTGCCACGGATTTCGCCCCGATATTGGACCGGCCAATGCGACGAAATCTGAGTTAAGTCAGTGTTTATAGAGTCAAGTGTTTGCAGTGAGTTGTAATTGTGACAACGTTGAAGCTGATTTTACAATGGTAAAATCTGATGATCGGGTCGGTCTTGGGTATTGTGTATTCAATACCGATCATCCCGACGAAGGTCGGGATCCAGTTTCAGGCTCGGCGCCAGAAGATTTCACATCAAACTACAGCCCTACGAGCTGGATCCCGGCCTTCGCCGGGACGACGGGCTGAAAGGACGTGGCTGAGGCTTTGAAATCCCGAGGCCCCAATTGAGTCGGGACCCTAGCTCGGACGCCGCTCCAGCCGGATGTCGCGGCGCGCCTGCCAGACGCCGGCCCCATCGCGGGTCAGGGTCACGATGCCCCCGCCTCCGCGCAGCTCCTGCTTGGCCCGGTAGGCGTCGTCGACCTTGAACTCGCCCGCGAAGACCACGTCGTCGATGTAGTAGGGCGGGCGGCCGGCCTCCTGGATGAACAGGTGGACGTGGGCCGGCATGGTCCGGTCGGGATAGGGCGCCGGCTTGATGGTGTCGAAGCCGTAGCGGCCGTCGGCGCCGGTCTTCACCCAGCCGCGCAGCCGCCCGTGCCGGCGGCTCCACTCCGTCTCGGGCGTTCCGTCGGCGTAGTACCCGTCGGCGTTGGTGTGGTGGGCGTAGATGACCACGCCGGGCGCCGGGGCGCCGTCCACGGTCAGCACCCGGCCGGTCAGGACCATCCGCTCGCCCGGCTGGCCGGCCTCCGCCAGACGCAGGCGGGCGGGCAGGGTGGCCGGATCGCGCTCCAGGACCGCCTGGCAGCCTTCGCAGCTGTAGAGGTCGGGCCGCGCCTTGCCGGCGGCCGCCGTCTTGGCCGGCGCGCTCGCGGCCGGGCTGCAGCCGCAGACCCCCGCGCCGCCGATCGCGGCCAGGCCCAGCAGAGTCAGGCGTCGGTGGGGTTTCGGCGTCGGGGTCATGGCGGCGTGTCCGGTGGAGTATCGACGATATCCCGGTTGCGCGCCGAGCGCATGCTTGCACATCCTGGACGGCGCGCGCAGGCTGGCCGCAGGGAGGCGGGATCATGCCGGGCAAGCTGTTCAGCCGGATCGACCTGACGCCGATGGTGGGCGTGCTGCTGGCGCTGTTCGCGGTGACCGCGACGGTCGGCTGGCCTCCGTCGGAAGTGGAGGCCTTCGACCTCGATCATCCGGGCTGCAATCTGCCGCCAGCGGGCGTTGATCATGGCGCTCGGTCCAAGGTCCTGGTGGTGTCCGCCAACAGCGACGGTTCGGTCTCGCTGAACGAGCGCCGCATGCCGCGCGCGGCCTTCGCGACGGAGCTCCGGCATCTCGCCGCCCTGGAGCGCGCGCCGGGCATCTGGGTCCGGGCCGACGCCGACGTCCAGTACGGCGCGGTCTTCGCCCTCTATCGCCAGATCGAAAGCGTCGGGCTGGCCGCCGAGATCGGGGTGATCAACGAGGAGATCGGCTAGCGGCGGCCGGCCGGCCCGTGATCATTGACTCTCCGGCCCCCCTCCGCCATAAGCCGCCGCTTCAACGCCGCCGGTCCGCCGTCGGCGCGGGAATACATGACGGGTTGATGCCTGGCCGCCGTTGAGATCGCGCCTCCATTGGGGAGGAGCCGGCCCGCGTCGAAGTGAAAGTGACACTATGTCCAAGCGCCACAGCGCCAAGTACAAGATCGACCGCCGGATGGGCGAGAACATCTGGGGTCGTCCGAAGTCCCCCGTCAACTCGCGCTCCTACGGCCCCGGCCAGCACGGCCAGCGCCGCAAGTCCAAGATCTCGGACTTCGGCCTCCAGCTCCGCGCCAAGCAGAAGCTGAAGGGCTACTACGGCAACCTGACCGAAAAGCAGTTCGCCAAGACCTACACCGAGGCCGCCCGTCGCAAGGGCAACACCTCGGAGAACCTGATCGGCCTGCTGGAAGCCCGTCTGGACGCGGTCGTGTACCGCGCCAAGTTCGTGCCGACCGTCTTCGCGGCCCGCCAGTTCGTCAACCACGGCCACGTGCTGGTGAACGGCAAGCGCGTCAACATCGCCTCCTACCGCGTGAAGGCCGGCGACGTGGTCAGCGTCCGTGAAAAGTCCCGCAACATGGCCCTGGTGCTCGAAGCCCTGGGTTCGTCGGAGCGCGACACCCCCGACTACATCACCGTGGACGCCCGCCACATGTCGGCGACCTTCGTCCGCGCGCCGGAACTGGCCGAAGTGCCGTACCCGGTGAAGATGGAGCCGAACCTCGTGGTCGAATTCTACGCGTCGTAAGACGCCGACCATTCGGATCGACAAGCGAAGGGCCCGGAGAGCGATCTCCGGGCCCTTTTGCCTGGGCGGCTACTTGCCGGCCTGGTCGCCGTACTCCCAGTCGTAGGGGGCGCCCGCGTCGCCGAGGATGAACCGGACCAGGTCCGCATAGACGGTCTCGCTGCGGACGTCGTTGCTGAGCAGGACCACGCAGTCGCGGGTCTTATCGACGCAGGCCCAGGTGTTGCCGGTGACGTCGTTGTGGCCGCCCTTGAAGAAGCCGCGTCCCTGCGGGCCCTCGAAGGTCACCACGCCGAGGCCGGCGGCCAGGCCCTTCTTGCGGGCGGCGGGCGGCAGTTCGTCCTGCAGCGGCGGAAACTGGGTCGCCGTGGTGATCGGCAGCTGCGCCTTGGCGAACTCCGCGCGCATCTTCGGCGACAGGCCTTCGCCCGAGGCCACGGCGGCCGAGAACCGGGCGAAGTCGTTGATCGTGGTGTCCAGCGAACCGGCGGCGCGCACCTTGCCGCGTTGGTCGTGCGGTTCGGGCTTGCCGTCCTTGTCCCAGCCGTCGGCCAGGTTCGTCGCGAAGTCGGGCCGCCAGATCACGCTGCTGGTCTTCATGCCGTAGCGGTCGAACACCCGGCGCTGCATCTCCAGGCCCAGGTCCAGGCCCAAGCCCTGTTCGATCGCGAACTGGAGCAGCATCAGTCCGTCGCCCGAGTAGGCGTAGCGCGAGCCGGGATCGAAATGGATGTGCAGTTTCCGGTCCGGCTCCAGCCAGTAGAAGTTGGCGAAACCGCCGCTGTGGGTCAGCAGGATACGCGGCGTGATCTTGCGCCACCGCTCGTCCGACAGCGTGTCCCAGGCCGAGTAGCGGTTCGCCTGGCCGACGTACTCGGGCAGGGGCCTGGGCAGGTATTCGGCGATCGGCCGATCCAGATCCAGCAGGCCGTCGTCGACCATCTGCAGCACGGTCCAGGCGAACACCGCCTTGGTCAGCGAGGCGCCGTACATGACCGTATCCGGGGTCAACGGATCGCCCTGGGCGTTGCGCTTGCCGTAGGTCTTCACATAGGCGACGCGGCCGTCGTCGATCACCGCCAGGGCGAGGCCCTGGGACCCGGCCTTGGCCATGGCCTGGGCGACATAGGCGTCGATGGCGGCGTCCTTGGGCCGGGCGACGGCGGCGGACGGCAGGGCGAGCGCGGCGGCGAGCAGAACCGGAGCCAGCTTCACGGGAGTCCTCCAGGATGGCGGACGGAGCCTAGACAAGACTCGACGCGGCGTCTTTGGTCGCGGTCATGAACCGTCGCCATCTCCTGATCGCCGGGGCCCTGCTGCTGGCCGGCTGTGCAACAACCGCCGTCTACACGGCGCCGGACGCCGGCATGGTCGAGTTGGAGCCGCTGCTGGCGGCCAGCGTGGCGGAGGGCAGTCTGACCATCCGGCTGCTGTCGACCGGCTGCACCAGCAAGGAGGCGATCGCCTTCTTCGTTGAAAAGAGCGGCGGCCGGCACGCCGTGGCCTTTGGCCGGCGAAAGCTCGACCGCTGCAAGGCCGCGCCGACGCCGGTCGACCTGACCTGGAGTTTCGAGGAGCTGGGCCTGCCGAAGGGCGCGTGGGTGGCGGTCGTGAATCCGCTGGGCGGACGCTGACCCGATCCTCCCCTCTGGGGGAGGTGGACCGCCGGAGGCGGGACGGAGGAGGTCATGGTGCAGATCCGCCGTCCGACGCCGTTCACCCCCTCAGTCGGCTTCGCCGACAGCTCCCCCAGAGGGGAGCATCCAGGCCTAGGTGAACATCGTCTCCATCCACTCCGGCACCCGGGCGGGGCGTTTCGTGGCCGCGTCGATGAGGACCCACTCCGAGCGGGTCTGGGCGCACATCTGGCCGTCAGGGCCGTCGATGCGGACGTAGCGGTCGAAGCGCGGACCGCGGCGCTCGCCGACCCAGGTGCGGGCCCGGGCGGTCTCGCCGGGCATCAGGGCGCGGCGGTAGTCGATCTCGTGGCGCATGACGACCCACGCCCATTTCGACTGTTCGTCGGCGGGCGCGCGGCTTTCCCAGTGGGCGATGGCGATGTCCTGGACCCAGCCCAGATAGACCACGTTGTTCACATGGCCGTTGGCGTCGATATCGCCGTCGACGGGCGCGAAGGTCCGCGCGAAGACCTGGCGGTCCTCCGGCGGCTCCAGCAGCTTGGTCATGCCGCGGCCTTGGGTCAGGCGTCGAGGACGCCCTTCTCTTCCAGGAACGGCTTCAGCTCGCCCGCCTGGAACATCTCGCGGACGATGTCGCAGCCGCCGACGAACTCGCCCTTCACATACAGCTGAGGGATGGTCGGCCAGTCGCTGTAGACCTTGATGCCGTCGCGCAGGACGTCGCTCTGCAGCACGTCGACGCCGACGAAGTCGACGCCGAGATGGTCGAGGATCTGCACCACCTGGGCGGAGAAGCCGCAGCGGGGCTGTTCGGGCTCGCCCTTCATGAACAGCACGACCGGATGGGTCGCGACGGTCTCGGCGATCCAGTCTTGGGCGGGGTTGGCGACGGCGGCGTCGGTCACGGCGTGACCCTTTCCGGAGTAGAGAAATGGGCAGTAGAGAGAAACTGGCTATCAGCTAGGCATCGCGCCCTTGCGGGTCAAGCGGATGCGACCGAGAAGCGCGCCATCTCGATCTGGGCGGACACCCCGGCGGGCAGGTCACGCTCGGCCGTCTCGGCCAAGCCCTGCAGGTGGGCCAGGCTCTCGGGCGCGACCCGTACGGAGGCCACAGCCGGCTCGGTCAGGACGTGGGCCAGGCAGATCTCCTCGGGCGTCCAGCCCGGCGTGCTGTCCAGAAACTGGTAGGAGCCGGCGCCGGCGAGCGGGTGCGCCTTGTCCCGGAACAGGGCCTTCTTGAGCATCGGCGCCGGTTTGGGCCGCAAGGCCTCGGGCAGGACGTCGTGGGCGAAGACGGCCATGTCGCGGGCCGCGGCGGCCTTGATGCGGTTGCGCTCCTTCCAGCCGGAGATCGGCGTGTAGGGCGTGGCCAGGACCTGATGGCCGCCGGCCGCGATCAGGGCGTCGGCCGCGTCGTCCTCGCCCGCCAGGCCGAAGGCGCGGATGCGGCGCTCGGTCCGCAGGGTCTGGAGGCCGGCGTCGGCCGGGCCGGGCAGCATCACGATCTCGAACTGCTGCAGGCCGGTCTGTTCGAGCAGGGCCTCGATCGTTCGCGCGGCGGCGGCCGGGATCGTCGGCCGCCAGGCGATGACCAGCAGCTCGCGCTCGACCTCGCTCAGGACATCGATGACGCCTTCGATCAGCGCCGGCGCGTCCCCGACGAGCTCGAAGGTGTTGACGCCCAGATCCAGGGCGGCGCCGGTCAGGTCTCGCCAATCCCGGGCCGACCGGCGGGCGCTTCCGTCGCATAGCAGGGAGACGGCCGAGACGACCTGGCCGGACTTGCCGAACGGGCGATAGCGCATCGACGCTACTCGGCGGGAGGCGCGGTCTCGAGGGCGAGGGCGTGCAGCGTCCCGCCCAGGACATCGGCCAGCGCCTTGTTGACGAGCTGGTGCTGGCGCACGCGCGGCAGGCCGCGGAAGGCTTCGGAGACGATGCGCGCCTTGTAGTGGTCGCCGTCGCCCGCCAGGTCGGTGATCACCACCTCGGCGCCCGGGAAGGCGGCGAGCAGGCGGCTCTCAAGATCGGCGGCGGACATGGGCACGGCGGAAACACTCCCCAACTCAGGTGTTTGAATGCGTTACAAAGTTTAACAACGGCTGGATAGGGGCGCAGGTCGCCTCGACGGAGGAACTCATGCGCAGTCTGCTGATCGCCTGTCTGGGCCTTTCGCTGGCGGCCTGCAATATGGTCGTGACCGAGACGCCGATGTTCACCGCGGCCGATCAGACTGGGGCGACGCCGCGCGAGGGAATCTGGCTGTCGGCCGACGCGGACTGCGCGGTCGATGTCGCCAAGAAGGCCGACGCCTGGCCCGAGTGCGCCGATTGGTTCGTCTACCGCCAGGGCCGCATGGAGTTCCCGAACGAGAAACCGGACCTGCCGTTCAGCGGGCCGGTCCCGGTCGTGGTCGCCGGCGGTTCGCCGCAGGTCTGGCAGATGACGCTGGAGCTGCCGGCCAAGGCTGGCGAACCGAAGAGCCGGATGAGCCTCTATGCCGGCTTCGAGCCGCTTGAGCGGGACGGGCAGGGGCGGGTGACGCGCTATCGGTCCTGGCCGGCGCTTTGCGGTCCCCCGCCGCCGCCGGAAGAGGAGAAGAAGGCCGCCGCCGCCGCGCCGCCGGCCCCGCGATCCGGCAAGGCCTCCGACAAGAACGTTCCGGGCGCGAGCGGCGAGGCGAGCGCGGACGAGCTGAAGCTGCCCGACCTGATGACCAAGGCGCCGTTCCCGGGCCTGACGCTGATGGGCAAGGCGGGCTGCAAGCCGGACGACGAGGCCGCCCTGCGCAACGCCGTCGCCGCCAGCCGCGCCTTCGCCGAGGAGCACGAGGAAATCCGCTGGGTGCGGGAGCGGTATCCGTAGCGGCGGGGGATATGCACCGGTTGGGCGCCTGCCCCCGGTGGGCGGCGCTGCGTCCTTCGAGACGCGATCCTGACGATCGCTCCTCAGGATGACGAAGTCAGAGCCTTGCTGAATACGTCATGGTGAGGAGCCGGCCCTCGGGCCGCCCCGGACTCGATCTGGGGCTCGAACCACGCAAGGCGCTTGCGGACGGAGGGGACACGCACCGCTTCGCGGAGCGTGTCCCCTCCGGACAACCGTTCGCCGGGACAGGTCGCCGTTCACCGATCCGGGCGTGTCACTGACCGAGCCGGGGTGGCGGAGCGCGACGTGAACGGATCAACCCAGGGCATGACCAACATATCGCTCGATCGACGCCCCTGCTCGTCCCGCTACGCAACGGCCGAGACATCCCTCAAGCCTTTGGGTTCCCGCGCAATGCTGAACAAGATTTCCGCCGCCATCGGCCTGATCGCGGTCATGGGCGGCATTGCCGCGAGCGCCCACGCCGCGCCGATCGCCGGAGCGGGCGACAAGACTGCCGCGGTCGAACAGCTGGTCCGAAGCGAGATGGAGGCCCGCGGCATTCCGGGGCTCCAGCTGACGATCGTACGGAGGAACAAGATCCTGTTCACCGGCGCCTACGGCCAGGCCAATATTGAGGCCTCGACCCCCGTGACCGAACGAACCACCTTCCCCGTCAACTCGATCAGCAAGGCCGTCGCCGGCGTCGCGGCGATGCAACTCGTCGAGGCCGGCAAGCTCGATCTCGATGCGTCGATCGAAACCTATCTCGACGCACTTCCAGCGTCATGGAAGGGCATCACCGTCCGGCAGCTTCTGACCCATATGTCGGGTCTGCCCGAAATCGCCGACGACAATCTTCGACTCCTCGACGGCGCCGCGCCGGACGCCGCCTGGGCGAAGGTTCAGGCGCTTCCCCTGAAGTCCTCGCCCGGCGTGAAGTTCGACTACACCCAGACCAACTATGTCGTGATCGGGAAGATCATCGAGACGATCACGGGCAGGTCCTATGCCGATTTCGTACGCGATCGGCAGTTCGACGCCGCGGGGATGAAGCGGACGCGCTTCGCCGAGGTGTCGGGCGCCGGAGCCAGGCCCGAGGCGGCGGCGCTCTATACCCATCTGACGCTGCGGGTTGAGGGGATGAAGACCGTCGGCGTCGACCGCAGCAAGGCGCCGTTCGTGCGCCATGAACCGTGGACGGAAATCCTGTACCCGGCCGGCGGCGTCCAGACGACGTCCACCGATCTGGCGAAGTGGACGATCGCTTTGCAAAAGCGGAGGTTGGTCAACAGAGACGGCCTGGAGCGGCTCTGGAAACCGCAGCCGCAGCAGGACGGAACCTATCGCGGCTTCGGCTCCACCATAACCGGCTATGGACTGGGTTGGCCCTCGATCCGACGGGCCGATCATCCCGCCGTCACGCCCGTGGGCGGAGCCCGGGCCGCCGTCTTCATCTATCCCGAAGACGATCTCACGATCGTCGTTCTGACGAACCTGATGGGCGCTTCGCCCGAGAAGTTCGTCGACAAGATCGCCTCCCTGTACATCCCCGGCCTGGCCGTCGGAAAGTAAGGCGGCGGCGTGCGGAAATCCGCCGGGGGCGGGCGCGTTGTCCCCGGGTCGGGCGTTCTCGGGGACGTTCTCGGGGACACGGAGCTTCGGGGCATGTCCCCGGCTCATTGCGTCCTTCGAGCCCCGGCCCTCAGGTTACCCCGGACTCGATCCGGGGCTCGAACCACGCTCGGCGACCCCGCCCCCTCAGTCCTCGATCGCGCTGTAGATCAGGGTCTTCAGCTGGCCGCGGAAATCGAAGGTGGCCGAGGGCATCAGCTGGGTGAGGAAGACCACGCTCAGCTCCTCCTTGGGATCGGCCCAGAAGATGGTCGAGGCCGCGCCGCCCCAGTAGTAGTCGGCGCTGCTGAGGCCGCCCGTGGCCACCTGGTCGATGGTCATGGCGAAGCCCAGGCCGAAGCCGATGCCGGCGTTGTCGGTCTCCGAGAAGCTGCCGATCGCCATCTTCGTCAGATCGGCGCCGCCCTTCAGATGGTTCTTCGTCATCAGCTCCAGGGTGCGCGGACCCAGGATCCGCCGGCCGTCCAGCTCGCCGCCCCGGCGCAGCATCTCGGTGAAGCGCAGGTAGTCGGCCATCGTCCCGGCCAGGCCGCCGCCGCCCGACTTGAACACGGGGTCCTTGAGGTAGGGGCTCTTCTGCGGATCGTCGGCCAGCCGCAGGCTCTTGTCGGGCATGCGCATGTAGTTGGCGGCGAAGCGATGGGCCTTGTCGGCCGGCACATGGAAGGCGGTGTCGACCATGCCCAGCGGTTCGAACACGGCCTCGCGCAGGTACTGGTCCAGTGGAACCCCGCTGACCCGCTCGACCAGCGCGCCGCAGACGTCGGTGGCCAGACTGTACTGCCAGCGCTCGCCCGGCTGATAGCGCAGCGGGACCTCGGCCAGCTTGGCCATGAACTCGTCCAGCGTCTCCTCGCCGCGCCGCACGCCGACGGCGTCGTAGGCCTTGTCGACCGGATGCTCGATCGGCAGGCCGCTGAGCTGCGACAGCAGCGAGCCGTAGGTCAGGCCGCCGGTGTGGCTCAGCACGTCCCGGAAGCTGACCGGCCGGGCCGGCGCCTCGGTGACCATGTCGGCGCCTTCGCCGGAGACCCAGACGCGATGCTTCTTCCATTCGGGCGCGAAGCGATGGACCGGGTCATCGAGCTTGAAGCGGCCCTGTTCGAACAGGGTCATCAGCGCCACGGAGACGATCGGCTTGGTCATCGAATAGATGCGGACGATGGTGTCGTCGCTCCAGGCCGTCCCGCGCTCGCGGTCGCGCAGGCCGAAGCTGCGGGCGTAGGCGAGCTGGCCGCGCCGCATGACCGCGACCTGGCAGCCGGGAATCTTGCCGGGCGCGATGTAGTTGCGCTCCAAGTGGTCGGTGATCCGGTCCAGCCGGTCGGCGTTCAGCCCCGACCACTTCGACTTCGCGTCCATGTCTCGCTCCCGCCTCTTCTTGTCGCCGGCATGATGGCCGGACCTTGGCGGGCTTGGGAAGTCGAAAACGCGGTATGCTACCTTGGTCTCGGCGAGGCGTAGAGCGGCGCGACCTTGGGCGCCTTGGGGCCGCCTTTCCAGATCCGCCCCTCCCGGGTGCGCACCTCGGTGGGGCCGCGCGCGCCGCGGCCGCCGACCATGCCCTTCATGTCCGTGAAGATGCGGTTGGCGTCGCGGGCGGAGGCCGTGGTGATGCAGACCGTCCGTTCGCCCTCGCGGCCCCAGGGGCGGACCACGCTGCCGACGATCAGCCGGTTGCCGCGCGCGAGGTAGCTCTCGACCCGTTCGAAGCCCTTCTCGTCGATGCCCATGGCGTAGCTGCTGAACTTCACGCTGACCGAGCAGATGTCGGGATTGGCGGCGGTCGGATCCGGCCGCACGGTCGCCGTCGCGGGCGCGGGAGCCTGCGCGGCGAACAGGGCCAGGGCGACGATCAGGACGGACATAGTGATTCCCCAGTCGAACGTGCGACGCGGCGATCCTGGCCGCAGTTACCTGAACGCAGGCTGACCGACTTGCGCTCCCTCGAAGGGACGGGCACTGACGGAAGATTCCTGGGGAGGAACGATGATCAAGCGCATCCATGCCGCCGCGATCCTGGCGCTGCTTCTGGCGACCGGCGCCCACGCCGCGCCGGGCGACCGGGCTCTGGACGACGTCCGCATCCTGTCGGCCGACGACATGCAGGGCCGCCTGGTCGGGTCGCCCGGCGGCGCCAAGGCTCGCGCCTATATCGTCGAGCGCCTGAGCCAGATCGGTCTGACGGCCGTGGAGCAGCCCTTCGCCTTCAAGGGGCGGAACAAGGCCGCGCGCACCGGCGTGAACCTGATCGCCAGGATCGACGGGACCGAGCCCGGCGGCCGGGTCATGGTGGTCACCGCCCACTACGATCATCTGGGCGTCCAGAACGGCGAGATCTACAACGGCGCCGACGACAACGCCTCAGGCGTGGCCGGCCTGCTGGCCGTGGCCGAAGCGTTCAAGGCCCAGGCGCCGAAGCACGCCGTCTACATCGTGGCGCTGGACGGCGAGGAGGGCGGCCTCCAGGGCGCCAGGGCCTTCGTCGCCGCGCCGCCGGTTCCGCTCGCGCGCATCGCGCTGAACGTCAACTTCGACATGCTGTCCAAGAACGCCAAGGGCGAGCTCTACGCCGCCGGCGGGTCGCAGAACGCCTGGGTGAAGGCGCGGCTGGACGCCCTGGCGCCCGGCGCCGCGGTGACGCTGAAGCAGGGGCACGACACCGGCGCCGACGACAGTTTCGACAACTGGACCTACCAGTCCGACCACGGCGTCTTCGCCAAGGCCGGCGTGCCCTGGGTCTATTTCGGGGTCGAGGACCACCCCGAGTACCACAAGCCGACCGACGACTTCGCCACGATCCCGCAGGCCTTCTTCCTGGGGGCGGTGAAGACGGTGGTCGAGGCCGCGCGGGCGTTCGACGCCCAGCTGGACGGCCTGCCGGAGCGCGCGAAATGACCGTCTTCGCCGACCTGATCCCCATCGCCGAACGGATCGCCGCCCGGCTGGTCGAGCGGCAGGAGAGCGTGGCGGTGTCGGAGTCTTCGGCCGGCGGCCTGGTCTCGGCGGCGCTGCTGGCGGTGCCCAAGGCCAGCGTCTGGTATCAGGGCGCCAGCGTCACCTACACGCCCAACGTCGCCCGCGGCCTGCTGGGCCTGAGCCGCGGCGACCTGCCGGAGGGCGTGCGGTCCTCGACCGAGCCCTATGCGCTGTTCATGGCCGGGGTGATCCGCGAGAAGCTGCGCGGGACCTGGGGCCTGTGCGAGACCGGCGCGGCCGGGCCGGAGGGCAACCCCTACGGCGACGCGGCCGGCCATACCTGCGTGGGCGTGGTCGGGCCGACGACGGCGAGCTTCACCCTGGAGACCGGGGCGAGCGACCGGCCGGCGAACATGCTGCTGTTCGCCCGGTTCGCGCTGGAGCGGTTCGAGGCGGTCATTCGCTGATCCTCCCTCTTGGGGGGAGGGGGACCATGCGAAGCATGGTGGAGGGGGTCCAAGGCCTTTGGCCCGCTCCACCACCCCTGCGGGGTGGTCCCCCTCTCCCGGAGGGAGAGGATCTCGGGAGACGCCGCCGCGGGGGACCTGTAACGCGCAGCGGTGCGTGTCCCCTTCGTCGCCTTCGTCGAAGCGGGGACACGCACGACTTCGCCGAGCATGTCCCCGTCACGTCAGCTCGTCATATCCCCGGTTCAGCAGCTGGATCAGGCAGAAGCCGTGGCCGAACGGGTCGGCCATGTTGGCGATGCGGCCCCAGGCGCCGTCCGGCGGCCTGCGTTCCACGAGCGCTCCGGCCGCTGTGGCCCGATCGACCGCCATGTCGAGGTCCTCGACCAGGATATCGAGGTGCACGGGGCTCCAGTGCCGGTCGTAGCGACGCGGGTCACCGCCCGCGCCGGTCGTCCCCGGCGCCTTTTCCAGCAGGTGGAACAGCGCGCTCTCGCCGGTCAGCTCCACCACCCCGTCGAACCGTCGGGTGACCGCCAGGTCGAAGGCGGCTGTGTAGAAGGCCTCGGCGGCGGCCAGGTCCGGGACGTCGATATTGACGATCAGCTTCATGCGCTCATCTCCCTCGCGCCGAACTCGATCCCATTCTCCGTCATCCTCGCGCTTGTCGCGAGGACCCATGAACACCGGCAGGCAGCAAGAGGGGCGCGGATCGCTCCGCGCCCCTTCCTTTCGACTCATCACGCATGGGTCCTCGCGACGAGCGCGAGGATGACGCCGGTGAGGGACGCTACCCCATGTAGCCCGGCATCCAGTCCTCGTGGGCCGAGCGCAGCTTCGCCAGCGGGATGCTGAACAGGTCCTTGGAGGCGAAGATCTCGCCCTCGGCGTGGCCGACGACGCTGGCGTGCAGCCCGGCCGCCGTCGCCGCGGCGATCAGGCCCTCGGCGTCGTCGGTCGCGATCAGGTAGCGGGCCTGGTCTTCGCCGAACAGGAACGGATGGGCGTGCGTCTGGCTGCTGGCGTCCAGCGCCACGCCGACGTTGCTGGCCAGGGCCAGGTCGGCCGCCGCGACCAGCAGGCCGCCGTCCGACAGATCGTGGACTACGGTGACGTCGCCCGACTGGATCAGGCCGCGGACGAAGTCGCCCGTCTTGCGCTCCAGCGCCAGGTCGACCGGCGGCGGGGCGCCGTCCTCGCGGCCCAGCACTTCGCGCAGATAGATCGAGGCGCCCAGTTCGCCGTGGTTCTGGCCGACGACGACCAGGGTCTGGCCGGCCTTCAGGGCCGAGAAGTCCGCCCGCACGCCGTAGTCGGCCAGCAGGCCGACGCCGCCCACGGTCGGGGTCGGCGGAATGGCTGCGCCGTTGGTCTCGTTGTAGAGGCTGACGTTGCCGCTCACGACCGGGAAGTCCAGTGCGCGGCAGGCCTCCGCCATCCCTTCGATCGCCTTGACGATCTGGCCCATGATCTCGGGGCGCTCGGGGTTGCCGAAGTTGAGGTTGTCGGTGATCGCGATCGGCTCGGCGCCGGTGGCGGTCAGGTTCCGCCAGGCTTCCGCCACCGCCTGCTTGCCGCCCTCGTAGGGATCGTTCTGGACGTAGCGCGGGGTGCAGTCGCTGGTCACGGCCAGGGCCTTGCGGCTGCCGTGGACGCGCACGACGCCGGCGTCGGCGCCGGTGGCGCTGTCCTCCAGCGTGTCGGCCATGACGTGGCGGTCGTACTGTTCCCAGACCCAGCGCTTGGACGCCATGTCGGGGCAGCCGATGACCTTCAGCACGGCCGCTTCCCAGTCGGTCGGGGCGGGGACCTGGCCGGGGTCGAGGCGCGGCTGCTTGGCCGGCTCCACCCACGGGCGGTCATAGAGCGGCGCGTCGTCGGACAGCGGGCTCAGCGGGATGTCGCAGACCACCTCGCCCTGGTGCTTCAGGACGATGTGGCCGGTGTCGGTGGTGCGGCCGATGACGGCGGCGTCCAGGCCCCACTTTTCGAAGATGGCGTGGCCTTCGTGCTCGCGGCCGGGCTTCAGGATCGCCAGCATGCGCTCCTGGCTCTCCGACAGCATCATCTCGTAGGCGGTCATGCCCTCTTCGCGCTGGGGCACGTGGTCGAGGTCCAGCTCGATGCCGACGCCGCCCTTGCCGGCCATCTCGACCGACGAGGAGGTCAGGCCGGCCGCGCCCATGTCCTGGATCGCGGCCACCGCGCCGGTGCGCATCAGCTCCAGGGTCGCCTCGATCAGCAGCTTCTCGGCGAAGGGATCGCCGACCTGGACGGTGGGCCGCTTCTCGTCGCTGTCCTCGTCGAACTCCGCCGAGGCCATGGTCGCGCCGTGGATGCCGTCGCGGCCGGTCTTGGAGCCGAAGTAGACCACCGGCAGGCCGGCGGCGGGGGCGGCCGAGTAGAAGATCTTGTCCGCGTCGGCCAGGCCCACGCACATGGCGTTGACCAGGATGTTGCCGTCATAGCCGCGGTGGAAGTTGGTCTCGCCCGCCACGGTCGGCACGCCCACGCAGTTGCCGTAGCCGGCGATGCCCGCCACGACGCCGCTGACCAGACGCTTGGTCTTGGGGTGGCTCGGATCGCCGAAGCGCAGGGCGTTCAGCAGGGCGATCGGCCGCGCGCCCATGGTGAACACATCGCGCATGATGCCGCCCACGCCCGTCGCCGCGCCCTGGTAGGGCTCGATGTAGGACGGGTGGTTGTGGCTCTCCATCTTGAAGATGCAGGCCTGGCCGTCGCCGATGTCGACGACGCCGGCGTTCTCGCCCGGGCCGCAGATGACCTTCGGCCCCGTGGTCGGGAACTTGCCGAGGTGTTTGCGGCTCGACTTGTAGGAGCAGTGCTCGCTCCACATCACCGAAAAGACGCCCAGCTCCACCAGGTTCGGCTCGCGGCCGAGGCGGTTCAGGATGACGTCGTACTCTTCCGGCTTGAGGCCGAATTCGACGGCCGTTTCGGCCATGCTCTTAGCGGGGGAGGCGGTCATGCGGGGCCCTTAGCGGATTCCGCTCGAAATGTCACAGCGGGCGAGTCACTGTCGCGCCATGACGCAGCATCGCAGATCGGTCCTGGCCGCCATCGCCGCCCTGCCGCTGGCGGGACCGGCCCTGGCGCAGGCCCCGGCGCCGCGTGTGCGCATCGAGACGCCGAAGGGCGCAGTCGTGCTGGAGCTCTATCCGGACAAGGCGCCGGTCACGGCGGGCAACTTCCTGCGCTACGTCGACGAGAACCGCTACGAGGGCGGGGTCTTCTACCGGGCGCTGCGGCTGGGCTTCGCGCCGGAGCGGGGGCTGCTGCAGGGCGGGCTGAACGGGATCGAGACCAAGGCCCTGCCGCCGATCGCCCACGAGCCGACCAGCCAGACGGGTCTCAAGCACCTGGACGGGACCGTCTCGATGGCCCGGTTCGACCCCGGCACGGCCAAATGCGAGTTCTTCATCTGTGTCGGCGACAGCCCCTATTTCGACGCCGACCCGAAGCAGCCCGGCGACAACCTGGGCTTCGCCGCCTTCGGCCAGGTGATCGAGGGCATGGACGTGGTCCGCGCCCTGCACCAGCTGCCGGTCTCCGAGACCGCTGGCGCCGAATTCGGCATGAAGGGCCAGATGCTGGAGCCGCCCGTGCCGATCACCAGCATCAAGCGGGTCTAGCCGGGGGACATGCTCCGAAGGTGCGTGTCCCCGCTCGGACGCGCTGCTCTGGGGACACGTACCTGCGGTACATGTCCCCAGCCGATGTAAGCGTGAAGGTTCCTCAGTAGATCCTCCCCTCTGGGGGAGGTGGCTCGGCGAAGCCGAGACGGAGGGGGTTATGTGCGGGCCGAGACCCGCCATCCCGCCGATCCCACAACTGAAGCCGTAGCCCCCTCAGTCGTCGCTGCGCGCCGACAGCTCCCCCAGAGGGGAGCATCCAGGCGCGGCGAATAGTCCGGCGGTGTTGGGGTCGGCGTCGAAGCGGCATTCCTCGGCGATCCACGTCGGCGTCTGCCCTGCCTTGACCAGATGCGAGACGGCGTCGCCGCGGCACATGCTGCAGGGGGTGTGCTCGTAGAGCGCGACGAGGATGTCGAGGCTCTCGTCGATCGGCGGGTTGTTCTCGCCAATCAGGTCCAGGACGGCGAGGCTGAGATCGTGGGCGACCTCGTCGCTCGGAGCGTCGCGCAGCATCGGCAGCAGCAGGTCGAAGTCCCCCGGCCGATAGTTCGCCTGCAAAAGCCGGGCGCCGCGCGGCTTGCCCGCCCGAAGCTGCTGCAGGGCCATCTCTCGGACGAGTGGAGAGGCGATCCATCCGAGCGCCAGCGTCGCCGACCAGGAGGCTCTCGAATCCGAGCCGTTCATCCAGCCGACCAGTTCGGCGGGGCCTCCGATGAAGCGACGCCGCGCGAACAATCTGAGGTAGGGACGGGCGAGACCGACCTGTGTCTGCGAGCGGAAATCCTCGCAGATCAGGCGCCATTCATCGTCGGACAGCACCTTGTACAGAGCGCCGCGGGGTCCGATTCCTCGGCGCAGCTCCGCGCGGACAGTCGGGAAGTCGCGTGGCCAGTCGGCGTACAACGTGGGGGCGTCAGGGGCCTCCAAATGCGCCATGAGCCGCTCTAAGCTCGGATGCTCCGCGCGGGCGGCGCTCAGCGCGCGGTCGATGTCCGGCTTGCCGCGCGTCTTCAGGGCGTCGAGCAGGTGCTTCCCCCGCCATCCGTCCTCGTCCAGGTCCTGTTCCAGCCGTTCGGCGCACCGGAGCAGGGCGGGCAGTCCATCGAGCCGGACCATCGCCTCCATGGCGTCCAGCCGGCCCTCGTCCGGCAGGTCCGCGTAGGCCCGTCGAACCGCCGCCGCCTCGGCTTCCCCGCCCTCGGCGGCCAGGCGCGCGATCACGTCGAACAGGAGCGCGACGTCCACGTCCGGATCGTCGATGCGCGAGGCCAGCCGGGTGAAGAGTCGCGTCCGGTCCCCCGTCTCGAGGATCAGGCGCGCCAGATAGGCGCTCCGGTCGTGCTCGCACTGTGGGTCGTAGGCCTGGTTGTGAAGGCAGGCGTGAACCAGCGCCTCCTCGAACGGTGCCGGGTCGCCGGCCCGCCTCAGGAGTAGCATCGCGCGCCCCGACCCCCTGGCCAGGGCGGTGGTGAAGTCCTTGAGGTCGGGGATGATCGCCGTCGTCAGAGCCCTACGCGCTGGCCAGGGCGCTCTGGAACAGGATGGCGCCGTCGGCCGAGCCCAGTTCTTCCTCGAAGGCGCGGTCAGGATGCGGCATCAGGCCCAGGACGTTGCCGGCCGGGTTGACGATGCCGGCGATGTCGTCGACCGAGCCGTTCGGATTGTCGACATAGCGGAACGCCACCTGGCCCTCGCCCTCGATCCGCGCCAGGGTCTCGGCGTCGGCGAAGAAGTTGCCCTCGCCGTTGCCGATGGTCATCGTCACCTCGCGACGGCCCTGGTAGCCGGCGGTGAACCGGGTCTGGGCGTTGGTCACTTCCAGCGCCACCGGCTTGCAGATGTACTTCAGGCCCTCGTTGCGCAGCAGGGCTCCCGGCAGCAGGCCGGCCTCGCACAGGATCTGGAAGCCGTTGCAGATGCCGACCGTGGCCACGCCGCGGTTGGCGGCCGCGACCACCTCCTGCATCACCGGCGACAGGGCGGCCATGGCCCCGCAGCGCAGGTAGTCCCCGTAGGAGAACCCGCCCGGCAGCACGATCAGGTCCAGCCCTTCGGGCAGGGCCGTCTCCTTGTGCCAGACCATCTCGACCTGGGCGCCGGTGGAGCGCTCGACGGCGACGGCGCAATCCCGGTCGCAGTTGGAGCCGGGGAAGACGATGACGGCGGCTTTCACGTCAGGCCACCTCGACGCGGTAGCTCTCGATCACGGTGTTGGCGAGCAGCTTCTCGCACATCGCCTTCACCTCGGTCTCGGCGGCGGCCTTGTCGGTCGCGGCCAGGTCGAAGGTCAGGGTCTTGCCGACGCGGACGTCCTTGACCCCATCCCATCCCAGCCCGTGCAGGGCGCTCTCGACGGCCTTGCCCTGGACGTCGAGGACGCCGGGCTTCAGGAAAACATGAACGGTGGCTTTCATGGCGCGCGCTCTATCACCGTTCGGACGGAATCGCGAGGGGGCTGGGAGCCCTAGTGCAGCCCGCCGCGGATGACGGTCGGCATTTCCTTCATGATCCCCAGGCGGCGGGCCACCTCGGTGTAGCTCTCTATCACGTCGCCCAGATCGCGGCGGAAGCGGTCCTTGTCCAGCTTCTCGTTGGTCGCGCTGTCCCACAGGCGGCAGCTGTCGGGGCTGATCTCGTCGGCCAGGATGACCCGGGCGAAGTCGCCTTCCCAGATGCGTCCGAACTCGACCTTGAAGTCGACCAGGGTGATGCCGACGCCGCCGAACATCCCCGACAGGAAGTCGTTGATGCGCAGGGTCATGGCCATGATGTCGTCGATCTCCTGGGTCGAGGCCCAGTTGAACGCGGTGATGTGCTCCTCGGCGACCAGCGGATCGCCCAGTTTGTCGTCCTTGTAGCAGAACTCGATGATCGAGCGGGGGAGGGGCGTGCCCTCGTCGAGGCCCAGGCGCGTGGACAGGCTGCCGGCGGCGATGTTGCGGCAGATCACCTCCAGCGGGATGATCTCGACTTCCTTGATCAGCTGCTCGCGCAGGTTCAGGCGCTTGATGAAGTGGTTCTGGACGCCGATGGCGCCCAGGCGGGTCATCACGAACTCGCTGATACGGTTGTTGATCACGCCCTTGCCTTCGAGGACCGCCTTCTTCTGGGCGTTGAAGGCGGTGGCGTCGTCCTTGAAGTACTGGATCAGGGTGCCGGGCTCGGGGCCTTCGTAGAGGATCTTGGCCTTGCCTTCGTAGATCTTCTTGCGGCGGGTGGTCATCATAAGGTCCCCATGGGGGTCTCAACAGCGATCAGGGCGGCGATCTGGAATGAAAATAGCGCGCGGGCGGGAGAGCCTGCGCGCGCGTCTCGACTCAGGGGGGCCATCGCTGAAGTCGAGGCGAAACCTACCCGAACGGGCGCTGTGGCGCAAACTGGTGACGCCGTCGCGTGTAAACAAGCGGGGATGAGACGAAGCGCGCGATTGCGGCGGCCCTCGCGAGGGGATATCAGGGCGGCCGCAACGACCGGAGTTTACATGAGCACGTTCGACGAACGCGAGAAGGGCTTTGAGAAGAAGTTCGCCCTCGACGCCGAGCAAGAGTTCAAGGCGGCCGCCCGCCGCAACCGCATGCTGGGCGAGTGGGCCGCGGGCCTGATGGGCCTCGAGGCCGTCGAGGAGTACGTGCGCGCTGTCGTGAAGTCGGACTTCGAGCAGCCGGGCGACGAGGACGTCCTGCGCAAGGTCTTCGGCGACCTGAAGGACGCGGGCGTCTCGGTCACCGAGGGTGAAGTCCGGATGAAGATGGACGAACTGCTGGCCCAGGCCCGCGAAGCGATCAAGACCGAGGGCTAGGGCCCTCCGTCTCCGCCGCGGACGGTTCCGGCGGCGACCCCTCCGAGGACATCGCAAACGCCTCTTCCGGCGAAAGCACCAGCTTTCGCCGGCTGACGGCCGTGAACCAGGCGATGGCGGCGGCGAACCAGACCGCCACGCCGATCACCCCCGCGCGATAGTCGGGCGAGCCCAGCTGGACGCAGACGGTGACCAGGGCGATGGCCAGGGTCAGCACCGCGCCGGCCAGGCCCAGGGGGCTGCGGAACGGCCGCTCGAGCGCCGGCCGCCGGCGCCGAAGCAGGATGAACGACACCGCCTGCAGGCCATAGGACAGCATGGCCCCGAACACGGCCATGTTCAGCAGGAAGCCGCCGATCACCCGTTCGCCGCGCTCGGCGCCCAGCGCGTACCAGACCACGGTCAGGACCAGCAGACCCACGACCGCGCCGGCGATCAGCGCCCGGTCGGGCGTCTGGCGCCTGGGATGGGTCACCGACAGGCCGCGCGGGAAGTAGCCCGCCCGCGACAGCGAGAAGATCCGGCGGCTGTAGGCGTACATGATGGCGTGGAAGCTGGCCGCCAGACCGGCGAGCGCGATGAAGGCCAGGATCCGGCCGCCGCCCTCGCCGAGAATCGACCGGAAGCCCTCCAGCAACGGCTCGGAGGAGTCCGCCAGGGCGTAGGCGCCCGGCGGGATGGCGGCGTTCAGCCAGATCACCATGCCGGCCGAGACGATCAGCGCTCCGACGCCCAGCAGCAGGCTGCGCGGCAGGTCGCGCCGCGGCGCCGTCGATTCTTCGGCGGCCAGCGGCAGCTGCTCGATGGCGAGGAACAGCCAGACCGCGAACGGCAGCTGGAGCAGCACGCCCTGCCAGCCGGCCGGCAGCAGGGGGCCGTGGCCGTCGGGCAGCCATTCGCCGCCAGGGGCGACGTCCAGGGCGTAGCGGTGCAGCTCGACCAGCGGCGCGGCGCAGGCCCAGAAGATGCTCAGGCAGCCGACCGCCAGCAGGGTGATGAACACCGCGACGCCGAACGAGACCGCGACCCCGGCGGCGTTGATTCCCACGAACAGGCCGTAGGCCGCCAGCCAGTAGAGCGGTTGCAGCGCCGGGGAGGTGTCGAAGACGCCGCCGAGATAGCCGCCCATGAAGAAGCAGATCACGGCCGCCGCCAGGACATACTCGACCGTCTCGCACAGCCCGGTCAGGAACCCGCCCCAGGGACCCATGGCCGCCCGGGCGAATCCGTAGGCTCCGCCGGTCTGCGGCAGGGCGGCGGCCATCTCGGCGATCGAGGAGGTCAGGCCCAGGTACATGACGGCGATGATGGCCGCGGCGATCATCAGACCGCCCCAGCCGCCGGTCGCGAGGCCCATGTTCCAGCCCGAGAACTGTCCGGAGATCACGGCGCCGACGCCCAGCGCCCAGAGCGACAGCAGGCCCGCATGCGGTCTCAGCCGACGCCGCTCGAAATAGGCGGCGTCCACCGGCTCGTACCGCACCCCGGACGGTCCATCGCTCATTGCCTGCCCCCGCGAGACGCCGGGAAGGTGGCACAAGATTCGCGGGCGAGCGAGATGGGGGTTTCAGGGGGGCATGCTCCGAAGGTGCGTGTCCCCGATCGCCGGAGAGCACGGGGACACGTACGCGCCGGCGGCGCGAACATGTCCCCTACGCCAGCAGCAGCGCCGCCAGGTCGTCGGCCTGCCAGCGTCCGGCGCGATCGGCGGCCAGCAGCGGCGTTCCGCCCAGGAAGCGGCCCATGTCGGCGACGCTTTCGACGAAGTCGGGCGCCGGGGGCGGGCTTTCGCTGGCGACCACGGCGGCGACGGTCAGAACGCGGGCGTGCAGGACCTCGTAGGCGGTCAGCATATGGCTGATCCCGCCCAGGTAGGTCCCGCCGACCAGGATCGTCGGCACGCCCAGCGCCGCCATCAGGTCCAGGCCGGTCTCGCGGTCGGTCAGCGGCGACATCAGCCCGCCCACGCCCTCGATCAGCAGGACCTCGGCCGGCTCCGCCGCGATCCGCGCCTGGCAGAGGTCGACGAAGGTCGCCAGCTCCAGGGCCACGCCCTCGCGCCGCGCGGCGGCCGGCGGCGACAGCGGCTCGGCGAAGCGCAGCGGGCAGATCTCGTGGATCGCCTCCGGTGTCGGGGCGATGTCCAGGGCGGCCAGCAAGCGGCCGGCGTCGCTCTCTTCCGGATGGGCGGGGTCGTAGCCGCTGGCCACGGGCTTCAACACGGCGACGGTCTTCCCGGCCCGGCGCAGGGCGCGGACGAGCAGGGCGGTGACATGGGTCTTGCCGACGTCGGTGCCGCCGCCGGCGACGAAGAAGGTCCGCATCACGCCGCCGCCTTCGCCAGCAGCGCGCGCACGGCGTCGGCCAGGCGCAGGACGTCGGCGTCGCTATGCAGGGCGCTGAAGGTGAAGCGCAGGCGGGCGGTTCCGGCCGGCACCGTCGGCGGACGGATGGCCACGACCATGAAGCCCATGGCCTCCAGCGCGCGCATGGCGGTCAGCGCCGCCTCGGCCGGGCCGAACAGCACCGGGACGATCGGGCTCTCGGCCGGCGGCAGGCCCAGGGCCGCGGTGAACAGCCGCGCCTTGCGCACCGGCTCGCCGACGAGGACGGAGTCGCTTTCGATCAGGTCCAGGGCGGCGATCGCGGCGGCGGCGTTGGCCGGCGGCAGGCCGGTCGAGTAGACCACCGTCCGGGCCCGGGTCTTGATGAAGTCGATGACGGGCTTGTTGGCGCACAGATAGCCGCCGTAGCCGCCGATCGCCTTGGACAGGGTCCCCATCTGCAGCGGCGGCTTGGCCGTCGCCTCGAAGGCGTAGGACGAGCCGCGCCCGCCGCCGACCACCCCGACGCCATGGGCGTCGTCGGTCATCAGCCAGGCGTCATGCGCCGCGCACAGGGGGACCATCCGGTCCAGCGGCGCCAGGTCGCCGTCCATCGAGAACACCCCGTCGGTCACCACCAGCACATGGCGGTAGGCGGCGCGCGTCTCGGCCAGCAACTCGGCCAGATGGTCGACGTCGTTGTGGCGGAACATGACCACGTCCGCCGGCGACAGCTGCGATCCGGCCCACAGGCAGGCGTGGGCCAGTTCGTCGACCAGGATCAGGTCGCCTTCGCCGGTCAGGGTCGGGATGATCCCGGTGTTGGCCAGATAGCCCGAGCCGAACACGCAGGCGGCCTCCGCGCCCTTCAGACGGGCGAGGCGGGTCTCCAGATCCTCGATCAGCGGGTTGTCGCCGGTGACCAGCCGCGAGGCGCCCGAGCCGGTCCCCCAGCGGGCCAGGGCGTCGGCGGCGGCGGCCTTGACCCGCGGATGATGCGACAGGCCCAGGTAGTCGTTGCAGGAGAAGCTGATCAGCGTCTTGCCGCCGCGCTCGACATGCACTCCGTCGGTCCGGCCGGTCGGGACCAGGGTCCGCTTCAGGCTCTTGGCCTCCAGCGCCGCGAGCTTGCCGCCGGCGAAGGCGTCCAGGCTGTCCATGCCGCTTGTCTCCCTTGCGCGGGCTCGGCATAGGCAACCACGCCGCCGAGGGCAAACTGAAAGGGCGCTTCAGATATGTCGGAACCCGACTGGCTGGTCGAAGGCCGCCCGCACCTCTGGCGGCCCTACTGCCAGATGAAGACCGCCAACCCGGCCCTGCCGGTGGTCGCCACCCGGGCCGCGCGGCTGGTGCTGGACGACGGGCGCGAGCTGGTCGACGGCATCGCCAGCTGGTGGACGGCCTGCTGGGGCTACAACCATCCGCACATCGCCGCCGCCGTCGAGGCCCAGCTGCGGACCATGCCCCACGTGATGTTCGGCGGGCTGAGCCACGAACCGGCCAACCGTCTGGCGACACGGCTGGCGAAGCTGCTGCCGGGCGATCTTGACCATGTCTTCCTGGCCGAGTCCGGCTCGGTCTCGGTCGAGATCGCCATGAAGATGGCGCTGCAGTTCCACATCAATCGGGGCGTGAAGGGGCGGACGCGCTTCCTGGCCTTCCGCGGCGGCTATCACGGCGACACCCTGGCCACGATGACCGTCTGCGACCCCGACGAGGGGATGCACAGCCTGTTCGCCGGGGCCATGCCGCAGCAGCTGATCGGGGATCTCCCACGCGATGCGGACAGCACGGCGGCGCTGGAAGCCCTGGTCGCCGCCCATGCGCACGAGCTGGCCGCCATCATCGTCGAGCCGCTGGTCCAGGGGGCGGGCGGCATGCTGTTCCATCCGCCGGAGGTGCTGCGGACCCTGCGCCGGATCGCCGACGACCATGGCCTGCTGCTGATCCTGGACGAGATCTTCACCGGCTTCGGCCGCACGGGGACGATGTTCGCCATGGAGCAGGCCGGGATCGTCCCAGACGTGGCGACCCTGTCCAAGGCCCTGACCGGCGGAACCATGCCGCTGTCGGCCGCGGTCGCCCGGCGGCCGGTCTTCGAGGCCTTCTGGAGCGACGACGCCGGCGCCGCCCTGATGCACGGCCCGACCTACATGGCCCATGCCCTGGCCTGCGCGGCCGCCAACGCCTCGCTGGACCTGTTCGAGGGCGGCGGCTGGCGGGACCAGGTCGCCCGCGTCTCGGCCGGGCTGGAGGCGGGGCTGGGGCCCTGCCGCGAGATGAAGGGCGTCCGCGACGTCCGGGTGCTGGGCGCGATCGGCGTGGTCGAGCTGGAGCGGGTCGACGACCTCGAGGCCCTGCGCCGGGCCTTCCTGGCTCACCACGTCTGGGTGCGGCCGCTGGGCCGCGTGGTCTACCTGACCCCGTCCTTTACGATTTCCGACGCGGATCTGGCGCAGCTGACCGGCGCGGTGCGGGCGGTGGTGGCGGGGCTCTAGGGGACAGGCTCCCGCAGGGTGCGTGTCCCGTAGGCGGTCGAGGCGGGGACACGCACCGCGTCGCGGAGCATGTCCCCGGTCGGTTACGGCCGGCCGATGTCCACGCGGCGGGCCTCGGCGTCCTTGGTCCCGGCGGCGCCGGTCTCGACGGTCGCGGGCGGGCGCATCTCGATGTCGGCCAGCGGCACGCCGGCCTTCACCAGGGCGTCGCGGACCGCCTTGGCGCGGTTCTTGGCCAGCTCCTGGTTCTGGGCGAGGTTGCCGGTGCGATCGGTGTAGGCGGTGACGGTCGCCTTGCCGCCGCCCTCGGCCTTGAGCGCGCCCGCGGCGGCCTCGATGGTCTTGCCGCCGTCGGCGGAGATCGCCGCCGAGCCGGTGGCGAAGAAGACCTTGGCCGGGAAGCCGGCGGCCGCCGCCGCGGCGTCCGCGGTTCCGGCGGCTGCCCCGGCCGCGCCGGCCGCCCCCGCGACGCCGGCGGCCGTCGCATCGGCGGTCGCCGACGGAGCCGTCGCATCCGGGACCGCGGGCGCAGCGGCTTCGGCCGGAGGCGCGGTTTCCGTCGTCGCCGTCTGCCCTCCGGGGTTGCGGCCGGCCAGCAGCCACCACAGCAGCGCCAGCAGCGCCAGGCCCAGCAACAGCCACAGCAGCCAGCGCATGCCGCCGCCCGGCGCAGCGGTCGCGGCCGCGGCCGCTCCGCCAGCGGCGGCGCCGGCCGGACGGGCGCTGAAGGCCTGCACCGTCGACGCGGCTTCAGGCGGCGGCGCGGCCGGGGCGGCCGGGGCAGGTTTGGGCTCCGGCTCGCCGATCGAGGCGGCCGCCGCGGCGACGGCCCCCGCGGCTCCGGCCACGCCGGCCGCGGCGCCGGCGGCGAGGCCCAGGCCACCGGCCGGATTATCCACGCCGCCGAAGACCGACAGCTTCCGATAGGCCTCGGCCAGCAGATAGTAGACGGTGACGCGGTTCTTGGTCCGGTCGGCCTTCATCCGCTCGCCGACGGCGGCGATGGCGACATCGAGATCGGCGTCGGAGTCGGTCAGGCCGAGCTTCTTCTTCAGGAAGTTCTCGCGGACCCGGTCGGTCTCGGTCTTGTCGCTGAACGAGACCAGCGAGGAGTCGCGGTTTCGCAGAGCGATGCCCAGGTAGCGCACGATCGCGTCGATGACGCCCTGGTCGGCGTCGGGAACATATTTGCGTACGTCGAGGGACCAGTCTTCGGCCATGGCAGCTTCCTCCGCTGGACGGGCGGCGACCCGGGGCGGCTGCCGCGACGGTCGGCGAGCATAGGCGCGGACGCGAGGCTTCGCGCTCGGGTGGTCTGCCCAGGGTAAATGGGGGATTACCCTGAGATGCGCTGCGGACGGGAAGCTTCCTTTACGGCCGCAACGGCCCCCAGCAGGCCAACAGCTTGGCGACTGCATGGCTGCTCCAGTTGGCGTAGGCGTTGCCGCTTTCGACTTCTATCGTGGCCAGTGAGCCGTCGGAGGTCTCGGTCGAGAACGCCATTCGGGTCGAAAAGCCGTCCTTCCGGACCGGCGGAACCTGCTCCAGGGGGCTGCGGACCCGCAGCATCGGCGGGGCTACGGGGATCGCCGGAAGCCGTGACAATGACAGCACGACGTCCTTCAGCGCGGGACAGGCGTCCGACTTGATGATCGTCACGCCGCGTTGCGAGGTTCGTGTTGCGGTCCACACGACCTCGTCCAACTCGGCGGTCGAGCGCGCCGTGATCGGCGCGGCGGGGTCTATCCGAATGACATGGGCCAGCGTGAGGCCCCTATCCGCGGCGACCGTGATCGTGATCAGGCCGGGATCATCCAGGGCCTCGCTTCCGGACGCCCAGCCTGCGAGCAAGCCAATCAAGGACAGGACGATGAGGTGCGATGCTTTCATGGCGCCGACGATAGCCGTCCGGCGGCGGCCCGCGCTAGACGTAGTCGCCCAACACCGCCCAAGCCTCCGCCTTCGCCGTGAAGGGCAGGGTGAAGGCCGGGCTGGAGGAGGGCAGGGGGATCAGGCGCAGCCGGTCGGCGCGGCCCGCCAGCAGCGTCATGCCCTTCTTCGCCGAGGTCCCGCCGTTGAAGCCGACGGCTCTCAGCGCGGGCAGGCTATCCACCAGGGCCGCCAGGTCGTTGGGCGTGGCGTCGCGGATCGCCGTGTCCAGGCTGCCCGGACGCACCGCCTCGCCGACCACGTCCCACAGGCCCACGCGATGGCGCAGCAGGGTCGCCAGCCGCGCCTCGTAGTCCATGCCGTGAAGGTCTTCGCCGACCACCGTCCCCATCAGCCGCCAGAAGGCGTTCCGGGGATGGGCGTAGTAGCGGCCGGCGGCCAGGGAGGCCTCTCCGGGAAGGCTCCCCAGCACCAGCAGCCGGACGCCCTCATCGACGACCGGCGGAAAGCTGCGCTTGCGCGTCAGGCCGACTGTTCCCCGAACACGCGGCGGAAGATCGTGTCCACGTGCTTGAAGTGATAGTCGTTGTTGAACAAGGCATCGAGCTCGGCGTCGGTCAGGTGGGTCGACACGAACGGGTCGGCCTTCAGGAAGTCGATGAACTTCCCTTCGCCGCGCCAGACCTTCATCGCATTGCCCTGGACGGCCGCGTAGGCCTCCTCGCGGCTCGAGTCCTTCTGGGTCAGGGCGAGCATGACGCGCTGGCTGTGGACCAGGCCGCCGAGGCGGTCGAGGTTCTTCAGCATGTTCTCCGGATAGATCACCAGCCGCTCCACGACGCCGGCCAGGCGGCGCAGGGCGAAGTCCAGGTGGATCGAGGCGTCCGGCGCGATGCCGCGCTCGACCGACGAGTGGCTGATGTCGCGCTCGTGCCAGAGGGCGACGTTCTCCAGCGCCGGCACCACCGCCGAGCGGACCAGGCGGGCGAGGCCGGTCAGGTTCTCGGTCAGGATCGGGTTGCGCTTGTGCGGCATCGCCGAGCTGCCCTTCTGGCCCGGGTCGAAGGCCTCCTCGGCCTCCAGCACCTCGGTGCGCTGCAGGTGGCGGATCTCGACGGCCAGGCGCTCGATCGACGAGGCGACCACGGCCAGGGCGCTGAACCAGGCGGCGTGGCGGTCGCGCGGGATGACCTGGGTCGAGACCGGCTCGACGGTCAGGCCCATCTTCTCGGCGACGTACTCCTCGACGCGCGGGTCGACGTTGGCGAAGGTGCCAACGGCGCCGGAGATGGCGCAGGTGGCGATCTCGAACTTGGCCATGGCCAGGCGCTCCTTGGCGCGCTGGAACTCGGCGTAGTGGCCGGCGAGCTTGAGGCCGAAGGTGGTCGGCTCGGCGTGGATGCCGTGGCTGCGGCCGACGGTCGGGGTGAACTTATGCTCGAAGGCGCGCTTCTTCAGCGCCGCCAGCAGCAGGTCGACGTCCTCGATCAGCAGGTCGGTGACGCGGGCCATCTGCACCGACAGGGTGGTGTCCAGCACGTCGCTGCTGGTCATGCCCTGGTGCAGGAAGCGCGCTTCCGGCCCAACGACCTCGGCCACATGGGTCAGGAAGGCGATGACGTCGTGTTTCGTGACGCGCTCGATCTCGTCGATGCGGTCGGGGTTCCAGATCGCGTCCTTGCCGCCGGCCCAGATGGCCTTGGCGGACTCCTTGGGGATCACGCCCAGGTCCGCCATGGCGTCGGCGGCGTGGGCTTCGATCTCGAACCAGATCTTGTACTTGGTCTCGGGGGACCAGATGGCGACGGCTTCGGGGCGGGCGTAACGAGGGATCATGGACCCGCCCGCTACGCCCTCACCCGGTGTGAGGTCAAGAAGCCTGAGCCTCTTTCATGTGCCTGGCGAGGCCGATGGCGGCCAGGAAGTAGTGGATCGCGGCCCAGCCGTAGAACAGCAGGGTGACGACGATCCCCTGGCGCGTCGCCAGGGCCGAGGAGTCGTGGCACAGCGCCTTGAGGCTCTCGGCCGCGCCGGCCGGGGCCACGCCGCCGGGGCAGGCCTTGGTGAAGCTGGCCGCCGCCTCGCCGCCGCCGAAGGCGCCGAGCAGGCCCATGACGCCCTGGCCGGGGTTGTTGAAGTTGAACTGCGCGAAATGGTCGATCAGCCAGCCGGTGAAGACCGGCCCGCCGCCCAGCGCGATCAGGTTCAGGAAGAAGAACAGCAACGCCGTCGCGGTCGCCCGGCGGTGGACCGGCACCGAGTTCTGCACGACCCCGAAGGTCGGGCCCAGGTAGGTGTAGTGGAAGATGCCCGGGACCAGCAGGATCAGGGCGGCCATCTTCCAGTCGTTGAGCAGGTAGGCCCAGATGTAGATCGGCATGGCGATGGCCAGGCCGAAGGCGGGGGTCAGGGTGTACCAGACGGTGCTCTTCTTGCCGGCCCAGTCGGAGATGATCCCGCCGACCAGGGTGCCGATCCCGGCCGAGAAGCCGCCGACCAGGCCGACGATCAGCCCGACGGTGGCCAGGTCCAGCCCGAACTGGCGCACGAAGTAGGGCGGCACGAACGCGCCCGTGCCGTAGCCGGCGAACGAGGCCAGGGTGATGCCCAGCACCATGTGCACGACCGGCCATTTGGCGAACAGCACCTTGGCCACCGCGCCCAGCTCGCGGAACTCCTGGCCCAGCGAGAAGGGCTTGGGCGCGGGCGGGGCGGGGGCGGTCAGGTCCTCCTCGATCAGCGGCTTCTCGATCGCTTCGGAGTGGCCGCGCGGCGGCTCCTTGACCAGGATCTTGAACAGCAGGGCCAGGATCACGCCGGGCAGGCCGACGATGACGAAGGCGACCCGCCAGCTGAACTCGGTGGCCAGCCAGCCGCCGGCCACGGCGCCGATCATGGTGCCCAGGGGGATCCCGAATGAGTAGATCGACAGGGCGGTGGCCCGCTTCTTGGGCTCGAAATAGTCGCTGATCAGGCTGTGGGCGGGCGGGCTGCAGCCGGCCTCGCCGATGCCGACGCCGAAGCGCAGCAGGGCCAGTTGGACGAAGTTCTGCGCCGCGCCGCACAGGGCGGTGAAGCCCGACCAGATGACCAGCGCCAGGGCGATGATGGTGGTCCGGTTGCCGCGCTCGGCCCAGCGGGCGATCGGGATGCCCAGGGTCGTGTACAGCAGGGCGAAGTAGAGGCCGCCCAGCAGGCCCAGCTGGGTGTCCGTCAGCTTCAGGTCGACTTTGATCGCCTGGCCGATGGTGGCGATGATCGTCCGGTCGATGAAGTTGAAGGTGTAGGCCGCCAGCAGCATGCCCAGCACCGTGGCCTTGTAGCCGTTCGAATAGAGAGGCCTGGCCTGGGGTTCGGCCGCCGCGGCGGTGTCGGTCATGGGCGTCCTGTTCCTCCCCCGGCCTTGGGGCGGCCGGCGTGTTGTGTCGCCGGCGACCGCGAGGCCGCCGGCGTGGTCGTCAGCTGACGATCTCTTCGCGGATGGTCCGGCGGGCCAGCCAGAACAGCAAGGCGGCGATCAGTCCCACCACCGAGGAGACCAGCAGCGCCCAGCGCACGCCCTCGGCCTCGCCCATCGAGCCGGTGAAGCTGGTGCTCAGGATGCCGACGAACAGCGGACCCAGGCCCAGGCCGACCAGGTTGACCACGAACAGCAGCACGGCGGCGGCGGTGGCGCGGGTCTGCGGCCGCACCAGGCTCTGCACCGCGGCGAACACCGGGCCGTACCACAGCGAGCCGAGCAGGACCGGCAGGGCCAGCAGGCCGAGCGACAGGGCCAGGCTGCCGGTCAGCATGGCGGCGATGAAGAAGGGGAAGCTCGCCAGGCCGGCGATCGCCGGGACCGAGACGTAGGCGCGGATGTCCTTCTTGGCGGCGCGGTCGGCGATCTGGCCGCCCAGGAAGGTGCCGACGGCGCCGAACACGCCGATGATCAGGCCCAGCGCCGTGCCCAGGAAGCCGGCCGGGCCGAGGCCGCCGGCGGCCTGGGCCAGCTGGGCCAGCTCGGCGCCGTGGTTGCGGAAGAAGAACGAGCCGTAGAAGGCCAGGTGGCCGTAGCCGATGAAGGCGGTCAGCGAGCCGGCGAAGGCGATCAGCCAGAACGACTTCTTGGTCCCCAGCTCCTTCATCGCCTCGCCGAAGCTCGGGGCCTCGGCGGCGGTCTTGGCCTGGTGGGCGGCGATCAGCTTGCGCGGCTCCTTCAGGGTGAAGGCGGCGACCAGGGCCAGCAGCAGCCCCGGCGCCCCGGCCACGAAGAAGGCCACGCGCCAGCCGTGGGCGTCGGCGACCAGGCCGCCCAGCGCCATGCCCGCCAGCGAGCCCAGCGGAATGCCCATCGAGTAGAAGGCCAGGGCCGAGGCGCGCTTGTCCTTCGGAGTGTAGTCGGTGATCAGGCTGTGCGACGGCGGGCTGCAGCCGGCCTCGCCCACGCCGACGCCGATCCGGGCCAGCAGCAGGTGGATGAAGTTCTGGGCCATGCCGCTGGCGACGGTGAAGGCGCTCCACACCGCCAGCGAGACCGAGATGATCATCGGCCGGTTGGCCCGGTCGGCCAGGCGCGCGATCGGGATGCCCAGGAAGGTGTAGAACACCGCGAACGCCAGGCCGGTCAGCAGGCCCAGCTGCCAGTCCTGCAGGCCCAGGTCCTGCTTGATCGGCTCGGCCAGGATGTTGACCACCTGCCGGTCGAGGAAATTCAGCGTGTAGATGCCCAGCATCAGCCACAGGGCGTAGGAGCGGTAGCCCGGGGTGACGACGGGCGTCTCCGGCGACGGAGCAGCGGCGGGGGCGGTGTCGGCGGTCGCGTCGGTCATTAGCTCACGATGTCGTTCTTGATGGTTTTGCGCGCCGCCCAGAACAGGAAGAACGCGATCAGGCCGAGCACGGCGGAGGAGACCAGCGCCCAGCGCACGCCCTCGGCCTTGCCCAGGCCCAGGCCCAGGGCGAAGAAGTCGGACAGGCCGCCGACGATCAGCGGGCCGAGGCCCAGGCCGATCAGGTTGACGATCAGCAGCAGGATGGCCGCCGTGGTCGCCCGCATGGACGGCGGCACGATGCTCTGGGCGGTGGCGTAGACCGGCCCGTACCACAGGCTGGTCAGGACCGCCGGGACGAACAGGAACAGCAGGGCGAACAGGGCGTCGGCGTGCAGGATGCCCAGCACGTAGAAGGGAATCGGCAGGATCGCGGCCAGGGCCGGCACCAGCGCGTAGGCGCGCACGTCTTTAGCGCCCATCTTGTCGGCCAGGTAGCCGCCCAGCCAGACGCCGAACACGCCGCCCAGGCCCGACAGGCCGCTCAGCATGACGGCGACGAACGACATGACCCCGACCTTGAAGCCGAGCATGTCGGAGGCCTGGGCCGCCAGCTGGGCCAGCTGGGTCTCGTGCACGCGGAAGAAGAACGAGGCGATGAACGGCTGCTGGCCGTAGCCGATGAAGGCCTTGATGGCGACGGCGAAGGCCAGGAGCCAGAAGGTCGCCTTGCCCTTGAGCACGGCCAGGGTGGCGACGAAGGTCGGGCCCGCGACGGCGGCCTTGGCGGCCAGGTCGACGGCCAGCTTCTTGCGCGGCTCGACCAGGGTGAACAGGACGACCACGGCCAGCAGCAGGCCGGGCGCGCCGGCGACCATGAAGGCCGTCCGCCAGCCCCAGGCGTCGGCGACGATGCCGCCCAGGCTCATGCCGATCAGCGCGCCCAGCGGGGTGCCGATCGAGTAGAAGGCGATGGCCGAGGCCCGCTTCTCCTTGGGGACGTAGTCGCTGATCAGGCTGTGGGCGGGCGGGGTGCAGCCGGCCTCGCCGATGCCGACGCCGACACGGGCCAGCACCAGCTGGACGAAGTTCTGGGCGAACCCGCAGAGCACGGTGAAGAAGCTCCAGGCCGCCACCGAGGTCGCGATGATCACCGGCCGGTTCTTGCGCTCGGCGATCCGGGCGATCGGGATGCCGAGCACCGTGTAGAGCAGGGCGAACGCCAGGCCGGTCAGCATGCCCAGCTGCCAGTCCATCAGGCCCAGCTCGTTCTTGATCGGCTCGGCCAGGATGTTGATCACCTGCCGGTCCAGGAAGTTCAGGGTGTAGATGATCATCAGCAGCCAGAGGGCGTACCGGGCGTAGCCCTTGGTGACCGGCTGGATGGTCGGCGCTGCTGCAGTCGTTTGCGTCTCTGCGGACGCACCCCCCGTGGCCGGCGCAACGGCGTCGGTCATCGTACTCACTCCCTGTCCAAACGATTGTTCTAATTGTTGGCCGCACCTTACGTGCAGGTTAGGGGTGGTCGTCAATAACGGCTGCGTGATCAGTGGAAGGAGTTATCGGCGTGGAGATCGTCATCGGGACCAAGGCCTGGTCCACCTGGTCCCTGCGGCCCTGGCTGGCCCTGAAGCGCACCGGCGTGGCCTTCACCGAAACCCTGGTCGAGCTGCGCAAGGCGGAGGCGACGACGGCGTCGATTCTCCCGCATTCGCCGTCCGGCCTCGTGCCGGCCCTGAAGGACGGCGACCTGACGGTCTGGGATTCGCTGGCCATCTGCGAGTACCTGGCCGAGCGGTTTCCGGCCGCCCGGCTGTGGCCCGAGGACCCGGCGACTCGCGCCGTCGCGCGGTCGGTCACGGCTGAGATGCACAGCGGCTTCATGAACCTGCGCCGGGACTGTCCGATGGACCTGGCGCTGCGCACGACGGCGGAGCTGAGTCCCGAGGTCGCCAAGGACGTCCGCCGCATCGCGCAGATCTGGTCGGAGCAGCTGGCGCGGTCGGGCGGGCCGTTCCTGTTCGGCGCCTGGTCGATCGCCGACGCCTTCTACACCCCGGTGGCTACCCGCTTCCGCAGCTACGGCGTCGACCTCGCCGCCCACGGCGCCTCGGCGGAGGCCCAGGCCTACCGTGACGCCCTGCTGGCGACGCCGGAGTTCCTGGACTGGGAAGCAGCGGCGTGATCCGCAATGCGTCCTTCGAGACGCTCGCCTGAGGGCTCGCTCCTCAGGATGACGAACTCAGAAGCGCTACGAACTTCGTCATGGTGAGGACCCGGCCCCTCAGGCCGGCGTCTCGAACCACGCAAGGCGGTTCAAGCCGCCCCCTCATCGTCATCCTCGCACTTGTCGCGAGGACCCACGAACGCGGGCGTCGGTGATGTCGCGCAACACGTCCGGCTCACCAGGCATGGGTGGTCGGAACAAGTCCGACCATGACGGAGGGAGAGGGGACATGCTCCCGCTGGGTGCGTGTCCCCGTCCTTGCATTCAAGGGACACGCACCGCTTCGCGGAGCATGTCCCCTGTAACCAAGCCGCCCCCGCCTCCGAATTGACTCCATCGCGGCGCTGGTTCGTCATCGGCGCGAAGATCGGAGCCGACCATGCTGATCCGTCACCGGGGCGACCTGACCGAGAACGACGTCACGCCCAAGGACATCTATCTCCGACGCCGCGAGTTCATGGCCGGGGCGCTGGGTCTCGGTTTGAGCCTGACGGCCGGCGCAGCCGGGGCCGTGCCATTGAAGGGCGCGCCCAGCCCCTATTCCACCGACGAGAAGAAGACGCCCCGCGAGGACGTCACGACCTACAACAACTTCTATGAGTTCGGCGTCGACAAGGACGACCCGGCCCGCAACGCCGGCCGGCTGAGCGTCTCGCCCTGGAGGGTCAAGGTCGACGGCGCCTGCGCCAAACCGGGCGTCATCGACCTGGCCGACTTCCTGCGCGGCAACGCCCTGCAGGAGCGGATCTACCGGCTGCGCTGCGTCGAGGGCTGGTCGATGGTCATCCCCTGGCTGGGCGTGCCGCTGGCCGACCTGCTCAAGAAGTACGAGCCGACCAGCAAGGCCAGGTTCGTCGCCTTCGAGACCCTGTATCGACCCAAGGAGATGATCGGCCAGCAGCGCGGCGTGCTCGACTGGCCCTATCGCGAGGGCCTGCGCATCGACGAGGCCCTGCATCCGCTGACCATCATGGCCGTCGGCCTCTACGGCGAGACCCTGCCCAAGCAGAACGGCGCGCCGATGCGGCTGGTCGTCCCCTGGAAGTACGGCTTCAAGAGCATCAAGAGCGTGGTCCGGATCAGCTTCGTCGAGCGCCAGCCGCGGACCGCCTGGAACGACCTGGCGCCCAACGAGTACGGCTTCTATTCCAACGTGAACCCGCAGGTGGACCATCCGCGCTGGTCCCAGGCCACCGAACGGCGCATCGGCGAGTTCCGGCGGCGCGACACCCTGATGTTCAACGGCTACGGCGACCAGGTCGCCTCGATGTACCGCGGCCTGGACCTGAAGAAATACTTCTGATGGGTCGTGAGACGAGGGACCGGCTGGTCTACGTCGCCGTCTGGCTGGCCTGTCTGGCGCCGCTGCTGTGGCTGGCCTGGCAGGCCTACGACGGCGCGCTGGGCGCCAATCCGATCGAGCGGCTGATCCGCCAGCTGGGCGTCTGGGGTCTGCGCCTGCTGCTGGTCGGGCTGGCGATCACCCCCCTGGCCCGGATCCTGCGGCAGCCGCGCCTGATCCGCTTCCGCCGGACCATCGGCCTGTTCGCCTTCACCTACGTGCTGCTGCACCTGTCGACCTACATCGGCGTCGACCAGTTCTTCGACTGGCAGGCGATCGGCAAGGACATCGCCAAGCGGCCCTACATCACCATCGGCATGACCGCCTTCGTCCTGCTGGTCCCGCTGGCCGTGACCTCGACCAACTGGGCGATCCGCAGGCTGGGGCCGCTGCGCTGGCGGAAGCTGCACCGGCTGATCTACCTGATCGTCCCGCTGGGCGTCGCGCACTACTTCCTGCTGGTCAAGGCCGACCACCGGCCGCCGCTGATCTACGGCGCCATCCTGGCGCTGCTGCTCGGCTGGCGGGTCTGGGACTGGGCCCGGCCCCGGCTCAGGGTTGCGCCAGCACGGCGCTGAGGACGAACAGAGGGAACAGGAAGGGCAGGGCGATCGAGCCCCAGAAACCCAGGCTCCAGGTCCGGCGCCGGAAGCCCTCGACATCGACCGGCCGCACCACCGTTTCGGTCAGCACGCCGGCCAGGTAGGCGAGGTTGGCGCCGACCATGATCGCCAGGAAGCCGGTCCCCAGGAACAGGGTTATCGACAGGATTTCCCGCGGCGTGTCGGGCATCGGCTCGCCCAGCCCGAGCATGGTCAGCCAGACGGCGCCGTAGGCGGCCCAGCCCGCGACCGCGAGCCCCAGGTTGTAGCGCAGCCGCCGTCGTTCCCACCAAAGCCAGGCCTCGCGCCCGCCGGGTTGCGTCGTGTCGGTCATGGCTTTCCTTCCCCGGCATTCGGAATAGGCTGCCCGGACATCCTGGGGAGGCGTCCGATGCAGAGTGCGGCTGGCGTAGCGCGGTCCTGTCTGCTTTCGGCGGCGATGCTCGTGCTGTTTCCGTGCAGCGCCCTGGCGGCAGAGGCGCCGAAGCCGGTCCTGTCGTTCGAGGACGACGGCGACGGGCTGGTGCTGGTCATCGCCAATCCCTCGGACGCGCCGTTGCCGATCGGCGGCACGCGCTACGCGCCGGTAGGGAAGCTCAGGATCCAGATCGCCGACCCGGAGGGCGTCCCCTACACATCGCTCATGGCCGGCGAAGGGGGCTGGTGGAACACCGGTGACTTGATCTCGAGCGACACGCGGCTGCCCAAACCATTCCTGACGTTGTCGCCCGGCCGGACGGTCCGCATTTCGCAGACGCCGGAGATCCTGGCGAGCGGCTATCGCCCTGACCGCGCGCCCGCCAAGGGCCTGTGCCGCTACCGATTGCAGGGCGAGGTGTTCCCCTGGGGCGTCTCCTGGCCGCCGATCGCCGTCGAGAGCGACTGGCGCACGATGGACTGCGCCCGCCTGTTCGGGGCGGAGCCAATGGTCTAGCGGTCTTCGCGTTGATGGCGAATGCGCACGATCAGGATCGTGTCGCCTTGGATTTCGTACCAGAGGTCATAGGCCGCGACGCGGAGATGCCGGACGTCCCGGTGACCATAACGATGCAATCGCTCGCCGATGCGGGAGTGAACGAGGAGTCTGTCGGGCGCTTCGACGAGCATTCTCGCGACCTTGGCGGCCGCGACCGGATTCGCGGACTCGAGGAAGGCGTGGAGCCGTCCGACATCGTCTGATGCTTCGCGGCTCCAGCGTATCTTCATCTGGGACGAGGTTTCGGATTGTCGCTGCCGAGGCTGGCCGCCCAGGCCTGCATGTCTTCGTGGCTGACGGTTCGGCCGGCGTCGATATCGGCCAGACCCTCGAGGATCAGCTGATGGCGACGCTCTTCCTCGATAAGCCAGGTCTTCAAGGCCTGTTTGACGATCCAGGCCCGCGGCCGGTCGAGGCGCTCGGCGGCGGCGTCGACCTTTTCGGCCAGGTCGATGGGAACATGGGCGGTCAAGACGCGGGTGGCCATGGCGGTTCCAATCAGTCTGATTGGGGCGGATTGTGCCTGATTGGCCTTCATTTCAGCAACCCCAGCGCCTTGAAGCTGGCCACGCCCTCGCGGCCGACGACCAGGTGGTCGTGGACCGAGATGCGCAGGGGGCGGCCGGCCTCGACGACCTGGCGGGTCATGTCGATGTCGGCCCCGCTGGGCGTGGGGTCGCCGCTGGGATGGTTGTGCACCAGGATCACCGCGCTGGCCGACAGCTCCAGGGCCCGGCGCACCACCTCGCGGGCGTAGACGGGAGCGTGGTCGACGGTGCCGCGGTTCTGGATCTCGTCGAGGATCAGCTGGTTCTTGCGGTCCAGGAACAGCACGCGGAACTGCTCGCGCGGCTCGTTGGCCAGGGCGACCTTCACATAGGCGAGCAGGGCGCTCCAGGACGAGATCACCGTGCGCTTGGCGATCTTCTCGCGCCCCACCCGCAGCGTCGCCTCGCCGAGCAGCTTGAGGTCCAGCGCCGCCTGTTCGCCGACGCCGGGCACCGTGCGGGTCTCCTCGATCGCCGCCCCCAGCACGCCCGAGAACGAGCCGAACCGGGTCAGCAGCGCCTTGGCGATCGGCTTGACGTCCCCGCGCGGGAAGGTGCGGAACAGGAACAGCTCCAGCAGCTCGTAGTCGGGCACGGCGTCCAGGCTCTTCAGGGCCCTGTCGCGCAGCCGCTCGCGATGGCCCAGCCGATGCTCTTCGGCCATGGTCGGACGTCCTCCCCGGTGCCCGCAGCTTGTCTCAATCGTCGGTTGCCGCCAAGGGGTTGACCACTCGCGGCATGGGCGCAGGATGCGGTCCTCGAACGAGCGGAGCGCGGGCCATGTCCGAGCCGTCACCGCCGCCGTCGCGAGGCCTCAGCCCAGCGGGCTGGACCGCGATCAGCGCCATCGCCGTCGCCCTGATCGGGGCCGTGGTCACCCTGGGGCCGGGCCTGATGTCCAGGGACAAGCCGGCGCCGGGCGACGCGCCTTCCGCTCCGAAGGCGGCGGAGGAGAAGGCCGCGCCCGCCGCCGACGATCCCGCCGTGCTGGCCGGGCGCTGGACCGGCCTCGCCCGGGCGGCCGGCGGAGAGTCCTTCCCGATCGAGATCGAGGTGACCGCAGGCTGTACGTTGAACGGCCCGTGCGGCGCGATCCGGGTCCCGCGGATCCCCTGCAACGGCCGGCTGACCCTGATCGCCGCCGGGGCGCAGGGCTTCGAATTCCGGGTTGACGACTTCGACGCCGCCAGTGATCCGGCCGTCTGCAAGCCCGGCGGCGGCGAGGTCCTGCGGCCGGGCCCGAACGGGACGCTGCGCTACACGGCCACCTATTCCAATGCGACGGGGCTGCTCAACAGGGCGGAGTAGGGGGCTCTATCCCGCCGTCACGATCCGCCGCGCGATCTCGGCGGACAGGCCGTCCAGGTCGAAGCCGGTGTTGGAGGTCATGACGATGGTCAGGTCGGCCTCGGGCATGTGCAGCAGCTGCGAGCGCGATCCCATCACCCGGCCGGGCCGGGTGATCACCGTCCAGCTTCGGCCAGCGAGGCTCCTGCGGCGGCTCCAGACGCCGTAGCCATAGTCGTCCAGGCCGGGCGTGAGCATCCTGCGCAGGCTCTCGGGCTTCAGCAGCCGGCCGCCGAACAGGGCGTCGGCGAAGGCCAGCACGTCCCCGGCCGTCGCGTAGGCGCCGCCGGCCGCGTACCAGTTCTCCGGATAGACGGGCGCGTCGTAGGCGAGCACGTCGCCGGCCGGGCTGCAGGGGACCGCCAACGCCGGCACGATCTCGCTCTGGCGCAGCATGCCCGAGCCGAGCATCCCCAGGGGCTCGAGGATCCGCTCGGCCAGGACCGCGTCGTAGGGCTTGCCGCGCAGCCGCTCGATGATCTTGCCGAGCACGATGTAGTCGGCGTTGTTGTAGTCGAAGGTCTTGCCCGGCTCGCGCGCCAGGGGCCCGCTACAGAACAGGTTCAGCAGCTGATCGGATGTGTAGGGCGTCTGGTAGAGCGGCAGCCGGCCGTGCCCGCGGGCGTCCTGCAGCGCGGCGGCGATCCCCTGCTGGACGTCCTCGATGTTGGGGATGCGGTCGATGTTCTCCAGCCCCGAGGTATGGTTCAGCAGCTGGTGGACGGTGACCTTGCGGGCGGCCTCGCCGGCGTAGTCAGGCAGGTAGGTCGCGATCGCGGCGCCCGGGTCGACCTTGCCCTCGTCGACCAGCTGCAGGATCAGGACCGCCGTGAAGGCCTTGGTGATCGAACAGACCCAGTAGCGGGTGTCGAGTCGGCTCGGCGCGTTGAACGCCACATTGGCGACGCCGACGGCCTGGGCGTGGCGGAGGCGGCCGCCCTGCCGGACCAGCACGACACCGTCGAAACGCGGCCCCTGCCGGCTGGCGACGACGTCCGCGATCCGCGGGTCGCGCGGCTCCGCGGCCTGGGCAGCGGCAGGCGCCAGGGCCCCGGCGCCCACGGCGCCGATCAGGAAATCACGTCGGAACACACCGCTCTCCCTCGCTTGCGGGCGGGGAGGCTAGGCGCGCGGAGATGAACGGCCGCGTAACGGCGTTCAAGCGCCCTGGATGGGCGGCTGGAACAGGCCAGTCGGCGAGGCGGTGAACAGCTCCACCCCGTCCTTGGTCACGCCGCAGCTGTGTTCGCACTGGGCCGACAGGCTCTTGTCGCGGGTCACCGCGGTCCAGCCGTCGCTCAGCACCTTCACCTGCGGCTTGCCCAGGTTCACCATCGGCTCGACGGTGAAGAACATGCCTTCCTCCAGCACCGGGCCGGCGCCCGGGCGGCCGAAGTGCAGGACGTTGGGGTCATCGTGGAAGACCCGGCCCAGGCCGTGGCCGCAGAAGTCGCGCACCACGCTGCAGCGTTGCGCCTCGACGTACTTCTGGATGGCGTGGCCGATGTCGCCGAAGGTATTCCCCGGCTTGATCTGCGCCAGGCCCAGGGCCAGCCCCTCGTAGGTCACCTCGACCAGCCGGCGCGCGCGCGGACCGACCTCGCCGACGCCGTACATGCGGCTGGTGTCGCCGTGCCAGCCGTCGACGATGACGGTGACGTCGATGTTGGCGATGTCGCCTTCGCGCAGCTGCCGGTCGCTCGGGATCCCGTGGCAGACCACATGGTTGGTCGAGATGCAGACCGTGTGCTGGTAGCCCTTGTAGAACAGGCAGGCGGGCAGCCCGCCATGGTCCAGCACGAACTCGCGGGCCAGGGTGTCGAGATGCTCGGTGGTCACGCCGGGGACGACATGCGGGATCAGCATGTCCAGGCACTCGGCGGCCAGCCGGCCGGCCTTGCGCATGCCCTCGAAGTCCTCAGGCTTGTGAATCTTGATCGCCCCGGTGCGGAATTCCGCGTCCGAGACGGCGTCCATCGTGCTCATCGAACAGTCCTTTCGACCCGCGGCCGCGGCGGCGGGCGAATGCAATCGCTTTCGGTCCTATGTCGCAATCATAGCACGGAAGTTCAACGGGCGGTGACGCGGCGAGGGATGTCCGACTAGTCTGCGATCATGAAGCCGCGCATCGCGATCGGGATCACCACCTACCTCGACCTCTCGGACGTCGCCTTCGGCGCCGCCGTGTATGACGCCCTGGTCGCCGCCTCGAACCGTCTCGCGCCCGACAAAGGCAACGTCATGGGCATGCGGTGCGAGATCGCCTCGCGGCAGGATTTCGTCGACCGCTGGATGTCCCGCCTGCCGTTCGAAACCCGCGAGAACCGGGGGCGCGGGCCGGTCATCGACCGGGGCGAGTATGTCGTGGGTCTGCAATGGCGGTCGCGGGGCGGCAACGGGCGGGTGAACTTCCGGGCGCCGAGTTCAGACCCAAACGCCGACTGCACTCTCACGCTGGATCTCGCCTGGGCGGCGCGGACCGATTGGGCGGGGCTGTTCGATCGCCTGGTCGAGATCACGTCGCCGTCGCACGCCATGCTGCATCTGTTCACCCCGGCCGAGATCGACGCCCATCCGCGGGGCGACCCGCACGACGACTTCGACGGGCCGGTGGTCGGGGAGGGGACCTTCACCGCTTGGCTGTCGTCCATCGGCGACTGGCGGCGGCCCGACCGCCATCGGCCCGAGGAGCGGCGGCGGTATCGCTTTCTGCCGCAGCTCTCCTGGGCGAACGTCCTGGGCAAGGAATTCGACGGCTGCTACGACCCCGAGGCCATCCGGGCCCTGGGACAGGACACGCGGTCCGTGGGCGACGGGCTGGGTTTCCGGGTCACCGGCGCGCTGGCCGACGTCGAGCGGGACCCCGACGCCTTCGCGGCGGCGCGCGCGAGGTTGCGAGGAGCCTTCGCGCCGGACGTTTTTCGGCGTTAGGGATCAGCTCGCGCCGACCAGGCTCCGGCCGGTGTCGACCACGGTTTCCGCCGCGGGACGCGGGGCGAAGCCGAGCTGGCGGCGGGCCTTGCCTGGGTCGATGGCCTGCTTCCGGCCCAGGTCGGGGGTGAAGAACTTTAGCTGCGGCGTGACGACCGAGGCCAGGCGGAACAGCCAGTCCGGCATGCCGCCGGTCGGGACCTTGGCCGCGTCGGCGGGCGGCAGGCCGGCGCGCAGGGCGGCGGCGATCTCGGTCATCCAGAGGAACTCGCCGGCGGCGATGAACCGCTGTCCGGCCGCTTCCGGCGCGGTCATGGCCCGGATGTGCAGGTCGGCCAGGTCGCGCACGTCGACGATCCAGAAGCCCAGCCGGGGCAGGCGGGGCGGACGGCCCTTCAGCACCCCGTTGATGATCCCCACCGAGCCGAGGTTGCGCGCCGACAGGGGCGGGCCGAACACGGCGGTCGGCAGGATGGTGGTCAGCGTTGTCGCGCCGCCTTCGCGCGCCATGAGGTCCCAGGCGTTGCGCTCGGCGAGGAGCTTGGAGCGGCGGTAGGCGTCGAACTGCGGGTCGGCGGCGTCGGCCCATACCGTCTCGTCGCTGACCACGCCGGAGTCGCGCGGGGCGCGGGCCGTGGCGGCGGCTGAGGTCATGACCACCCGCTTCACCCCCGCGGCCACGGCCGCCTTCAGCACCCGCAGCGCGCCGTCCCGCGCCGGCGTGATCAGGTCCGCGTCCGGCGCGCCGCCGCCGAGCGGAGAGGCGACGTGGAGGACGTAGTCGACGCCCGCCATCGCCTGCGCCCAGCCGGCGTCGGCGGTCAGGTCGGCCTGGAAGACCGTCAGCCGGTCGGTGTCGCCGGCGTCGACGGTCTCGCGCAGCTCCGCCTCGCCCGAAGCGCTGCGCAGGGTGGTCCGCACCGCATAGCCGCGCTCCAGCAGCAGCTTGACGCACCAGCCGCCGATGTAGCCGCTTCCGCCCGTCACCAGCACCGTTTCGGCCATGGGGTTCTCCCGGTTGCCGCCAAAAGTCTACGATCGTATACATGGGCGATCATTCGATGTCTACAACTGTATAATTGCGAGGGCTCCATGGCCTCCGACGCGCCGCCCCGACGCCGCAACGCGACCGCCACCCGCGAGGCCATCCTGAAGTCGGCGCGGGCCGCCTTCGCGCGCTCGGGCTACGACGGAACGGGGGTCCGGGAGATCGCCCAGGGCGCCGGCGTCACGGCGATGATGATCAACCGCTACTTCGGCTCCAAGGAGCAGCTGTTCGCGGAGGTGGTGGCCGACACTATGGCCGACCCGGTGATCCTGACCCGCGAGAACCTGGGCTCGGAAGACCTGGCGGCCAGCATGGCGCGGGCGCTGGTCGACCTGACCGCGCCGGACGCCGAACCGCTGGACGGCTTCCAGATCATGTTCCACTCGGCCGCCAGCCGGCATGCGGCCGAGATCAGCCGCGACCAGATCGAGCAGCGCCACCAACGCGCGATGACGCAGGCGCTGTCGGGCGGCCTGGCTCCGGAGCGGGCGGCGCTGGCCCTGTCCCTGGTCGCCGGCGTCCAGGTCATGCGCCAGATGATCGGCCTGAAGGCCCTGACCGAGGCGGACCCGGAGGCGCTGGAAGCGCTGCTGACGCCGCTGTTCCGGGCGTTGATCGAGGGAGAGGGCTAAGGGGAGGGCGGGCGCCCATTCCCCCCATCGTCATCCTCGCGACGAGCGCGAGGATGACGATGGGGGGACATGCTCCGAAGGTGCGTGTCCCCTTCGATGGCCGGAACGGGGACACGCACCCTTCGGGAGCATGTCCCCGGACTGACCAAATGCCGGTCATCCCGGCGAAAGCCGGGACCCAGCTCATGATCTCGGCCAGGCAAACTGGCCCGAAGCCCGGCTCCTGGGTCCCGGCTCTTCGCTGCGCTCCGGCCGGGATGACCCCCTGTGCTACCGCCCCGCCAAAGCCGTGTCCGGCATCTCGATGTCGATCTCCAGCGTCGAGACCTGGTCGCCGCGGTCGAGCTTCACCACCACCCGGTCCTGGTCGATCGGGATGTGTTTGGCGATCACGGCGAGGATCTCCTTGTGCAGGACGGCGGCCAGGTCGGCGCCGCCGTCCGGGGCCCGTTCGTGGGCCAGCAGGACCTGCAACCGCTCCCGGGCGACGGGGGCCGAGCGGCGGTTGCGCTGGAAGAAGCTGAGGAAGCTCATGCCACGGCCTTCCTGCCGAACAGCCGGCTCATGAACCCCTTCTTCTCGGCCTGGGGCGTCTTGACCGCGATGGTCTCGCCCAGCAGCCGGCGGGCCGCCTCGTCATAGGCCTTGGCCGCCGGCGAGACCGGGTTCAGCACCGTCACCGGGCAGCCCATGTTCGAGGCGGTCAGCACGTCGGGGCTCTCGACCACGATGCCCAGCAGCGGGATGGCCAGGATCTCCAGAACGTCCTCGACGGTCATCATCTCGCCCCGTGCCGCCCGGGCCGGGTCATAGCGGGTGAGCAGCAGCAGCTTGTCCATCTGGCCGCCGGTCTCGGCGGTGACGGTCTTGGAGTCGAGCATGCCGATGATCCGGTCGCTGTCGCGCACCGACGAGACCTCCGGATTGGTCACCACCACGGCCGTGTCGGCGAAGCGCATGGCCAGGGTCGCGCCCTTCTCGATGCCGGCGGGGCTGTCGCAGATGATCCAGTCGAAGGTCTGGCGCAGCTCCTCGATCACCCGGCCGACGCCCTCCTCGGTCAGGGCGTCCTTGTCCCGAGTCTGGGAGGCGGGCAGCAGCGACAGGGTCTCGACCCGCTTGTCGCGGATCAGGGCCTGGGCCAGCTTGGCGTCGCCCTGGACCACGTTGACGAGGTCGAACACCACCCGGCGCTCGGCGCCCATCACCAGGTCCAGGTTGCGCAGGCCGACGTCGAAGTCGACCACCACCACCTTCTGCCCGGCCTGGGCCAGGGCGGCGCCCAGCGAGGCCGAGGAGGTGGTCTTGCCCACGCCCCCCTTGCCCGACGTGACCACGACGACCTTGGACATAATCGATACCCTTCCTTCCCCTCTAAGCGGGCGAAACTGAAAATCAGGCGAGCGCGGTCAGGCGCAGGGCCCCGCGGTCGCAACGCACCTCGACGGCCTGGCCCTGCAGGCCCGGCCCCCAGTGCTCGGCGGTGCGGAACAGCTGGTCGACGCCGAGCAGCTCGGCTTCCAGCTTGCGGCAGAAGATCCGCGAGCCCTTGTGGCGCAGGCCGGCGATGGCCCGGCCGCGCAGCGGGCCGTAGACGTGGATCGAGCCGCCGGCGATGACCTCGGCCCCCGAGGCGACGGCGCCGATGACGATGACGTCGCCTTCCTCGTGGACGATGGCCTGGCCGGAGCGGACCGGCCGGTCGATCAGCAGCGACGAGGGCGGCGGCGGCGTCTCCGGCGGCGCGGGCTCGGCGGCGGCCGACGGAGTCAGGTCGAGTTCGCGGGCGACATGCCGGCCGGTCAGGTTGGTCGGCAGCTCCTCCCAGCGGGCGCCGGCCAGATGCGAGGGGCGCACGCCGTCGACGCCGATCAGCTTCAGCCCGCGTGCGGCCAGACCTTCGAGCACGACCGGGATGGCGTCCTGGCCCAGGACGGTCAGCACCAGCGACAGGTCGACGACGATCGGCCGGTCGGCGAAGAACAGCGGCGAGGCGCGGCGGTGCTGGTCGAGCACGGCGAACCACGCGTCGAACGGCGCCTCCGGCGTCAGGATCAACGCCATCAGGCTGCGGCCGCGGATGCGAAGGGTCTGGAGGGCGGCGGCCTCGGGACTCACGTCGCGGGTCCGGCGCAGGCGCGTCGGACGACAGGCATGGATGATGATGTGGCTGAACCGGCCATGACGTCTTCCCTCCAGAAGCCGCCCCCGCGCCCTGGTCCGAGATTCGTGCGGCAATCTTGCGGCGACCCGGACGATCTTCGCCGCATTTCCGGCGCCGTGAGGATCGCGGAGGTGGAGGAGGGGCGAGGGCATGACAGAGGAATGGGGGACATGCTCCCGCAGGGTGCGTGTCCCCGTACTCCGCTCATCAGGGGACACGCACGGCTACGCCGAGCATGTCCCCAAGGCGTCAGTGCTCGTGCGGCCTCGGCGCCACTGCGAACGCCAGGGTCGGCGCCGGCTCGGCCTGGGCGGCGCGCAGCTCGCGGCGGGCCTGGATCATGATCAGCCAGGCCGAACGCAGGAACACGCCGGCCAGCAGGAAGCCGGCGATCAGGTCGGGCCAGCGCGAGCCCGTCACCGTCACCGCCACGCCCACGCCGGCCACGGCCAGACACTGGATCAGGTCGTTGCGGGTGCAGAGCCAGACCGACCGCACGTTGGCGTCGCCCTCGCGGTAGCGGATCAGCAGCAGGGCCGCGAGCAGATTGGCCGCCGCGCCGAACAGGCCCAGGCCCGAGATGGCGAAGCCTTCCGGCTGAGCGCCGCTGAGCGCTCGCCAGATCGCGAAGCCGAGGATGCCGGCGGCCATCACCGCCAGGCTGGCGCTCTTGATCATCGCCGCGCCCGACCGCACCTGCACGCTCTTGCCGATGGCCCAGAGGCTGAGGGCGTAGGTCGCCGCGTCGGCGAGGAAGTCCAGAGTGTTGGCCGCCAGCGAGGCGGAGTTGGCCATCCACGCTCCGACCGCCACCACGACGAAGCCGACCAGGTTGATGGCGATCACCGCCGTCAGGATCCGGCGATAGGTTGGCGAGGCGCCGTCGAAGACGACGTCGTGGCCGCAGCAGCCGCCGGCTGAGGCGGAGGATTTGTCGGTGGAGCAGGAGCTGGACATGACGCCGTTGTGCATCCTCTAGTCGCTAGAGGATCAAGCCCCTATCTGATCGACGACGAGGAGAAACGGCATGCGCGCGATCAGCATCGGAAAACTGGCCCAGGCGGCCGATGTGAAGGTCCCCACGATCCGCTTCTATGAGCAGATCGGCCTGCTGCCCGAGCCGGACCGCACCGACAGCGACCGCCGCATCTACGGCCAGGCGACGGTGGGGCGGCTGTCCTTCATCAAGCACGCCCGCGAGCTGGGCTTTCCGATCGACGCCATCCGCACCCTGCTGGACCTGGCCGACCATCCCGAGGAGCCCTGCAAGGACGCCAACGCCCTGGCCCAGGAGCAGCTCGCCGCCGTCGAGGAGAAGATCGGCCAGCTCGAAGCGCTGCGCACGGAGCTGAAGCGGATGGTCGACGCCGGCTGCAGCGGCGGCACGGCGGGCGAGTGCCGGGTCATCGAGGCGCTGGCCGACCGCGCCTGCTGCCCGACGCACGGCTGAGGCGGGAACGATTCAGTCGGCGATGCGCACCCAGAGGGCGGTGGCGTCGTCGCTTATCTTGAAGCGTGGATAACGGGCGCAGGTCGAGTCCGCCTGCTCGATCGCCCGCAGCTCCTCGCCCAGCACGGGCAGCCCCTTGGTCACGACGGCCTCGAACAGCCCCGCGGCGTCGTAGGCCGCGTAGGCGTCGGCCAGCGCCGTGAAACCGTCGGTCATCAGCAGCAGCATGTCGCCGGCTCGGACCGGCGTCCGGGCGTAGGCGGTTGCGATCGCCGAGGTCTCCGGGTCGGGGCTGAGCACGGAACGAAGCGCCCTGGACCGGTGGGCGCGCCGATCTTCGAGGATGGCCTGGCTGCTGAGGGCGCCGGAGTCCGGAAGCGGGCCGAACGATGCGGCGGCCGAGCTTTCGGACGCGCGGTCAGGCGTCGGGCTCAGCCACCGTACGCCGTCTCCGGACCGGTGCAGGACCGCGCAATCGGCCGCCCAGGCGATCTCCACCTGGCCATCGACGGGCTGGACGGCGGCGAAGGCGGCCGTCGGCAGCTCCCACCGGCCGGTGATCTCTCGCCGCCGCGCCGCGCGGAACCTCTGCGCCACCGCCTCGAACATCTGTCCGCAGGTTTCCCGCAGATCTCCCGCCTCGGCGGCCGCGAACCCGGCGTCGGCGGCCGAGGCGATCCAGGCCGCGCCGCCCTGCCGACCCAGCAGTCCGGGCGCGCCCAGGTCGGTCGCCCCGTCGATCACCCAGGCGCTCCTGCCGTTGGTTCCGGCGCGGTCGTCGTTGGGCCGCTTCAGGTCGCCGTTCAGGCTGACCGACTGCATCAGGTCCAGGCGCATGCCGACTCCGTCGTACCGTGTTGCGGGCTCAGCGGGCTTCCGAAGCCCTGAGGAAGCGAATCCGACGGCCGATGACGATGTCGGACGTCGACATCTCACAACCATAGACCAGGACCTCGACCCCGGCGTCGGCCGCCCGTTCCAGCCCGGCGGCGAAGGCCGGGTCCAGGTCGGCGCAGGCGCTGAAACGGTCGCAGTCGGTCCGCTGGACCACGAACAGCGCCACCGCCCGGTCGCCGGCCGCGACCATGGCCTCCAGCTCGCGCAGGTGTTTCGTCGACCTCGCCGCCACGCAGTCGGGGAACTCCGCCAGCGGCGGGGTGCGCGACAGGTGGCAGTTCTTGATCTCCAGCCAGCAGCGCTCGCCGGTCCCCTTCTCCAGCAGGAAGTCGACGCGGCTGGCCTCGCCGTACTTCACCTCGCGCCGATGCACGTCGTAGCCGGTCAGCTCGGGGATGGCGTCGGCGGCCAGCGCCTCGGCGACCAGCTTGTTCGGCAGCATGGTGTTGATCCCGACAAGGCCGACCGTCCCGGCGGCGTCCGGCGGCGTCTCCACCATCTCCAGCGTATGGGCCAGCTTGCGCTTGGGATCGTCCGACTTCGACAGCCAGACGCCCAGGCCGGGCATGTTGACCCCCAGCATGGCGCCGGGGTTGGGGCAGTGGGCGGTGATCGCCGCGCCATCGTCCAGGACCACGTCGGCGAAGAAGCGTTTGTAGCGGCTGACCAGTCGGCCATGAACGAGCGAGGAAGGGAACAGCATGCGGTCGGGCTCAGGCTTCGTCGTCATGCATCAGGGCGTCGAGATCCTGGGGAGAAAGGCGTTTCAGGGAGGCTTCCATATCGCGATCGTAGACGCGGTCGTTCGGCTCGCCTCGCTTCTGTTTGCGGCGGCCATACTTCCTGATGAAGTCCGCGACCTGCGCGACGGCGCGGCTTCGTCTTTCTTCGCTGCTGGGCTTTCTCGGCATCGCCGCCTGCATAGCACGCCGCGCCGCCTGCCAGTTGCGAGAAGTCGGCGCGGCCTCTAATCCGGAAAGGGACAGGCAGATACAGGGAAGGACAGGACCGATGGCGAGCCAGCAGCGCGTGACGGCGGCGGTCCTGATCATCGGGGACGAGATCCTCTCCGGCCGCACCCAGGACACCAATCTCAACGCCATCGCCCGCTATCTGGGGACCCACGGGGTCGAGGTGGCCGAGGCGCGGGTGGTCGGCGACGACGAGGACGAGATCGTCGCCGCTGTGAACCATCTGCGCGACCGCTACGACTATCTGGTCACCACCGGCGGCATCGGTCCGACCCACGACGACATCACCGCCGACTGCGTGGCCAAGGCCTTCGGCGTGGCGCTGCACGAACATCCCGAGATCATCGCCATGATGGAGGCGCGCTGGGGCTATGAGCTCAACGCCGCCCGCCGCCGCATGGCGCGGGTGCCGGAGGGCGGGACCCTGGTGAAGAACCCGGTGCAGGGGCCGCCCGGCTTTCAGATCGGCAACGTCTTCGTACTGGCCGGCGTGCCCTCGATCATGCGCGGCATGCTGGAGGACGTCGGCCACCGGCTGAAGGGCGGGGCCGTGGTGATCTCGCGCACCCTGCGGGTCGACGGCTCGGGGGAGGGCGTGATCGCCGCCCCGCTGGAGGGCGTGGCCAAGGCTCATCCGGACCTGTCGCTGGGCAGCTATCCCTTCTTCTCGAACGAGGGCTACGGCTCCAACCTGGTGGTTCGCGGTCGCGACGCCGACGAGGTGGCCCGCGCCCTGGACGAGCTGGAAACCGCGCTCGCCGGCGCCGGGGTGGCCCGTATGGAGCGGCTTGACATCAGCTGATCGAACGGATCACCTCACGCAAGGTGGGGTTGTTTAGAATTCATAGGGTGTCATGCGCATCATGTCTGTCGCGGCGGTCGCCGCGCTCATGCTGGTCGGGGCGGGGCCGGCCTTTTCCAATGAACCGACGGCGTCGTCGGACGTGAAACCCGCCAAGGCGGGCAAGCCGACCAAGGAAGACGATCCCAATCGGGTCGTGTGCACGCGCGAACATGTCGTCGGCACCAACCGTCCGCAGAAGGTCTGCATGACCGTGGCGGATCGGCAGCGTCTGAAGGACTCGGCAGATCGGGCGCTGAACGCCGTGAACCAGCGTCCCGCGCCGATAGAAGCCGGCGGGCGCTGAGGCCTCGCTCTCGCGAACGGACCATGGCGGCCTGGCGCCGACTTCGCTAAGTTCGGAGTCGGCCGCGCGGGCGTGGCGAAACTGGTAGACGCAACGGACTTGAACTGAAGCTTGAGTGCGCCAGGGGAAACCCCGGACGTAGAACCGCTCAAAGTCGGGGAACCCTGTCGAATGGCGATCCCGAGCCAAGCTCCGTGGCCCAAGAGGCCATCGGGGAAGGTGTAGAGACTAGACGGGCGGCGCCTAAGGCCGATGGGCTAGGGCGAAGGGATAGTCCAGACCACGAACCTCGATGCGCCGCGTCGAGGGCGGCGAAAGTCGAAGTGGTACGAAAATCCGTAGGGCCGTGAGGCTCGTGTCGGTTCGATTCCGACCGCCCGCACCATCTATCGAATATCCAGGAAAGGAGCCGCCGCGAGCGATCGCGGCGGCTCCTCTCGTCTCGGCCGCGCCCTAGGGAAGGACGGCCTTGAGGCTCAGCGCCACGCGGCCGTCGTTGATGCCGCCCAGGTCGGTGTCGTTGTCATGCCAGCGCAGATCCGCCGACAGCTTGTCGGTGAAGGCGTAGCCGACGCCGACATTCCAGGTCGTGTAGTCGCTGGAACCGCCGCCGGCGAGGTCGACCGACTGGTTGCCCACGGCGCCGCTGACCGTCCACTTCTCGGCCGGCGAGAACGAGGCGTTGGCCTCGATGTACAGGCTGTTGTCGGTGCCGACGCCCGTGTAGTCCGGCGAATAGTAGGCCGCCGCGCCCAGGGTGACCGGTCCGGCCGGAACAGAGGCCGCCGCCTTGAACTCCCATTGATTCCAGTCCGCCCCGCCGGGGGCGTTGACGTAGCCGTAGTAGATGGCGCCGAAGTCGAGCGTCACCGGACCGACGGTCGGTTTCACGCCGGCGTACAGATCGACCTCGATGTCGGTGCCGTCGCCGAAGTCGACGTTCGAGGCCCAGCCGCCGGCGTAGAAGATGCCTTTGCCGTAGTCCCAGCCGGCGAACAGCTGCGGGCCTTCGTCCGTCTGGCTGACGCCCCGGAAGACGTAGTCGGACGCAACGCCGACGTTGAAGCTGAAGCTGTCCTCGGCCAGGGCGGCCGTTCCGACCATGGCCAGCGACGCCGTGGCGGCGCACAGGGCAAGTTTGAGAGTGTTCATCGCTATCCCCTTGTTGTTCTCCCGCGCGGCCTGCGTCGCGCGGGCGCCCCCGTCTGGCGACCGGGGCGACGTCATGATGGGTCGAAGGTTCGCGCACGCCCTATCGGATGGGGCGGCGCGCGCACGCCGACCCTCGTGGCTGGCCGCAATTTGTGCGCGAAAGCCCCGAGTCGCCCGTTTTGTGGGCGCCGCGAACCTGAAGCAGGGGGCGACAGGGTTCGATACGGAACCGGCTGCCGCCGCGTAAGGGGATCGTAAGGATGCGGGCGGAGGCGGACTCGGACGGCTTCCGTGGAAATCGGGCGCCGAGGCCGGCCCCATCACCCGGTCATCCCGGCGAAGGCCGGGACCCAGGTCGAAGGGCTGTGTGGCGGTGCGAAATCACGCATCGCCGCGCCTGGAGCTGAATCCCGGCCTTCGCCGGGACAATCGGTATCGGGCGCCCCCTATCGCATCGACAGCGAGGCGAAGCCCAGGTGCGTGCCGGCGTCGACCAGCAGGGTTTCGCCGGTGACGTGGCGCGAGGCGGGGGAGGCCAGGAAAACCGCCGCGCCGGCGATGTCCTCGGCGGTCGAGGCGGCCTGCAGCGGGGTCGAGCGGATCACCCCCTCGCGCATGCGGGCGACGGTGTCGTCGGGCATGGCCTTGCCGAACCAGGGCGTGTCGATGAAGCCCGGGCAGATGGCGTTGACGCGGATCTTCGGGGCCAGGGCGCGGGCCAGCGACAGGGTCATGGTGTTCATCGCCCCCTTGGAGGCGGCGTAGGGCACCGACGAACCGATGCCGGTCACGCCGGCGATCGAGGCGGTGTTGACCACCGCGCCGGCCCGATCGCCGGCCTCGAGCAGCGCGCGGGCGGCGCGAACCATCTGGAACGCGCCCACGACGTTGACCTGATACAGGCGCAGGAAGTCGTCGGCGTTCACCGCGTCGAGGTCGGCGTGGTTCGGCGCGAACTTGGTGACCCCGGCGTTGTTGAACAGGGCGTCGATGCGGCCGAACGGCTCGGCCGCCGCGGCGATCCGGCGGCAGTCGGCGTCCTCGCCGACGTCGCCCTGGACGAGCACCGCCTGGGCGCCATGGGACTCGACCTGGCGGGCGGTCTCCTCCGCCTCGGCCTGGCTGGAGGCGTAGTTGATGATCACCGCCTCGGCCCCGCGCGCGGCGGTCTCCACGGCGATCGCCCGGCCCAGGCCCGTCGAGCCGCCGGTCACCAGCACCACGAAGCCATCGAAATCCTTGCCCGCCATGGGTCGTTCCTTCCTGTGATCTGTCTTTGCATCCTCCCTACACCGGCGGGGGCGCGCTTGTCGCGGGGAGGGCGGGGGACTACATGGCCGCCATGACCACCGAGCACCTGACCCAGCTGGGCCGCGCCGTCGAGGCGCCCGACCGTCCCGAGGACGCCGTCCTCGAGCGCGTGCCGAACCCCCAGAACGACACCCTCTATCTGGCCCGCTTCGTGGCGCCGGAGTTCACCTCGGTCTGTCCGGTGACGGGCCAGCCGGACTTCGCCCATCTGGTGATCGACTATGCGCCGGGCGACTGGCTGATCGAGTCCAAGTCGCTGAAGCTGTACCTGACCTCGTTCCGCAACCACGGAGCCTTCCACGAGGACTGCACCGTCGCCATCGGCCGCAAGATCTTCGACACCGCCCAGCCCAAGTGGCTGCGCATCGGCGGCTACTGGTATCCGCGCGGCGGCATTCCGATCGACGTCTTCTGGCAGAGCGGCCCGGCTCCGGAAGGCCTCTGGCTGCCCGACCAGGGCGTCCCGCCCTACCGCGGCCGCGGCTGAGGCCGCTACTCGATCGACAGTCTCGGCCGGTAGGTGAAGGTCTTGCCGGCGGGCGAGCCGCCGTCGATGGCGGTGACCCGCGCGTCGTCCATGGCCTTCAGCACCGCCGCTGCATAGCCCTTCGAGCCGTTTCCGGGATCGCGGAGCTCGCAGGCGGGGCGCCCGGCCTCGTCGGCGACGCAGGACACCTCGACCCAGAAGCTCTCGCCCTTGGGAAGGCCGGAGCCGTTCCAGTACTTCATGATCGGCGGCATCAGCCGCCATTTCAGGTCGCTGCCGGCGATGATCGCGTCGTCCCCGCGGGCCGACGGCGGCCAGTAGCCGAACCTCAGCGTCATCCGGAAGCGCCGCCCCTCGGGAGAGCCGCCGTCCACGCTCTGCACCGTGGCCTTGTCCATGACCAGCAGCGCAGCCTTGCCGAAGAAGACGTCCGCCGGCTCCTCGCGGACGACGGCGCAGTCCAGATCTCCGTCGGCCTGGGCGACGCATTCGACGGCGGCCAGGCCCCGACGGATGCCCAGGACCCGGGCGCGGGTCGGATAGTGGCGCGCCATGTCGTAGAGCTTGGGCAACCTCTTCCAGGCCAGACCCGCCTCGTCGATGGTCGGCGCGGCGCTGGTCGCTTCGGCCTCGTCCGCTTGGGCTGCGGCGGCCGAAGCCCCCGTCCCGGCCAGGGTCGCCGCCAAGACGACCGATACAAAGATGCGCATGACCATTATCCCCCGCCCGGGCGTTTAGCAGGGCTGGTCGAGGCGGGGAATCGCCGAGTGATCAAGAAACTTGCATCCAGCGGGCGCGTGTCCCTCGGATATCTCAGAACCGCGTCGTCAGGGCCTTCACGTCGGGGCGTTGGCGTTCCTGCGGCGCTTCGGTCGCCGTCCCCAGGAAGACGTAGCCCGCCACCTGCTCGTAGTCGCCCAGACCGAGGACGGTCTTGGCCTCCTCGTCGTAGGCGTACCAGTCGGTGATCCAGTTGGCGCCGTAGCCCATGGCCAGGGCGGCGTAGGTCAGGGTGGTGCAGACCGCTCCGGCCGACATCAGCTGCTCCCAGGCGGGAATCTCGCCGGTCACCGTCCGCGACACCACCGCCACCGCCAGCGGCGGCGCCTTCAGCTTGCCGAGCTTGGCGGTCAGCTTGGCGGCGTCGGCGCGGCCGGCGGCCAGGGCCTCCAGCTGCTGGACGAAGCGGGCCTTACCCGCGCCCTCCAGGATGATGAAGCGCCAGGGCGCCAGCTTGCCGTGGTCCGGCACCCGCGCGGCCAGGGTCAGCAGGTCCTCCAGCTCCTCCGGCGAGGGCGCCGGGGCGGCCAGGGTCAGGGCGGGCGCCGAGCGCCGGCGGGCCAGGAAGGCCAGGGTCTCCGGCGAGGGATCGAGCGGCAGCGCGTCGCCGAAGGCGGGCGCTCGGGGATGCCGTGGGTCAAGAACGCGTCCTAGGTGATGGTGGTGGATTCCGGCTCGTCGATCATCGGCCGCAGCTTGATCCGCGTGTCCGGGGCGATGAGCCGGTAGATGGAGTCGAATTCAGGCGCATGCTCGCCGTCGAGCGTGACGCGGCCATGGACCTCGCCGGTCTCGTTGTTGCGGGTATAGGCCTCGCACGCCTTCTTGCCCTCGAAGTCGGCCATGGCCTCGGCCATCGCCGCCAGCAGGGGCAGGGCCTCGGCCGGCTGGGCCGGCTCGCCGTCGCGCAGGACGATCGCTTCCAGGGCGCTGAACCGGAAGGTCGAGCACAGGGACCCGCCCTCGAGCTTCAAGGTCTCGCGCACGACCAACTGCACGTCGGGATCGGACAGCATGCGGAAGCGGCTGGTCTGGCTGACCTCCTTGCCCTTCACCTCCAGGAAGGCGACGTCCTCGCAGCTCTGGTCCTTGTCGCGCCAGCCGGAGCACCAGACCCGGTCTTCGGCCATCAGCGTCAGCAGGCTCTTGCCGGACAACGGCGCGTCCGCCGCGCCGCGGCGGCGGCGGGCAGGGCGATGAGGGCGCCGAGCGCCAGGACCTGGAGTGCACGCATATGCAACACCTAGGCGGCTACAGGGCTTACGGCAACCGCCGCCTTGGCGCGTTCGTCGATCGCCCCCATATGAGTTCAAAGGGCGAAACGGGGCCGTCGGACGTTCTTCGTGCTATAGGCGGAGACCGGCGGGGAATAACGGGAGGGCCTTGATGCCCAGACAGTTCGAGATCGTCGCGTCCGACGCCGCGCCGCCCGTCTGGGCCGCGCTGCGCATGGAGGCCGAGCGGGGCGCCCGCGAAGAGCCGACCCTCGGCAGCCTGCTCAACGCCGTGATCCTGTCGCACAGCACGATGGCGGAGGCGCTGTCCTACCAGTTCGCGCGCAAGATCGGCGACCAGGAGCTGCGCGCGATGAGCGCCCGCGAGATCGCCCAGGAGGCCTACGAGGCCGACCCGTCGCTGATCGCCGCGGCCGAGGCCGACCTCAAGGCGGTGTTCGAGCGCGATCCCGCCTGCAAGGGCTATGTCCAGCCGTTCCTGTTCTTCAAGGGCTTCCTGGCCCTACAGAACCACCGCGTCGCCCACTGGCTGTGGACCCATAGCCGCGAGACCCTGGCCCTCTACCTCCAGAGCCGCGGCAGCGAGATCTACGCCGTCGACATCCATCCGGCCGCGAAGATGGGCTCGGGCGTGTTCCTCGACCACGGCACCGGCATCGTCATCGGCGAGACGGCGGTGGTCGGCGACGACGTCTCGATGCTTCACGGGGTGACGCTGGGCGGCACCGGCGCCGAGCGCGGCGACCGCCACCCGAAGATCGGCAAGGGCGTGCTGCTGGGCGCCGGCGCCAAGGTGCTGGGCAATATCCTGATCGGCGACTACGCCAAGGTGGCCTCCGGTTCGGTGGTGCTGAAGGCCGTGCCCAAGGGCTGCACCGCCGCCGGCGTACCCGCGCGCCTGGTCAACTGCCCGACCTGCGAAGAGCCGGCCAAGACCATGGATCATACGCTGGCCGACGTGGTCTACGACTACGTGATCTGACCTTTCACGCCGTCATCCTCGCGCTCGTCGCGAGGACCCATGCGTGGTGAGCGAACAGCAGGGGCGCGGATCGATCCGCGCTCCTTTCTTGCTGCGGGTCGTGTTCATGGGGGTGGAACAAGTCCGGCCATGACGGAGGAGGGGGCCTGCCCGATCAGATGCTCCCCCATGGGGGAGCTGTCGGTCCGAAGGACCGACTGAGGGGGTCCTGCGGAGTTGGTTGACCCCCTCCGTCTCGCCTTCGGCGAGCCACCTCCCCCAGAGGGGAGGACCTTAGTTCACCGACAGGCCAGCTCCGCCTGCGCAAATCTCACATTACCGGCCGGCTGCGCGTGCAGCAGCCCGTACGTCGCCAGGGCCCACAACGCGGCCGCGGCGGCCCATTTCGCGGCGGTCAGTCCGCCATCCCGTTCTCTTTGCTTTTCCATCGGCGAGCTTATCGGCCGATTGCGCGGCGCTGAAAAACGACTTATCGGCCGGCTGTCTGTGAGGTTTCGTCACAATGGCTCGCCGCAATCTGCCGTCGCTGAACGCCCTGCGCGCCTTCGAGGCGTTCGGTCGGCACGGCCGCATGACCCTGGCCGCCGACGAGCTGTTCGTCACGCACGGCGCGGTCAGCCGCCAGATCCGTCAACTGGAAGAAGACCTCGGCCAGCCCCTGACCGAAGGGCCGCGCAACCGGCTGCGCCTGACAGAGGCCGGTCTGAAGCTGGCCCAGGCCCTGACCCGGGCGCTGGATTCCATCGACGACGCCCTGCCGCGCCCGGCCGAGGCGGAGCGTCCGCTGGTCGTGGCCTGTTTGGGCACCCTGGCGATGAAATGGCTGATCCCGCGCCTGCCGGCCTTTCTCGGCGCTCATCCCGACATTCCCGTCCGGATCGAGGAGTCCAACGGGGCGTTCGACTTCCGCCAGGATGGGGTCGATCTGGCCGTCCGCATGCGGAACCTGAACGATCATCGGTCCCCCGATGCGGAAGTCACGTTCTTCATGGACAACTACCACGGCCCTGTGGTGTCGCCCGACCTGGTCGGGGACGGATCGGCGCGGACGCTGGGCCGGCTGCCGCGGCTGCATACGGTGACCCATCTCGCCGGCTGGAGCGATTGGCTGGCGACTTCGGGCGTGGCCGTGGCCGACAGCGGCGTGCGGCGCGACTTCGACCACAACTTCTACATGGTGGAGGCCGCCGCCGCCGGGCTGGGCGTGGCCATCGGTCCCTGGGCCTTCGTCCAGACGGACCTGGCCAGCGGACGGCTGAAGGCGCCCATGGGCTTCGTGCGCAGCGGGGTCGGCTTCGTGGCGCTGCTGCCTCGGACGGGCGCGCGGCCGGAGGGGCGGCTGTTCCGGGACTGGCTGGTCGCGGAAGGGGCGGCGACCCCGCCGCCTCCGGAACCTTATGGCCTACCTTAGGGCTTGCCTCGGCGGGCGACGGCGGTAGGTTCCCGGCGAATGCGCCGCGGCGCCCCCCAACGACCAGGAGCCACGCCGTGGACGACAATCACATCAAACAGATCGAAGCCCACCTGAAGCGCACCTTCGGCAACCCGCACTTCGCGGTGAAGGCCCGCAAGCAGAAGGATTCGGCCGAGGTCGAGCTGAAGGGCGAGTTCATCGGCGTGATCTACGAGGACGAGGACGAGCCGGGCTCGTTCCTGTTCGAGATGGCCATCCTGAACGAAGACCTGGAGTAGGTCCCTGGGGACATGCTCCCGCAGGGTGCGTGTCTCCGTATCTGTATCCAGGGGACACGCACCGCTTCGCGGAGCCTGTCCCCGACTAGGCGGCTACGGCCGCCTTTTTCGTTTCCCGCCGGATCGCCAGCGAGGCCACGGCCGCCGCCAGGGCGGTGACGCCCGCCAGCACGAAGGCCTCCAGGTACTGGCCCTGGCTAGCCCGCCAGACGCCGGCGCCGAGGGCCGCGCTGGCGGCGCCCAGCTGATGGCCGGCCGCGATCCAGCCGAACACGATCGGGCCGTCCGCCTCGCCGAAGGCCTCGGTGGCCAGGCGCACGGTCGGGGGCACGGTGGCGATCCAGTCCAGGCCGTAGAACACCGCGAAGACGGTCAGGCTGAGGATGTCGAACTGGGTCCAGGGCAGGATCATCAGCGAGATCCCCCGCAGGCCGTAGTAGACGAACAGCAGCTTGCGCGGGTCGTAGCGGTCGGTCAGCCAGCCCGAGGCGGTGGTCCCGATCAGGTCGAAGACGCCCATCAGCGCCAGCAGGCCGGCGGCGCGCACGGCGGGCAGGCCCATGTCGCCGCAGAAGGCGATCAGGTGGGTCCCGACCAGGCCGTTGGTGGTCAGGCCGCAGATGAAGAAGCCCAGGAACAGCAGCCAGAAGGTCCGCGTCCTCGCCGCCCGGCCCAGGGCCCCGAAGGCGCCGGCCAGGGCGTTGGCGCCGGAGACGCCGGCCGGCGGAACATAGTCCTCGCCCGCGCCGTACGGCTTCTGGCCGATGTCGGCGGGCCGGTCGGGCAGCATTAGCCAGACGATCGGCGCCAGCAGACCGGTGACGACCGCCACCGTCGCCGCCACCGTCGCCCAGCCGAAGGTCTCGGCCAGCCAGGCGAAGCCCGGCAGGAAGATCAGCGTCCCGGTCGCCGTCGCCGCGCTGAGCAGGCCCATCATCAGGCCGCGCCGGGCGACGAACCAGCGATTGACCACCGTCGCGCCCATGACCATGGCCACCGCCCCGCTGCCCAGGCCCGCCAGCACGCCCCAGGTGGCCACGAACTGCCAGGACGCGGTCATCAGGGTGGAGAGGCCGGTCGAGGCGGCCATCAGGATCAGCGCCAGCGTCACCGTCCGCCGGACGCCGAACGACTGCATCAGCGCCGCCGCGAAAGGGCCGGTCAGGCCGTAAAGAAAGATGCCGATCGCCGCCGCCAGCGAGATCGTCCCGCGGTCCCAGCCGAAGGCCTTTTCCAACGGCAGGATCAACACGCCCGGCGCCGCCCGCAGCCCGGCCGCCGCCAGCAGCGCCAGGAAGGCGATCCCCACCGCCACGAAAGCGTAGTTCGGGCCGAGGGGACGACGGACGGCCATGGTCATGGCGACTCTCCGGGATGGGATAGTCAAAAGCAAATATAGGCACATTCCTATATGTCAATTCATAGCTTGACCCATCCCGCCCCGCGACGGAGGTTCCGGCCATGTCGACCGCCAAGGCCCTGCGCGCGCTGGCCAACGAACGCCGGCTTCAGATCCTCGAATGGCTGAAGGATCCGGTCACGCATTTCCCGCCCCAGATCTACGGCGACCTGGAGGAGGACGGCGTCTGCGTGCTGGAGATCGCCGACAAGCTGGGCGTGGCCCAGCCGACCGCCACCAGCCATCTGCAGATCCTGGCCGACGCCGGCCTGGTGCGGCCCCGGCGCATCCGGCAGTGGACCTTCTACCGGCGCGAGGAGGAAGCCATCGCGGCCCTGAAAGCCGAGCTGGCGTCCACCATATGAGCGACCGGGGGTCGTACAGCTATCGCGACGACCCCGCCGTCCCGGCCTTTCCGGACGACCGCCCGATCATCATCTTCGACGGTCATTGCGTGTTCTGTTCGGGCTGGGCGCGGGTGGTGCTGCGCTTCGACCGCAAGGGCGTGTTCCGCCTGCTGCCGGCCCAGACGCCGCTGGGCGCGGCGCTGTACCGCCACTACGGCCTCGATCCGGAGGATTATCAGACCAACATCCTGATCGAGCGCGGCGAGGCCCGGTTCAAGGCCGACGGCTCGATGCGGATGGCGGCGCTGCTGGGCTTCCCGTTCTCGCTGGCCGGCGTGTTCCGGCTGCTGCCCATACCGGTCGCCGACGCGCTCTATGACGTCGTGGCGAAGAACCGCTTCCGCCTCTTCGGCCGCAGCGACGTCTGCTACATCCCCGACGCGCGCTATGCGGAGAGGGTGCTGGGCGGGTGAAGGTTCTCGTCGTCGGGGGATACGGCACGTTCGGCGGGCGGCTGGCGCGGCTGCTGGCCGACGAGCCGCGCGTGACGCTGCTGATGGCCGGGCGGTCGTTGGCCAAGGCGCGGGCGCTGTGCGCCGAACTGGACAGCCGTTCGACCCTGGTTCCCTGGCGTTTCGACCGCGATGGCGACCTGGACGCTCAGCTGGGCGAGGCCGCGCCCGACCTGGTCGTCGACGCCAGCGGTCCGTTCCAGGCCTACGGCGAGCGGCCCTATCGGCTGGCCCAGGCCTGTATCGCGCGCGGGATCGACTATCTGGACCTGGCCGACGGCGCCGATTTCGTCGCCGGGATCGCGACTCTGGATGACGCGGCGCGGGCGAGGGGGGTCTTCGCGCTGTCGGGCGTCAGCACCTGTCCGGCCCTGACGGCGGCGGTGGTGCGGCGGCTTTCGGAAGGCTGGCGGAGCGTGCGGTCGGTGACGGCCGGGATCGCGCCGACGCCCTGGGCCGGCCTGGGGCTGAGCGTTGTGAAGGGCATCGCCGGCTATGCGGGCCGGCCGGTGAAGCTGGTCCGCGACGGCCGGCCGGCGGAGGGCGGCGCCCTGATCGAGTCCCGCCGGGTGACGATCGCGCCGCCGGGCCAGGTTCCGCTGCGCAGCCTGCATTTCTCGCTGGTCGACACCCCGGACCTGCAGGTTCTGCCGCCGCTGCATCCCGGCCTGCGCGATATCTGGTTCGGCGCCGGACCGACGCCGGAGAGCCTGCACCGGATGCTGAACGGCATGGCCTGGCTGGTCCGCTGGCGGCTGCTGCCGACGCTGGAGCCTCTGGCCCCGCTGTTCCACTGGGCGATCAACCGGCTGCGCTGGGGCGAGCATCGCGGCGGCATGTTCGTGGCCGTCGCCGGCGAGGACGCCGACGGCCGCCCCGTCGCCCGGAGCTGGCACCTGGTCGCCGAGGGGGCGGACGGTCCCTTCATCCCCTCGATGGCGGCCGAGGCGACGATCCGCGGCTTGCTGGACGGCCGCCGCCCCGCCGCCGGCGCGCGACCCGCGACCTCGGACCTGGAACTGGCCGACTTCGAACCGGCTTTCGCCCGGAAGGCCATCGCCGCCGGCGTCCGCGAGCCGGTCGCCGAGGCCGAGCCGGTCTACCACCAGGTCCTGGGGCCGGCCTGGGACGGCATGCCCCCCGCCTGGCGCGCGATGCACCAGCTGCCGGAAGGGGAGACGAAGACCGTTTCCGGCCGCGCCTCGGTCGAGCGGGGGCGGAGCCTGCTCGCCCGCCTGGCCGGGACGCTGATGGGCTTTCCCGGGGCCGGCGACGACGTTCCGGTCTCCGTCGCCTTCAGCCGCCGGAACGGCGTGGAGCTGTGGCGGCGCACGTTCGCGGGCCGGTCGTTCGCCAGCCGCCAGGAGGCCGGCCGCGGTCGGTCGGAGCATCTGGTCGTCGAGCGCTTCGGCCCGGTCGCCGTGCATATGGCCGCGGCGACCGACGGCGAGACCATGCGGCTGGTCATCCGCCGCTTTTCGGTCCTCGGCGTCCCGCTGCCGCTGTGGCTGGGCCCGACCACGACGGCGAGCGAGCGCGTCGAGGACGGCCGCTTCCGCTTCGACGTCGAGATCGGCCATCCGCTGACCGGCCGGATCGTCCTCTATCGGGGCTGGTTGGCCTGACGGTTCACCAGCGCCGGGTCAGCTCCACCCCGACCACGCGCGGCGCGTCGACGCCAGCGTACCAGAGCCCGTCGTAGCCGAAGAGCGAGTTGGCGTAGGCCGAGGTCACGAACACCGTCTCGTCGGTCAGGTTGTCGACGTACAGCCGCGCGGTCCAGGCCTCGGTCTCCCAGCCGATCTGGGCGTTCAGCCGCCAGACGGCCTCCTGCCGCGCGGTGTTCTGGGCGTTCAGCATCGTCTCGCCGGCGCCGTTGATCTCGCCGCGCAGGAACAGGCCGCGCCACGGCCGCCAGCTGGCGGTCGCCGAGGCGTCCCATTCCGGCGTCAGCTTCACCCGCCGGCCCGACAGGTCTTCCAGACCGAAGACGTAGCGGTCGTACTCGGCCTCGACCCAGCCCAGCGAGGCGGTCAGGTCGAGGTCGTCGCGCGGCTTGCCGGCGAACTCGATCTCGAAGCCCCGGCTGGTGATGGCGGCGCTGGATGTGACCAGGGTCGTCGAGAGCGGCTGGCCATTGGGGCCGTAGATCACGTTGATCTCCTGCCAGTTGTCGACCGTGGTGTAGAACAGCGCCGCCGAAACCAGCGCCCGGCCGCCGAGCAGCCGGTGCTTGGCGCCGATCTCGTAGGTCCAAAGCGTCTCGGCGTCGTAGCGCGAATAGTCGCCCACGACCGAGGTTGCGCTGGCCGCCAGGTTGAAGCCGCCCGGGACCCAGCCTTTGGCGACCGAAGCGTAGAGGCGCAGGTCGCCGCTCAGCGCCCAGTCCAGCGAAACGCGGGGCAGCACCTCGGCGAACACCTCGTCCAGGGCCTCGGCCTGGAAGACGAACCGGCCGAGCGGGCCCAGGTCGAGAACGCCGGCCTGCTGGACCTTGTCGCGCTCGGCGCGCTCGTAGCGCACGCCCGCCGTCAGGTTGATCGTCGGCGACAACGGCAGGACAGCCTGACCGAACAGCGCATAGTCCCGCGAGCCGGCTTCCTGCTTCGGCGCCCAGGCGTAGTCGCTCAGCTTGCCGGGCCCGATCAGGGATGACAGCGCCTTGGACTGCTCCCCGCGGTAGTGGTTCAGCCCGACGACCCATTGCACCCGAGCGTCGGAGGGGGCGACGAGGCGGACCTCCCAGTTCCAATGGGTCTCCTCGACGTCGTGTCCGCCGGCCGCGCCGGGCATGGCGGTCAGGTCCAGGTCGGTGCCGAAGGAACGGTCGTCGACGTCGCGCCAGGAGCCGGCGAGGCTCAGCGTCGCGCCGTCGAACCGATGGGTCAGGCCGACGCCGAGCACATGCTCGTCCTTGTCGCTGCGCTTGGGCGCGTCATGGATCAGGGTGTGGTCGCCGGCCTTCCGGCCGCCGTTGAAGCCGCCGTAGAGCTGGTCGTACCGGGCGCGGTCCATCGGCAGGAATTCCTGCTCGTAGAGGCCGGGCGCGCGCTGCAGGGCGACATAGCCCATCGCATCGAGCTCGGTGCGGTCGCCGGCGATCCAGCGCAGCCGGCCGTGGGCGAAGGCGGTCTCGATCTCGCCGGGCTCGCCGATCGAGGAGGCCAGGTTGCGCACGAAGCTGTCGGCCTTCTCGTAGTCCAGGGTCAGGGCGCCGGTCAGGGTCGCGCCGGCCAGCGGACCGGCGACCCGGGCGCGGAGATCGTAGCCCTGGCCCTCGCCGAAGCCGTAGGCGCCGGCCGAAGCCTGGGCCTCGAAGGCGTCGGACGGCGCCCGGGTCTGCACCAGGATCAGGCCGGACTCGCTGTTGGCGCCGTAGAGCGTGCCCTGCGGCCCGCGCAGCACTTCGATCTGGCGGACGTCGCCCAGGGCCTGGTCGGACGGCTGCCGGAAGGGCACGCCGTCGATGTAGACGGCCGCGCGGTTGACCACGAACGGGTTGGACTCGATGCCGCGGATCGAGATGTAGGTCCCGCCGACCTGGCCGATCTGGTTGAACTGGACGTTCGGCGCATAGTCGTCGATCCGCCGCAGGGACTGGATACGGGCGTCCTCGGCGAACTGGGCGCCCAGGACCGTCGCCGCCACGGGGGCGTCGATCAGCGCCTGGTCACGCCGGGCGGCGGTGACCACGAGGGCGTCGATGTCCGTCGGCTCCTCGGCGAGGGCGGGCGTGGCCAGCCCCCCGACGCTCATCGCCGCCATTCCGATCCAAGCCGCCCTGTTCATGATCACGCCCCTTGTTGAGAGCGGTTCTCATAATGGCGGTCTCCGAGGCGGGACAATCGGGCCGGCCTTCGGCGCCCGGCGTTTGGCTTTCGGCGTCCGGCGTTCAGTGTGGGCGCAGGTCGGTGGGGCGGTAGCCGTAGTGGCGCAGGAAGGCGGTCGAGAAGTGCGCCGGCGAGTATCCGACCCGGCCCGCGGCGGCGGCCACGCCCATGCCCTCGACCAACAGGCCGTGGGCCGTCTCCAGCCGGCGACGGGTGACGTAGGCGGCGATCGAGGCGTCGAAGGTCAGCCGGAAGGCCTGGGTCAGGCTGCGCACGTTGACGCCCACCTCCCGCGCCAGCCGCGTCAGGTCGGGCGGATCGGCGAGGTTGGCCTCGAGGATCTCCCGCGCCCGCTCCGCCCGTCGCGTCTGCAGCGCCGGCCGGCTGTCCGGCTGGGCCGACAGCGAAAGCCAGTTCAGGGTCATGGCCGCCAGTTCCAGCGCCCGCGCCTCCATCGCCAGGCGGCGCGCGGCGCCCTGGAACCAGGGGTCGACGGGCCGGCAGAGGCTCGCCACCACCGTCGCCGGAGGGCGGTCGGTGGCGCGAAGCCGGCTCCCGGCGGCCAGCCGGACCGCGATGTCGCCCAGGCCCTCCGGCGCAGCATCGTCGAGCTGGGCCCGGGTCAGATAGAGGCCGCAGGACAGGGCGGGCCCCTTGTCGATCCTCGTCTCGAAGGGTTCGGGCTCGTCCTCGTAGAGGATCGCCGTCAGCCCCAGGCCGTCGAAACGGAAGTCGCCCAGGCGGGGGTGGGCGCTTCTCAGCCGCGCGATGCCGCAGCTGAGGTGGAGACCCGGCGGCAGCGGGGCGCTGTACTGCTGGGGGGCGTCGAGCACCTGCGCGGACTGATGCAGCAGGCCGTGGCGCAGCGGGACAGTTTCGAGCGTCTCGACAAGCCCCGCCTTCTCGACCACCGCGCGGATGGCGGCGTCGGCGGTGTCGGCCGGCATGGGAGTCTCCAGTTGAGAGTCGTTCTCAATCGATCAATAGATCGCTGCGGCTGGACCGGTCAACGCCGCAGCAGGCCGCGGAACGCCCGAATCAGGCCCATGATTCCCGGCGCGCCGGCGGGCGCCTCCGCCGTCGGCAGGCCGAGGCGTTCCCGAACGAAGGCAAGGTAGCGCGGGTTCTCGTCGGCGAAGATCGTCTCGCCCTCGGCCCTATGGGCCCGCAGCAGGTGCTCGGCGGCCCGGTCCGGCTCGCCGAGGTCGTGGAGCACCTGGCCGAGGCGGAGTCGCAGCAGCGGGCTTTCGCGGCCGTCCTCGGTGTCGACGGCGCGCTCCAGCGCCTCGCGGGCCGCGGTCCGCAGGCCGCCGAGGTAGCAGGCCTCGCCGATCGCCGAGAGGATCCAGGTCGCCGCCGCCCAGTCCGTCTTGGGCTCGGGCAGCCGTTCCCAGGCCCGTCCGTAGGCGTCGACGGCGGCCTCTATCCCGCCCTCGTCCGTCAGCCGGTCGCCCTCGGCGCAGAGGGCTTCGATCTCCTCGCGGATGGCGGGCGGCAGTTCGGTCGAGTCGCGCATGGCGGCGGCAGGCTCCCGGCGCCGGGCCCGAAGGTCAAGCGGCGGGAGCGCCGCGGTCCGCCTAGCGCAGCACGCCGCGCCCGGTCATGGCCCAGGCGTACCAGAGGAAGAACAGCAGCAGGGCGGTGATCACGCCGCTCATGATGGCGACGTCCTGGCCCATGATCGCGCCGCCGCCGCTCAGAACGTAGGTGTAGAGCAGGCTGATCAGGAAGGCCGCCAGAGAGACGGCGAACGTCGCCGCGGCCAGCTTCCGGCGCAGCAGCAGCAGGATCGAGGCCAGGAAGGCGCCGAAGACTCCCACCGCCCAGACCACGGTCATCCAGGCCGGATAGGCCTGGTAGTGGTCGATCTGCGCCTGCGTCATGCCGGCGGACGCCATGTAGGCGGCGCCCTGGGTCTTGCTCATCACGAAGTCGAACACGCCGACGGCGTTGAACAGCACGGCGACGATCCCCACGAGCCACAGGTGCCAGGGCGTCTTCGGCGCGGCTTGCGGCGCCGTTTCAGTCGATGAACTCATACCGGTCCCTCCCAGAGGCCGGCCGTCGCAGCAGGGTCACGCCGACCCTCACGTACGGCGCGGCAGACTGTCTGGGTCCTTTGAAGCACGATCCGGCCGTTTCGGAAATCGGCGTTATCGTTCCGGCCGCCCGGCCCAGGCGGCGGGATGGGTTCCCAGAGGGACGGTGGGGGCGGTCCAGCGGACCGGGGTCCTGGACAGGGCGACCGGGGGACGCAGATAGGTCAGCGGGCCGAAGCCGGAGTCCTCGCGGATCGACCAGGCGGCCAGCGCCTCGGGCGTGAAGGGCCGGGCTCGGCTCGGCCGGTCGGGATCCAGGCCCAGGCCGCGCACCCACATCGCCGTCCGGGTGAGCGAGGCCTGCACCCGCGCGCCGCCGCCGGTCTCGGCCCGCCGCCGCAGCGCGACCATCGCGCCGAAGGCGGCGAGATAGCCGGTCGTGTAGTCGTTCAGCGCGGCGGGCAGAAGGCTTGGCGCCTCTTCGCCGCCCTGGACGACCGCCATGCCGCTGACCGCCTGGGCCAACTGCTCCCAGCCCGGCCGGTTCGCCCAGGGGCCGTCGTGGCCGTAACAGTTGATCGAGACATGGATCAGCGCCGGGTTCGCGGCCGCCAGTTCGCCGGGGGACAGGCCGAGGCGATCCAGCGCCCCGCCACGATAGCCCTGAACGAAGACGTCGGCCTCGGCGGCCAGCGCCAGCAGCCGGTCGCGGCCTTCGCGGGTCTTGAGGTCCAGGAAGGCGGAGCGCTTGCCGTGGCCGGTGTCGGCGACGAAGGGCGGGACGGACGGCAGATCGGGGCCCGCGATGTGCAGCACCTCGGCGCCATAGCCGGCCAGGGCGCGCGCGCAGGCCGGACCGGCCAGGACGCGGGTCAGGTCCAGCACCTTCACGCCGGACAGCGGCGCCTCCGGCGTGATCGTGAAGTCGATCGGCGCGCCTTCGCCGGTTCGCTCGATCCGCACCAGCGGCGTGGCGGCCAACCGGCGGCCCTGGTCGGACGCGTCCCACTCGTCCGGCGAGCGGACCCGGCCGCCGCAGTGGCCGGCGGCGGCCAGCGCGTCCTCCAGCGCCTGGGCGTCCCAGGTCGCGACGGCGGCGGCGACGGCCTCGCGGGTGTCCTCGCAGCCCAGCACCGACAGCGGCCCGCGGCCGTCGTCGAAGCTCTGGTGCAGGTAGACGAACCGCCCGTCGCGGGCGCGGTAGAAGTCGAAGGCGGCCGTCCTCGGCGGATCACGCCCGGGGGCCCGTTCCGGATCCTCGAACCGCTGCATCAGGAAGGAGATCAGCGAGGCGGCGGCCTCGCGCGTGTCGACGGCTACGGCCTGGGATCCGCCGGTCCGCAGCCGCCAGATCGCCGCGGCCTCGGCGGCGCCGGCGGCCAGGGCGGCGGCGGCGGCCTCGTCGGCGTGGAAGGCGGCGGAGACGGCGGGCGGTCCGACCGAGACGGCGACGTCCTCGAAGCCGTCACGGTCGGCGAGTGCGGCGAGCTGGGCGAGGGCGGCGTCGACGGGCGCGATCATGACGGCAGGTTAGCCGCCGACAGCGCGCGGGGGGAAGCCGGCATGGGGAGGTGTTGCGTGGTTCGAGACGCGGACCTGAGGGTCCGCTCCTCACCATGACGACTTATGAGTTCGTCATCCTGAGGAGCGAGCTTTGCGAGCGTCTCGAAGGACGCACGGTCGCCTAGGGCTTCAGGATCAGCGAGGTCTGCGTCGCCTCGAACGCCTGCAGGCGGCCCAGATAACTCATGCCGAGGAGGGAGGTGTGCAGGCCCTTTTCGATGACCAGGGCGTCGACGTCGTTCACGCGCGCGCCGGCGATCGAGACGCTGGCCAGCTTGACCCCCGCGGCCTTCACGCGGCCCTCGGCGGTCATGACGTCATAGGTGTAATTCAGCTTGCTCGGGTCGTAGCCGAGGCGGCGGGCGTCCTCGGCGGTCAGGGCCACGGCGGTGGCGCCGGTGTCGACCAGGAAGCGCACGGCCCGGCCCTCGACATTGGCCTCGGCCCAATAGTGGCCGTCCGGGCCCTTGCTCACCGACGCGGGCGCGGCGGCGGCCGGTTCGAGCCGGGTCGCGACCTGGGCCTGCAGCGGCGCGGCCGCCCGCGCCTCGTCCAGGCTGATCACGGCGTGCGCGGCGCCGACGGCGGCCAGCGCAGCGACCCCGATGATCGCGACGTACCTGATCATGAACACACCCCGCCATATCGGCTTTGTCGAGCGTTTCTCGCTCCGTGGCGGGCACCTTAGGCGGGCGGAGTTTGCAACGCGTGAACGGGTGTAAGGGTCAGGTAAGGTTAAGCTTTTCTGGACGAATGCGGTCGCGCCGTCGGGGCAGATCCCGCATCAGCGCCACGCGTTCCGCCTCAGGCAGGCGCGCCCAGCCGGCGATCTCCGGCAGGGTGCGGAAACAGCCCAGGCACAGGCCGCTCTCGGGATCGACGATACAGACCTTCACGCAGGGCGTGGCGATGGCCTTGGGCGGCGCGGCGGGCGAGGGCGGGACGGTCATGTCCCGCCAGCATCGTCGGCTCCCGCCCCGGTGGCAAGGCGTCAAGAAACGTCACCAAGTCGCCATGTTTTCGACATCAACATTACAGTCTCGTAAGATATGAAATCCCTGTAATTATTGGAGTCTTTCAAGACTTTAATTTGTGAATACGGAAGAGTCGAAGCATTCTTTCCCTGCATCCAACAGGGAGATGGAGCGACCCCAATGCGTACTTTCTTCACCGCCATGATCATTGCCGCCGCCGCGTCCTCCGCCACGGTCGCGGTCGCCGCCGAGGCGCGCCTGTCGGATACCCAGTTCATCAAGGTTGCGCAGTGTCGCACCCTGCCGGGCGCCGACGGCGAGAAGTTCACCGCCCTCTACAAGGCCAACAAGCGCGGCCGCGCCGACCACGTGGTCGACAAGGCCGACGCCGCGAAGCGCGACGCCGAGCGTGGCGGCGCCGACATGGCCGCCAAGCTGGCCCAAGAGTGCGCGGTCATCGTTCCTTAGTTTATGTGGCCCGAGTAACTTTCTAGTCTGAGCATCCAGTCAACTTGAAGGGCGCCTGTTTCAAAGCAGGCGCCCGTCTTTTTGTTTGATTTCCCACAAGCAGTTTCCACTGTTGCAAACATTTACATCGTTTAACTTGAGGTCTGGCCTCTTGGGTTTCACTCTGATCTCGCATCCACATTTGGGAGATGGAGAGCACCCCATGCGTACGCTCGCTGCTATTCTCGTTCTGGCCGTCGCCTCCGGCGCCGCGGCCTCGGCTTCGGCCCAGACCCGTCTGACCGACGTCCAGTTCGTCAAGGTCGCCCGCTGCGCCGGTCTCGCCGGCGACGATCGTTTCGACACCGTCTACAAGGCCAACGAGAAGGGCCGTTCGCCGTTCGCGATCGCCAAGGCCGACGAGGCCCGCGACAGCGCGGCGCGCGAGGTCAAGCGCGTCCAGAAGGGCCGCACGCCGGGCGGCCAGGAGCGGATCGACGCCGAGCTCGGCGGCGCCTGCGCCGCGCTCAAGGGCTGACGGCGACCCCGCCTCGCCGCTCTGGCTGTATTTGACGCCCCGTCCCCGCCCCGGACGGGGCGTTCTTATTCTGGCCGCCGCGGCCTCGCCGACGGGCCATGCCGATGGTAGCGTCGGCCTGAGGGTCGGAGCGGTTCGGGGGAGCCATGGTTTCGCATCTGATGTTGGCCGCGGCGCTGGCCGCGACGGAGCCGCCGGCCGGCGGGGCGGCGACATACGAGCCGCCGGCATGGCTCGGCGCGCCGACGCTGGAGCAGATGGAGGACGCCTATCCGCCGAAAGCCTGGGCGAGCGGTCTCGAGGGCAGGGTCGATCTGTTCTGCAAGGCGGCGGCGACCGGTCAACTCGCCGACTGCGTGGTTGAGCGGGAGGCGCCCCTGGACAAGGCGTTTGGCGCGGCGGCCTTGCAGCTGACGCCGTTGTTCCGCGTAAGCCCGGCGAAATGGAACGGCGCCCCGGTCGACGGCGCGCCGGTTCGCTTCCGGGTCGTCTTCAAGCTGCCCTATGGCGCTCTGCCCAATCTGGAGGGGACGGTCCGCTGCTACGGCGTCCTCGAGACCTTCTCCAGGCTGGATCGGAAAGATCGGCGCGTGGCGCGGGCCGTCTCCGCCGCGCGCGATCGGGCGCTGACGCTGGCGACCGCGTCCGGCGCGGCCGACGATATCGAGGCGCGGTTGGCGGCGGCCGTCGAGGCGACGCCGCCGCCGCCATCCCTGATGACGAAGAGCGACCCCTGCTTCAGGCTGTTCGTGCCCTGACGCCCCGCTTTACGTTGACGCTCGCGTTATCTTCCCAAACATTTGTTCGGCGCCTATAGTCCCGACCGACTAAAGATCGGCCCCCTGAGAGGCCGCGCCGGGAGCATGCCATGAACCTCGAATTCTCCGCCGAAGACAACGCGTTCCGCCAGGAGGTCCGCGCCTTCATCGCCGAGAACTACCCCGCCCAGCTGCGCGGCAAGCAGGATGAAGGCGACGACCTGACCAAGGACGACTACCTGTCCTGGCACAAGGTTCTCGCCAAGAAGGGCTGGGTCGCTCCGTCCTGGCCCAAGGCGCTCGGCGGCACCGACTGGACCTCGACCCAGAAGTACATCTTCTCCGAGGAGCTGGCCCGCGCCGACGCGCTGCCGGTGCTGCCGTTCGGCGTCGTGATGGTCGCCCCGGTGATCTACACCTTCGGCACGCCGGAGCAGAAGGAACGCTTCCTGCCGAAGATCTACAACGGCGAGGAATGGTGGTGCCAGGGCTACTCCGAGCCGGGCGCCGGCTCCGACCTGGCCTCGCTGAAGACCAAGGCCGAGCGCTTCACCGGCGACGACGGCAAGGAATACTACCTGGTCAACGGCCAGAAGACCTGGACCACCCTGGCCCAGCACGCCGACTGGGGCTTCTTTCTGGTCCGCACCGACCCGGCCGCGAAGATCCAGGAGGGCATCTCCTTCCTGCTGATCGACATGAAGACCCCGGGCATCGAGGTCCGCCGCATCACCACCCTGGAAGGCGGCCACGAGGTCAACGAAGTCTGGCTGGAGAACGTCAAGGTCCCGGTCGAGAACCGCGTCTACGAGGAGAACAAGGGCTGGACCTGCGCCAAGTTCCTGCTCGCCCACGAGCGCAGCGGCATCGCCGGCGTAGCCCGCTCCAAGCGCGGCGTCGAGAAGGTCCGCGAGATGGCCTCCATCGAGCTGGGCGACGACGGCAAGCCGCTGATCCAGGACGCCGACTTCAAGCGCAAGGTCGCCGAGCTGGAGATCGACCTGACCGCCCTGGAGTTCACCGAGCTGCGCACCCTGGCCGGTGAAGCGGCCGGCAAGGGCCCCGGACCGGAATCCTCGCTGCTCAAGATCAAGGGCACCGAGATCCAGCAAAGGCTGACCGAACTCGCGCTGGAGGCCTCGGGCCACTACGCCGCCCCCTACCTGCGCGACCTGGGCGACAACGCCAAGATCGGGCCGGAGTACGCGGTCGGCCGCGCCGGGACCTACTTCAACACCCGCAAGACCTCGATCTACGGCGGGTCGAACGAGATCCAGCGCAACATCATCGCCAAGATGGTGCTCGGGCTCTAACGTCGCCGAACCAGAACACGTCGAATAAGCAAGAACGCCAGGAACGCTCCGATGGATTTCAACTTCACCGAAGAACAGTCGATGCTGCGCGACACGGTCGCCAGCTACCTCCAGGACAACTACGACTTCGAGAAGCGCCGCAAGATGATCGGCTCGGACGCCGGTCGCGATCCGGCGATCTGGTCGGCTTTCGCCAACGAGCTGGGCATCCTGGGCGCGCCGTTCTCGGAAGACCTCGGCGGCCTGGGCGGCGGCGCCATCGAGAACATGATCGTCATGGAGGAGTTCGGTAAGGCGCTGGTCGTTGAGCCCTACCTCGGCACGGTCGTCATCGGCGGCGGCTTCCTGAAGCACAGCGGCTACGCCGGCGCGGCAGACCTGATCGGGTCGGTGATCGAGGGCAAGACCATCTTCGCCTTCGCCTACGCCGAGCCGCAGGCCCGCTACACCTGGCAGGACCTGAAGACGACGGCCAAGAAGGACGGCGCCGGCTGGGTCCTGAACGGCCACAAGGCGGTGGTCGTGGGCGCGCCCTGGGCGACCCACCTGATCGTCACCGCCCGCACCGGCGGCGGCCAGCGCGACGCCGACGGCGTCTCGGTGTTCATCGTCGAGAAGGGCGCCAAGGGCGTGGTCACCCGCGACTACCCGACCGTCGACGGCGGCCGGGCCTCGGAAGCCTACTTCGAGAACGTGGCGGTCGGCGCCGACGCCCTGATCGGCGTCGAGGGCAAGGCCCTGCCGCTGGTCAACAAGGTCATCGACGAAGCCACCGCCGCGACCTGCGCCGAAGCCGTCGGCGCCATGCGCCAGCTGCACGCCGGCACCCTGGACTACGCCAAGCAGCGAAAGCAGTTCGGCACGGCGATCGCCAACTTCCAGGTGCTGCAGCACCGCATGGTCGACATGTTCATGAACCTCGAGCAGTCGGTGTCCATGACCTACATGGCGACCATTAAGCTGTCGGAAGACGACGCCGAGCGCGCCAAGGCCGTCTCGGCCGCCAAGGTCCAGATCGGCAAGGCCTGCAAGTTCGTCGGCCAGAACGCCATCCAGATCCACGGCGGCATGGGCATGACCGACGAGCTGGCCATCGGCCACTACTTCAAGCGTGCGACCCTGATCGAGGGCCTGTTCGGCTCCGTCGACCACCACCTGCGCCGCTACGAAGGCCTGAGCTTCGACAAGGCCGCGTAGGGCGGACGCGTCTGAGTAGACATCAAGGGGCGGGAGTCGAAAGGCTCCCGCCCTTTTTTGTTTGAGGTCGGCGCCGACCAGGATCCCCCCTGGGGGAGGTGGCTCGCCGTCAGGCGAGACGGAGGGGGTCGGCCACGGTTGCGCGAGGTTGCGGCGTCGCAGAGCCGGCGTCCCTGACCGCAGCCCCCTCAGTCACCGCTTCGCGGCGACAGCTCCCCCAGGGGAGAGCATCCTTTTCCTAGCGCCGGTAGTCCGGACGCCCGAGCTTCATCGGCGTCGGGTTCAGCGCCACCCAGGCGACGGCCAGTTCGCACAGCCGGCGCGGCGCGTCGTCGTTCCGCCTCAGTCCGGCGACCGACGCCCGGGCGTCGGTCAGCCCGGCCGTGGGCAGGGGCGTTCCGGACGCCAGGTGCGCCAGCAGCGCGCGGGCCATCCTGTCGTAGTCGCCGTCCCAGTTGACGCCGCCGTTGCGGTCGATCTCGTCCGAGATCCGGCCGGTGATCCGGATCACCTCGCCCTGGACCGTCTCGGCCGCTCCCTTGGACGGGACCAGCAGGACCCAAAGCTCCTGATGCGCGTCCCGCCAGGATGAGGCCTTGGCCCTGATCGGCGAGGCGCCGTCGTGCCGGACGCGCTGCGGGACGGGCGGAACCTCGAAGAGGGCGTACAGCCGCGCCAGCCCCGCGTCGGTCTCGGCCAGGAAGTCGGGGTTGAAGCCGGCCCGATGGAACTCGAAGTCGGTCCCGATGCGGGTGACCGAGGATCGCATCTCCGGGGTGCGTCGCGCGCCCGCCGCCAGCAGGACCTCGGCCAGCGCGGCCGCCCCGGCGATCTGCGCGTTGCTGCACTGTCCGAGCAGTCGGGCGAGGGGCGTATGACCGCCCCGGTCGAGGGCGTCGACGCGGGCGCCGTGGCGGAGCAACGTTGTCGCCGTCGCGACGTTGCAGGGGGCGGTCGCCGCATGGAGCGCCGTCCCGCTCGCGCCCTCGCCGCGGTTCGGGTCCGCGCCCAGCTCCAGCAGGACGTCGATGCGGGCCTGCCAATGCCGGCTGCGGGCCTGCAGCGGCGTCACGCCGTAGGCGTCTTCCGCCTCCAGGTCCGCCCCCTGCGCCGCCAGCCAGCGCGCCAGATCGTCCGGGCAGTCGTTGAAGGCCAGGGCGGTCTGTTTGGCGTATCCGCCGCGCGCATCGATCTCGTGAGCGTCGAACAGGGCCTTCAGCGTTTCGAGATCGTCGGTCTGGAGCCGCTGCTCGAAATCCTTGGGCAGCGTCTTCTTCCTCGCCTTGGCCATGGGTCCCCTCTGTCCGCCCGAGGCGCGGACCGTCGCCCAGAGCGCCGGGTTCCGCAATGGAGGTTGGAACCGCCCGCCAGGATGCTCCCCCAGGAGGGAGGATCCTGCCCTCGGTCAGCCTGTCCCTTTCAGAGGTCCATCCGCCAGGTCTCGCTGACCTCGGTTCCGCCGAAGGCCTCGTACTCGTGGCTCTCGACCAGGTCGAAGCCGGCCTTGGCGTAGAGGCGGCGGGCGGGCTCCAGGACGGCGTGGGTCCAGAGGACCATCTCGCGGTAGCCGGCGGCGCGGGCGAAGGCGATCGTCTCGGCGATCAGCCGCCCGCCCAGGCCCGTGCCGCGCGCCTCGGGCTCGACGATCAACAGCCGCAGTCGGGCGGTCTCGTCGCTGTCGCGGACCACGAAGACGCAGCCCAGCCGCCGGCCGTCGCGCTCGGCGATCCAGCAGCGCTGCCGGCTGGGGTCGGGTTCGCGCAGGAAGGTCGCGACGATCTCGGCGCAGACGGCCTCGATGTCGGCGTTCCAGTTCTGCTCGCGGGCGTAGAGGACGGCGTTGCGCTCCACCACCCAGCCCATGTCGCCCGGCCGCGGGTCGCGCAGGACGATCTCGCCGGGGGCCGGCGCGGCGTCGCCGAACAGCCGCTCCACGTCGCCCAGCGCGGCCATCGCGGTCTGCCGGTCGACGGCGGGCAGGGCGGCCAGCAGGCCGCCGGCGATGCTCTCCGAGGCGGCGTCCAGCGTCGCGAAGGCCGCCCGTCCGGCCTCGGTCAGGGCCAGGTCGCGACGGCGGCCGTCCTCGGTCGACGGCGACCGCTCGACCAGGCCGCGCCGCTCCAGCCGGCCGAGCAGGCGGCTGGCGTGGCCGCGATCGAAGCCGAGCTCGCGCTGCAGGTCGGCGGCGCTGCGGGCCGCGCCCTGGGCCAGTTCGTACAGCGTGCGGCTCTCCGCCACGCTCAGGTCGCTGCCGTGATAGCCCTCGTCCAGCAGCCCGAGGGCCTTGGAGTAGCGCCGGTTGAACGCGCGCAGACGGGCGATCTGGTCGGGGGTGGGCTGGGACATGACGGGACCTCCTGTGAAGGCCAGCGTCGGCGGGATGGTTGTCAGAGTCAACTAAATTTGCACGACGGTGTGGTCGGGGGTGCTCCCCCCTTGGGGAGCTGTCGGCGCGCAGCGACGACTGAGGGGGTTGTGGAGGTCAGACGCCGGACCCGCGACGTCGCGGGTCCCCCACCGAGCGCCGCAAACCCCCTCCGTCTCGGCTTCGCCGAGCCACCTCCCCCAGGGGGGAGGAACCGGCGGAAGCTATCTCTTCTTCCCCGCCGCGTTCAGCGCCGCGGCTTCCCGGACCAGCGCCTTCAGGGCCTCGGCGTCGATCGTCTCGCCCTGGTGGAGGTCGATGGCGCGGCGGGCGTTTCCGTCGAGGCTGGAATTGAACAGTCCCGCCGGGTCGGGCAGCGACGCGCCCTTCGGGAAGGTCAGCTTCACGGCCGCCTTGTAGACCTCGCCGGTGGTCAGGATGCCCTGGCGCTCCCAGACCGGGACGCGGCCCCATTTCACCGTCTCGGCCACGTCCGGCAGCGCCTCGTGGATCAGCGCCCGGACCTGGGCCAGCGTCCGGCCGCGCCAATCGTCCAGCCCGGCGATCTTGGCGTCGATCCGGGCCTTCGCCGCGTCGCCGGACAGGGGCGGGGCGCTCTTGCTTTCGGCGGTCATGGCCGTCTCCTCACATCTTCTCGCCGGGCAGCCGCGCGGCCTGTTTCACCCAGTCGCTGAACTGGCGTTCGTCGAAGGCCCCCTCGTAGATGTCGAGGTAGCGGACCTCCTTCTGTTTCGACGGCCCGGGCGGGACCGGGTCCAGCGCCGCGCCGCGGAAGAAGCTGACCTTGATGTACCGGTCGAAGCAGTGGAGGCCGAGGAACCAGCACCCCGTCTCGACGCCGTAGAGGGGCGAATTCCACTTCACCGCCTTCTGGACCTCGGGGACGGCCGCCTCGATCAGGGCGTCGATGCGGGCGCCGACGGCGCTCTTCCAGCCGGGCATGGCGGCGATGTAGGCCCGGATGGGAGCCTCGCCGTAGCCCTTGGGGATCTGCGGATTGCCGCCGGACAGCAGTTTGGGCTCGGTCATCGGGTCAGGCCTTGGCCGCGCCGGCGCGCGCCCGCGTCACATAGGGCAGCACGAACAGGTACAGGCCGCTGACCAGCAGCAGGATCAGCGGAACCAGGGCGAACAGCCCCAGCCAGATTGGCGGCGTCCCTTGGGTCATGACCACGATGTAGGTGATGACCCCCGCCGTGAAGGCGATCGAGATCCAGCGGTGCGCGGTGCGGACCAGTCTGCTGATGGTCATGGACGTCTCCTCCCTCTTGGTCTTCGTCAATCCAGTTTGGCGGCGAGCTGTTCCAGGTTGTCGAGGAACTGCTTCCAGCCGGCGTGGGCGCCGCCGTAGGCCTGTTTCTGGTCGGGCCGGAAGCCGGCCTGCTCCATGCGCAGCCGGGTTCCGGCGGCGGTGGGGGTCAGGGTGAAGGTCACCACGCTCTCGAGGGCGTAGGCCGGGTCCTCGTTGGCGAAGTTCCAGCTGTAGGCGAGGGTGTGGTGCGGCTCGATCGTCAGCACCTCGCAGTCCAGCACGCCGCCCCACTCGCCGCGCAGCTTGAAGCGGTGGCCGACGGTCGGGGCGAAGTCGTTCTGCATCAGCCATTCCTCGATCAGGTGGGGCTGGGTGAGCGCGCGCCAGAGCTTCTCGGGAGGATAGGGGATGTCGCGTTCGACGACGACGGTGCGGGTCTCGGTCATTACTGGTCCATCCTGGCGAGCAGGTCCTCTAGGCGGTCGAAACGGCCCTCCCAAAACCCGGCCATCTCGTTGGTCCAGTCGGCCAGCGGGGCGAGGGCGGCGGGGCGGGCGCTGTAGTGGGTCTGGCGGCCCTCGTGCCGGTCGCTGACCAGTCCGGCCTGCTTCAGGACGCCGAGGTGTTTCGAGACCGCCGGCTGCGACACTCCGGCCTGGGCGGTCAGCGCCCCGACGGTCTGTTCGCCCTGCCGGCACAGCCGCTCGAAGATCGCCCGCCGGGTGGGATCGGCCAGCGTCCTGAAGATCGTGTCGTAGGGATCCGGGGCGGCGGGGGTTTCGGGCATCTCGAATTCATAACTCTACAGCTATTGATCGGATCAATAACTCTGGAGCTATGAGTTCGTCAAGCGGGAGGTTTGGGGCTTGCGGGGACGCGCACCGCTTCGCGGAGCATGTCCCCGACCGTCACCGCATCAGCCAGCCGAACGCCCGCGCCAGATAGGCCCGGCCGTCCCGCTCGACGGGGCGGCCGTGGGCCATGACCACCCGCTCGGCGGGCCAGTCGAGAATCCGGCGCAGGCTCTCGCGCGCCGCCGGCCGGTCGGTGAAGGCCAGGCGGAACTTGCGGGGGACGGCCGGCTCGGGCTCGGTCATCAGGTCCAGCCGGGCGACCAGGGCCCGCCAGCCGCGGAACCAGCCGCGCGGAAACTGTTGCAGCAGGTCGGTGAACAGGACGGTCCCGCTGGCCCGGTGGAAGAAGACGACTTCCGTGGTGATCTTGTTGCCGCGCACCAGGACCTGGTCCAGCTCGGCGGCCCAGGCCGGCGCCGGCGCGTCGTCCAGTTCGGCGTCGATCGTCAGATCCGGCCGCCGCGCGGCCAACCCCGGCGCCGCGTGCAGCACGGCCGACGGCCAGGCCGCCCGCCATTCGGCCAGGTGCAGATGATGCAGGCTGTTGGGCGCGACCAGGCGTCGAACCTCGCCCAGCGCCGCGACGGCCTCGCGCAGCGCCGGGGACAGCGCCACGGGCGACCAGACCAGCAGCCCGCCGTCGCCCAGGCGGACCACGGCCGCCCGGGTGGGATAGCGGAAGCCGGCCACCTCGGCCTCGGTTCCGTCGGCCAGCCAGAGCCCAGGCCCGAACGGCTGCAGCGGCGAAACGCTCATCGAGACCCCCATCGGCGACGCCGGTCCAGTTGACGCCCCGGATCGCGCCTTCGCAAGGCTTGCGTTGGCCGGCGGACCCGCTACCCAGGGCGGGAGAGGCGCGCCGTTGCGGAAAGGTTCAGATGCACGAGTTCCCGGACGACATCTTCACCGAACCCGAGGACGTCGATCCCGACACCCTCGCCAACCTCGGGCCGCTGCGCCGGCTCGCCGGCGTCTGGGAGGGGCTCAAGGGCGTCGACGTGAATCCGAAGGCCGAGGGGCCGGAGCGCCGCGAGTATCTCGAACGCATCGAGATGCAGCCGATCGACCCCCAGGCCAACGGGCCGCAGCTGTTCTACGGCCTGCGCTATCACGTCCACATCGTCGCCTCCGACGAGGAGACCACCTTCCACGACCAGACCGGCTACTGGCTGTGGGAGCCGGCGACCGGGCGGGTGATCCAGACCCTGGCCATCCCGCGCGCCCAGACCGCCATGGCCGGCGGCGAGGCCGCGCCCGACGTCGACGGGATCACCGTCCGCGCCGAGCGGGGGGCGACCACCTACGGCATCAGCTCCACCGAGTTCCTGGAGTGGGCTTTCCGCACCGACTCCTATCAGCTGGACGTGACCTTCCACGAGGACGGCGACTGGAGCTATGTCTCGACCACCATGCTCCAGGTCCGCGGGCGGGAGGAGCCGTTCCAGCACGTCGACCGCAACCGGCTGAAGAAGGTCGCCGAACCGCGGCCCAACCCGTCGCAACGGATCGCCGCCGAGGGCCTGTCCCGCGCCGAGGCGCATGGGTTCAGCCGATAGGGCCGCCTAACACCGTCTGTCCCGGCGAAGGCCGGGACCCAGGCGCAGCCTGGGCGTTTGAGACGGGGCCGCGGGTTCAGCGCCCATGACTGGGTCCCGGCCTTCGCCGGGACGCTCGGGTGAAGGGGAGGCGTTTAGGGCGTCGCCTCCGTCTGTGCGCCATCCTCGGGACCGGCCGCCTCTTCCCAGCCGAAGTCGTAGAACACCCGCAGCCGGTTGCCGTCGGGGTCCTGGGCGGTGAACTCGTAGAGTTTCCAGGGCTTGGCCTCGGGGGCGGCCAGGATGATCGCGCCGGCGCTCCGCCAGCGCGCGTGGATGGCGTCGACCTCGTCCCGGTCCGAGGCGTTGATCCAGAGGACGACCGGCGCCGCGTTGCCCTGGTCGGCGCGATAGCCGGCGTCGGCCAGGAACAGCCGGCTGTCGCCCTGCGATACGCCGGCCAGGCCGAGGTCGTCGTCCGACCAGTCGACGGTGAAGCCCAGGCGGTCGCGGTAGCAGGCCAGCGCGTCGCTCAGCGACCGGACGGGAACCTCGGGGCAGGTGGGCGGGAACGGCATGGCGGGGCTCCAGCGCAGCGGAGGCGGCCAACATGCGCACGATCCAGAGCCGGCGTTAAGTGCAGACGGGGACACGTACGCTGCGCGAACATGTCCCCGGCCGGCGCTGGGGACATGCTCCCGCAGGGTGCGTGTCCCCGCCTCGATGCGTCCTTCGAGACGCGAGCCTCAAGCGAGCGTCTCGAACCACGCAAGGCGCGTCAGCGCATAGTCGAAGGCCCGCCGGCGGGTGCGGGCGGGCCTCCTCCTTCGGCGGGCGTGGGGGTCACGCGCCGGCGACCGCCGCTTCGCGCCTGGGGAGGGCGAACAGCGGCAGGAAAACCTGGATCAGGGGCCCGATGGCCAGGGCGTAGACGACGGTGCCGACCCCGACCTTGCCGCCCAGCAGCCAGCCGATGCCCAGCACGGTCAGTTCGATGGCGGTGCGCACGATCCGCACGCTCCAGCCGGTCCGGGCGACGACGCCGGTCATCAGGCCGTCGCGCGGGCCCGGGCCCATGGCCGCGCCGAGGTAGCAGCCGGTCGCCACGGCGGTGGTCACCACCCCCGCGACCAGCAGCAGCGCCTTGCCCCACAGGCCGGCGGGCGTGGCCACGAACGGCATGACCCAGTCGACGACCAGCCCGACCAGGATGATGTTGGCGATGGTGCCGAAGCCGGGCCTCTGGCGCAGCGGGATCCAGACCAGCAGCAGCAGCGCCCCGATGCCGATGACCGTGGCGCCGAACGGCCAGCCGGTCTTGGCGACGACGCCCTGGTTGAGGACGTTCCACGGGTCCAGGCCGAGGTCGGCGCGGACGAGGAGCACGATCGCGACCCCGTACAGGGCCAGGCCGATGAACAGTTGAACGAGGCGGCGGGTCATCATCATGGCGCCACCGTCGTCGAAACTGGCTCTGGAAAATAGGACCAGTTATGAGATGCTGGCCCTCATGACCCTGCGCGCGCTCCGTTCCGCTTCCCTCGTCCGCCACCTCGGCGCCTGGCGTCTGCCCGGCGGCGGGCCCGGCTGGCGACAGCTGGCCGACCGCCTGCGGCTGCTGGTGCTGGACGGCCGCCTGCCGCTGGGCGCGACCCTGCCGGGCGAGCGCGAGCTGGCCCAGGCGCTGGAGGTCGGCCGCAACATGGTCGCCGCCGCCTACGCCGCCCTGCGCGAGGACGGCTTCCTGGTCAGCCGGCCGGGGGCTGGCGTCCGCGTGACCCTGCCGGAGGGCGCCGCCGGGCGGGGCGGGGACCCGCTGTTGGGCTCGAACTCAGACGGGCTCATCGACATGACCGCCGCCGTCCTGCCGGCGGGGGCCGAGGTCCACGCCGCCTACGCCCGGGCGCTGGCGCGGTTGCCGGAGGCGCTGCCCGGGCACGGCTACGAGCCGATCGGGACGTCGGCCCTGCGCCAGGTGCTGGCCGAGCACTACAGCCGACGCGGCCTGCCGACGACGCCGGACCAGATCCTGGTCACCCACGGGGCGCAGAACGCCTTCGCCCTGATGCTGCGCTGGCGGACCCGGCCCGGCGACCGGGTCGTCGTCGACCATCCGACCTATCCGCACGCGCTGGATGCGGTGATCGACGCCCACTGCCGGCCGGTCGGCGTGCCGCTGACCGGGGAAGGCTGGGCCGTCGCTGAGCTGGTCGACGCCATCCGTCGCAGCGAGGCGCGGCTGGCCTATCTGGTCCTCGACCACCACAACCCGTTCGGGGTCTTCATGCCCCCGGCGGAGCGGGAGCGGCTGATCGCGGCCACCCGGCGCAGCGGCTGCCTGCTGGCCTTCGACGAGACCCTGGTCGACCTGTGGCTGGACGCGCGGCCGGACGTAGGGACGCCGCAGCCGGACGGGCCGCACGTCGTGCGCCTGGGCTCGACCTCCAAGACCTTCTGGGGCGGCCTGCGGGTCGGCTGGATCCGCGCCGACGCCCGGATCATCGCCGCCGTCGCCCAGGCGCGGGCTTCCCTGGATCTGGGCGTGGCGGTGCTTGAGCAGCTGGCCACGGCCGAGCTGATCGCCGACGGCGAGGCGGCGCTGGACGACCGCCGGGCCATGCTCCGGGCCCGCCGCGACCGCCTGCTGGCCCTGGTCGCCGAACACCTGCCCGACTGGCGCGTCCGGCGGCCGTCGGCGGGGCTGTCGCTGTGGGCGGAGCTCCCGTCGCCGGCCAGTTCGCGTCTCGCCGCCGCCGCCGAGCGTCACGGCCTGCGGCTGGCCGCCGGACCCCGGTTCGGCGTCGACGGGACCCTGGAGCGGTTCATCCGCCTGCCGTTCACCCTGCCCGAGACCCGCCAGGAGGAGGCGGTCCGCGTCCTGGTCGCCGCCTGGGCCGAGGCGAAAGGGGCTCCGAAGCGTGTTCCGAGCACCGAAAAACGCCTCGGAGAGCCGATTTTCTAGGAGGTTCCCTTTCCTCGTTTTTCAAATGAAATCAATAGATATGGTCGGATTGTCCGCCTACGGAATTAATCCGAACCCGGATAATCCTCTTGCGGCATGGGAATCACTCGTGAAGGCTGTGTCGTGACGCACAGTCGACCATGAGGGACTCAGAACGAACCACCCTGAAGGCCGCCGCGTCTCTGTTGGCTCACGGCTATGGAGATGCCGCCATGAACGTATCGAAGATGGACCACGCCATGCTGTCCTTTGGCTTGATGGGCGGGTTGCTGGTTCCCCGCCCCACGCCGCCCAAGGGCCGGGGCCTGTTCGGGTTCCTCAGGGTGCTCAACCCTTTCCGCAAGCGCTGACCGGCGACGGCGTTGCCGCCCCCGCCGCCCTGGGCTAGGCCTAGGCGGCGAGGGCGGCATGCACGACGATCAGGACGAGCGGGAAAGACGGCGGCGGATCAATGAGGCCGCCACGGGCGTGTATTTCGTGCCGGGCTATCGCGGGCACTGGGTCGGGGCGGCGCTGTTCTGCGCCACCCTGGTCGCGGCGGCTATGGCCTGGAGCGGCTGGCCGATGGCGATGTCCGTCGCCCGCGGCGAGGCGCCGGACGGGAGGACGGCCACGACCTTCCTGATCCTGTACGGCGCGATGATCGTCCTGCCGGCCGCCGGCTGGGCCCTGTGGGGCTACGGCCGCCGCTGGACGGCGCTGGCGGTGGTCGGGCTGTTCGCCGCCTGCGTGGGTTGGCTGGCCCCGGCGGTGGGGGTGTAGGGGGCCCCCGGGTCCTCCCCCCTGGGGGAGGTGGCTCGCCGAAGGCGAGACGGAGGGGGTGTGGTGCGGTCGGGCTGGGCCTGCTGCGTTTCAGGACCCCCTCAGTCGTCGCTGCGGGCCGACGGCTCCCCCAGGGGGGAGCACCCTCCGCCGCGCCTACCCCGCCAGCGCTTCCCGCTTCTCTTCCAGGTGCAGCCATTCCTCCTCGGCGGCGGCCAGGTCGGCGCGGGCCTTGTCGGCGGCCTTCATGATGCGGTCGAAGCGGGGGCGGTCCTTGGCGTAGAGGTCCGGGTCGGTCAGTTCGGCGTCCAGCTTGGCGATCTCGCCGGGCAGCTTGTGGACCAGGGCGTCGAGCTCCTCCAGCCGGCGCTGGTCCTTGTAGCTCAGCTTGACGGCCTTCTTCGGCTCGGCCTTGGCGGCGGCGGGCGCGGCCTTGACCGCCGCCGTCTCCGGGGCGTCGAAGAAGCCGGGGTTCTGCTCCAGGAAGTCCTTCCAGCCGCCGGGCGTCTCGACGACGTTCCCGCGGCCGTCCATGGCGATGGTCGAAGAGGCCAGGCGGTCGATGAAGTCGCGGTCGTGGCTGACCAGGATCAGCGTCCCGTCGAAGTCGGCCAGCAGGTCCTCCAGCAGGTCCAGCGTCTCCATGTCCAGGTCGTTGGTCGGTTCGTCCAGCACCAGCAGGTTGGCCGGCTTGGCCAGGGCCCGGGCCAGCAGCAGGCGGTTGCGCTCCCCGCCCGACAGGCTGGACACCGGCTGGCGCAGCTGCTTGTCCTGGAACAGGAACTCCTTGGCGTAGCCGGCGACGTGCTTGGGGACGCCGCGGACCATGACCTGGTCGCCGCCGCCGTCGGTCAGCACGTCCCAGAGGGTGTCGCCCTCCTTCAGCTCGGCGCGCGCCTGGTCGATGTAGGCGATCTGCAGGCCGGTCCCCAGCTTCACCTCGCCGGCGTCGGCGGGCAGCTCGCCGAGCAGCAGCTTGACCAGGGTGGTCTTGCCCGCGCCGTTGGGGCCGACCACGGCGACCCGGTCGCCGCGCTGGATGCGGGTCGAGAAGCCCTTGACGATGACCCGCTCGCCGAAGGCCTTGGAGAGGCCCTTGGCCTCGGCCACCCGCTTGCCGGAGGTGTCGCCCGAGGCCAGGCCCATGCTCAGCTGGCCGCGGGCCTCCTTCAGCACCGTCGCCTTCTGCTGGCGCATGGCGATCAGGCGGCGGCGGCGGCCTTCGTTGCGGGCGCGGCGGCCGGTGACGCCGCGGGCCATCCAGTGCTGCTCGCGCTCGATGGCCTTGTTCAGGCGGCGGAACTCGTCGGCCTCGGCCTCCAGGATGGCCTCGGACCATTCGTCGAAGGCGGCGAAGCCCTTGTCCAGGCGGCGGACCTTGCGGCCCTCCAGCCAGTAGCAGCGGCGGGTGACCCGCTCCAGGAAGGCGCGGTCGTGGCTGACGATCAGGGCCGCGCCGCGCATCTGGGCGATCTTCTCCTCCAGGGTCTGGATGGCGAAGATGTCCAGGTGGTTGGTCGGCTCGTCCAGCAGCAGCACGTCCGGCTGCTCGGCGAAGGCGCGGGCCAGGGCGGCGCGGCGGATCTCGCCGCCGCTGAGGCCTTTGGTCGACTTGGCGGGGTCGAGGTCGAAGGCCATCAGCGCGGCCTCGGCCTCGTAGTGCGGGGCGCCGCCGGCCTCGACATGCTCCAGCAGGGTCGCGCCCTCGATCAGCGGCTCCTGGTGGACGAAGACCACCTTGGCGCCGGGCGTGGCGAAGCGGTCTCCGGCGTCGGCCTCGATCTGGCCGGTCAGGATGCGCATCAGCGTCGACTTGCCGGCCCCGTTCCGCCCGACCAGCGAGGCCTTCACCCCCGGCTCGATCGCCAGGTCCACGCCGTCGAACAGCATGGTCGCTCCGTCGGCGAGGCGAACGTCCTTGAGGGCGAGAATAGGGGCGGCCATGGGCTGAGGAACGCTGTCGCTGTCGGGGGAAGCTGAAGAGGTGGGCGTCTATCCCCCGTTTTTGAAGCCGGGGGAAGGGCGGAGACCCAGGATCCTCCCCTGGGGAGGCGGCTCGCCGTCAGGCGGGACGGAGGGGGCCATGGGCGTTCGGCTCGGCAGAGCCCCCTCAGTCGCCGCTTCGCGTCGACAGCTCCCCCAGGGGGGAGCATCCTGGCGGTGCGACATCGGGGGAAATGGATGGACGCCAAGCCACGTACACGCGCCCGGGCGAAAGCCTTGCGGCAGGACATGAGCCTGCCTGAGGTGCTTCTTTGGCGGGAACTGCGAGGAGATCGCCTGGAGGGCCTACGTTTTCGCAGGCAGCATCCGTTCGGTCTCTATGTGCTGGACTTCTACTGCGACCCGGTCCGGCTGGCTGTCGAGGTCGATGGCGCGATGCATTATGTCGAGGACCGGCCGGAACGGGACGCCGCTCGCGACGCCTTTCTGGTTCAGGCGGGGATCAGAACGCTCCGGTTGCCGGCCAGGGTGGTCCTGAAGGACATGGCGACGGCGTTAGACACCATCCTGGCCGTTGTCCGGGAACACTCAGCAGGATGCTCCCCCCTGGGGGAGCTGTCGCCGCTACGCGGCGACTGAGGGGGCCAGGGGCGTTCGTCTCCGCGCCGCCCTTCCGGTCGGTCTCCGGTTGACATAACGTCGGTCTCTCTTCGCCGGCGACCGTCCGGCGTCATGCGAGGGCCCTGAGATGAGGCCGTCCGACGCCATCGCCCATGTGCGGCACCTGGCCTTCCTGGGACTGCCGTCCGAGGTGGTCATTCCCAGGATGCTGGAGGCGCTCCACGCCCTGATCGGATCGCGGATCAACGGCTTCATCTGGAGCGACGCCCGGGGCCTGCCGACCAACATCTATTCGCCGGTCATCTACATGGCCGCCCGCGAGGTGATGGTGGGCGGCTATCACCTGATGCAGCGGCCCGGCGAACTGGCGATCGAGGATCTGATCAACGGCCCGCGGGTCATCGACAACATCGCGCCCTGGCGGGACAGCGGCCGGCTCGAACGGACGGTGCTCTACAACGAGGTCTTCGTGCCGAGCGAGGCCGAGCAGATGCTGGACCTGGTGCTGCGGGACCGGGACGGGCCCAAGGGCATCGTCTTCCTGACCCGCGGCGCGCGGGAAAAGTCCTTCGGCCTGAAGGACCGCCGCATCCTTCTCGGTCTGGCGCCGGCCTTCCTGCGGGCGTTGCGGGTCGGCGCCCCGACGTCCGCGGATCCGGACGCGGACGAGCCCGCGGAGGCGCGGTTCCTGGAGGACGGCGGATCCGAAAGCATGATCGTCTGCGACCTGGCCGGCGAGGTGCTGGAGATGTCGGCCGACGCCCATGTCATGCTCGACTGCGCCAATCACGGGCTGATCGCGCCGGGACAGGCCAGCACCGACCTGCCCGGTCTGCCGGCGGCGGTGAAGCGAGCGCTCGCCGCCGGGACGCTGACGAACACGCCGGTGACCGTACGCTCGATCTGGGGCCATTTCCGCTTCCGGGCCTTCCCCACGGCGATGGCGTCGGGCGGCGGGCTGGTCGTGCTGATCCGCCAGCTGGAGACCCTGTCGCTGCGCGTGATCGACCGGCTGCGCGACACGCCGCTGTCGCCCCGCCAACGGGAAGTGGCGCTGCTGGTCGCCACGGGCCACGGCCCCGACGCGGTGGCGGCCCGGCTCGGCGTCAGCCGGTCGACCTGCCGCGACCATCTCGAGAACGTCCACGCCCGCCTGGGCGTCGGCAGCCGGGCCGAGCTGGTCGCGGCCCTGGTCGGCTGAAGACCCTTAGCTTTCAAATTCTCCGACGATCGCCGGGGGATTTCCGCCGCCTGTTTTGGGTATGGGGACGGCCCGAAAAACACCGTTCCACAAGACAGGGCCTTCCCATGCGTCTCACGCAACGACGTCTCGCATCCACCTTCCTGGCCGCCGGCGTCGCCGGCCTGGCCGGTCTCGCCGGCTTGGCGCCCCAGACGGCGCGGGCCGGCGAGGTCTGCGACCTGGTCGGCGTTGGCGACGGCGGCGCCGTCGCGCCGGGCCTGGGAAGCCTGGCCTGCGGGCCGGCGGCTTCGGCGACCGGCGACGCCGCGCTCGCGGTCGGGCAGAACGCGTCGGCGGGCGGGTTCCGGGCCGTCGCGATCGGCAACAACAGCGAGGCCGACGTCACCGACGGCACGGCCGTGGGCCAGAACGCCCAGGCGGGCGGCGCCTTCACGACGGCGGTCGGGGCCAGGAGCTCGGCCCAGGGCGCCGGCGCGTCCGCCTTCGGCGTCACCGCCGACGCCGTCGGCGAACTGTCCACCGCGATCGGCGCCGCCAGCCTGGCGTCCGGTCTGCATGCCTCCGCCTTCGGCTACAACAGCCTCGCCAGCGGCGAGGAGGCGACGGCCGGCGGCATGAACAGCACCGCCTCGGGCTTGCGCTCCACCGCCTTCGGCGCCGAGAGCGTCGCGTCCGGCGTGCAGTCGACGGCCTTCGGCCATGGCGCCGAGGCGAGCAACAATGTGACCCTGGCCGTCGGCGGCGGGGCCAAGGCCACGGCCGAGTTCAGCAGCGCCATCGGCATCAGCAGCCGCGCGGAGGGCTACGCCGCGGTCGCCGTGGGCCAGAGCGCCCGGGCGATGGGCGTGTATGCGACGTCGAGCGGGACGGCGAGCCGGGCCGAGGCGGACGGATCGACCGCCGTCGGCGGGATGGCCGGCGTGTCGGCGCTCCGCGGCGTCGCTGTCGGCTATCTCGCCCAGGCCGAGGCCGAGAACAGCGTTGCGCTGGGGGCCAACTCGTTCGCCGACCAGGCCAACACCGTCTCGGTGGGAACGGTCGGCGGCGAGCGCCGGATCGTCAATGTCGCCGACGGAACCGGCCAGACCGACGCGGTCAATCTGCGTCAGCTTCAGCAGGCCGGCGCCACGGCCGTCGCGACCGCCAACGCCTACACCGACACGCAGGTCACGGCCGGGGTCGCCGCCGCGAACGGCTATACCGACACTCGGGTCACGGCGGGGGTGACGAGCGCCAACGCCTATACCGACACCCGGACGGCGGCGACCCTGACGGCGGCCAACGCCTACACCGACAACCGGATCGCCAACCTCGCTCTGGCCTTCGACGCGGACGTCGCCCGGCTGAACGGCCGCATCGACGGCCTGGACGGCGACCTGCGCCGGATGGGGGCGATGAGCGCCGCCTTCGCCGCCATGGCCGGCAACACCGCGGGCCAGGGGACCGGCGCCCGGAACCGCCTGGTCATCGGCGTCGGCGGGTTCGAGGACGAAAGCGCCGTCTCGGTCGGCTACGCCCGGACGATCAGCCCGAGCATGGCCCTGAACGTCGGCGTCTCGACCGCCGGCCGTGGCGGGACCATGGGCGGCGCCAGTTTCGGCTTCGCCTGGTGAGCGCTAGCTCGCCGTCGCCGCGCAGGCCAGGAGCCAGTCGCGGAAGGCGGCGATCTTGGGCGAGCGGCGGCGGTCGCGGGGGTAGGCCAGCCAGTGGCCGCCGTTGAGCGCGAAGGTCGCCTCGAAGGGGCGGGCCAGTCGGCCGGCGGCGATCTCGGCGGCGAACAGGATCGGCGAGCCCAGGGCGACGCCCTGGCCGGCCAGGGCCGAGGCCACCTCGATCATCTGGGCGTCGCCGGTCAGGCGAGGCGCGAGGGCCGTCCGCTCCGGCGCGGCGACTCCGGCCGCCCGAAACCAGGCCGCCCACTCCTCCGGCAGGCCGATCAGCGGGGCGTCGATCAGGTCCTCCGGCCGGGCGAGCCCGCCCAGGCGCTCGCGGAGACCCGGCGTGCAGAGCGGCGTCAGCTCCGAGGGAAACAGGAAGTGGCTCTCCAGCCCCGGCCATTCGCCGCCGCCGGCGCGGATCGCCACGTCGAACGGCTCGCGGGTCAGGTCGACCATCCGGCCGTCGGTCTCCAGCCGCACGGCCAGCTTGGGGTTGGCCAGCTGGAATGAGCCAAGGCGCGGGGCCAGCCACTGGTTGGCGATGGTCTGCAGGGTGGTGATCGCGAGCACCCCCTCGCCGGTGTCGACCAGGTCGCTGAAAGCGGTCCGCAGGACGGTGATCGCCTCGGTCGCCGCCCGGGACAGCCGCTCGCCGGCCGGGGTCAGGACGATCTCGCGCGGCAGGCGCTGAAACAGCGGCTGGTCCAGCCGCTTCTCCAGCGCCTTCACCTGCCAGCTGACCGCGGCCTGAGTCACGCCCAGCTCTTCCGCGGCGCGGGTGAAGCTCTTCAGGCGGGCGGCCGCCTCGAACAGGCGGATGGCGCTGAGCGGTATGGTCGCGAGGATGTCTGACATAAGGATTGCTTATGCGTACAGCAGGAGGACCCGTTTGTCATCACACGGTTCGACGAGCAGGATGAGCCTTGTCTTCAAAAGGTTTTCCCAAGGAAGAAGGTCATGGAAGAGCTTCATCGTCTGCATAAGGACGTTCCGTTCGGCTGGTTCGCCATGCTGCAGGGCGCCGTCGCCGCCTATCGTCGCCGGTCGGCGACGCGCCGGACGCGCGCCGGCTGTGGTCCGGCGCGCCTCGACCCGGCGCGATAGGCTCGGGGGTCAGCCTTCGTAGGGCCAGTCGCCCTTGTCCTCGTTGAGGTCCCAGGCGGCGTGGTCCAGGGCGTCCTCGGGGTCGTCCAGGGTGTTCTCGTTGATCGTCTCGCCGCGGATCGAGACCCCCGCCTTGTGGACGCTCTCCGGGTCGCCGGTGATCAGCGGATGCCAGGCGGGCAGGGACTTGCCCTCATGCAGCCGGCGATAGGCGCAGCTGGGCGGCATCCACAGCAGGTCCTCGATGTTGCCGGGCGTCAGCTTGATGCAGTCGGGGACGTACTGCTTCCGGTTCGGATAGTCGGTGCAGCGGCAGGAGGCGCTGTCGAACAGCTTGCAATGCACCCGGGTGGGGATCACCTCGCCAGTGTCTTCGTCCTCGAAGCGAACCAGGCAGCAAAGGCCGCAGCCGTCGCATAGGCTTTCCCACTCGGCGGGGGACATCTCGGAAAGGGTTTTGGTTTCCCAGAAGGGTTTGCACGGCATGACCCTTGCGTCCTAAACCCGTCGAGGCCCTAACCCAAGCTGCGTCTGGATCGTTTTGAGCGACAATTGGTCCCTTCCGCCGTACCGTTTCGAACCGGAACAGGAGCCGGCGCCGGAGGCTGCGCCGAATCCGGACAGCGAGCCGAAGGCCGAATTCGCCCGCGGGACCGGCCGCAAGCCGCCCAAGCCGCCGAAGCCGCCCAAGCCTCCGCGCGAGCCGGGCGGCGGTTTCCGCTGGACCTCGCTGTTCAGCTGGGCCGGGTCGCCGAAGCTGCGCTGGGTCTGGCTGAGCCTGCTGATCCTGATCCTGGCCGGGATGGTCGCGGTCATGGCCGGCCTGGTCTACATCGACCGAAAATATCTCACGGATCTGCCCGCCCTGCCGGCCCGCGACGCCCTGTTCGCGGTCAACCGGGCCCCCGGCATCCGATTCGAGGACCGGGAGGGCAAGCAGATCGCCGTCCGCGGCCCGCGCTACGGCGAGCGGGTGACCCTCGACCAGCTGCCGCGCTACGTGCCCGAGGCCTTCCTGGCCGCCGAGGACAAGCGGTTCTTCCAGCACGGGGCGCTCGACTTCCAGGGCATCGCCCGCGCCGCCTGGGTCAACTGGCGCGCCGGCCGGGTGGTGCAGGGCGGCTCGACCATCACCCAGCAGCTGGCCAAGGGCCTGTTCCTGACGCCGGACCAGACCGCCAAGCGCAAGCTGCAGGAGGCGGTCATGGCCCGCCAGCTGCACAAGGTGCTGACCAAGCAGGAGATTCTGGAGCTCTACCTCAATCGGATCTTCTTCGGGGCCAACACCTACGGCATCGACGGCGCCGCGCGGGCCTATTTCGGCAAGCCCGCCGGCCAGATGTCGCTGTCGGAGGCGGCCTTGCTGGCCTCGCTGCCCAAGGCGCCGTCGCGCCTGGCCCTGACCAAGAACATGGCCGGCGCCCTGGAGCGGCAGCGGTTGATCCTCGGCAACATGCTGGAGGAGCGCTGGATCACCCGGGCCGAGTATGAGGCCGCCCTGGCCGACACCCCGGTCCTGGCCCCCGGCGCGACCCAGGACGAGGGCGACCTCGGCTATATTCTCGACTACGCCACCGCCGAGGCGGTGAAGATCGCCGGGCCCAACAGCCCCGACCTGGTCGTGCGCCTGACCATCGACAGCCGGCTGCAGGCGACAGGGGCCAAGATCGTGCGCGAGACCCTGCGCGGCGACGGCGCCCGGGCGGGGGCCAAACAGGCGGCGCTGCTGGCCATGACGCCCGACGGCGCCATCCGGGCCATGGTCGGCGGGACCGACTTCGACGAGACCGCCTTCAACCGCGCCGTCCAGGCCAAGCGCCAGCCCGGCTCGACCTTCAAGCCCTTCGTCTACGCCGCGGCGCTGGAGCGGGGCGTGCTGCCCAGCGACACCCGCGTCGACGGCCCGATCAAGATCGGCGACTGGGCCCCGGCCAACTACGGCGGCGGCTACGCGGGCACGGTGTCCGTCGAGACGGCCCTGGCCAAGTCGATCAACACCGTCGCGGTCAAGCTGGGCCAGGAGGTCGGCGGCCAGGGCATCGGCGAGCTGTCCCGTCGCTTCGGCCTGACCAGCATCCCGCCCAATCCCGACCTGTCGGTGACGCTGGGCGCCTACGAGGTGACCCTGCTCGACCTGGTCAGCGCCTTCCAGGTGTTCCAGCTCGGCGGCCAGCGCCAGCAGGCCTACATCATCGAGGGCATCGTGGGGCAGGACGGCCAGCCGATCTACCAGCACGCGGCCAAGGCGCCGTCGCCGGTCTACGACGTCGCCAACGCCTCGATGATGGTCAAGATGATGAAGGCCGTGCTCCTGCGCGGCACCGGCACGCGAGCGGACTTCGGCCGGCCGGCGGCGGGCAAGACCGGCACCAGCCAGAACTGGCGCGACGCCTGGTTCGTCGGCTTCACCCCGGACTATGTGGCCGGGGTCTGGGTCGGCAACGACGACGACAAGCCGATGAACAAGGTCGCCGGCGGCGGCCTGCCGTCGACGATCTGGCGGCAGTTCATGATCGCGGCCCACAAGGACCTGCCGGCGCGGGACTTCGACTGGCTGCTGCCCGATCCGGTTCCCGAGACCGAGGAGGATCCGCGCAATCCGTTCTACCAGGACCTGGCCGGCGACTTCGCCCGCACGGTCCGCGAGCTGGAGGACGAGACCGCCGAGCCCTACACGCCGGAAGAGCCCGACGAGCCCGGCCGCCCGGTCCAGCCGCCGCAGGTTCCGCAGATCCCGTACTAGGGACGGGGACACGCACCGCTTCGCGGAGCATGTCCCCAGCGTCGGCCAGGGACATGTACGCGCAGCGTACGTGTCCCCTGGCTTCGCTACACGGCCACCATCACGAACGCCCCCACGGCCGAGCGGCGGCGGGCGCCGGTGAGGAGGCTTTCGGCCCAGAAGGCGACCTCGACGGTCATCGAGCGGTTCCCCGTGTGGGTCACTCTGGGGACCAGCTCGACCAGGTCGCCGACGGCCACCGGGGCGACGAAGTCGACCTTCTGCGAGGCCGCCATGACCACCACCTTGCGGCTGTGGCGGGTGGCGGCGACGAAGGCCGCCTTGCCCATCATGGCCAGGGCCTCGCCGCCGAACAGGGTGCCGTAGTGGTTGGTCCGGTCGGGGAAGACCATCTCGACCATCCGCAGCGCTCCGCCTTCATCCTCCGGCGCTTCGGCCAGGGGCGGCAGTTCGCGACCCGGATCGTCCGGGTCGCGCAGGGCCGTCATGTGGAAGATCCCCCGGGTGCAGAGCCGCCGCTCGCCGGTCAGCGGCGCCTCGGCCGTCAGGGTCGCCTCCACGCTCAGCGAGCGGCGGCCCACGCGGATCACCCGGGCCTCCGCCTCGACCAGCTCGCCCTGGCGGGCCGGGGCGGCGAAGTCGATCCGCTCGCAGGAGGCCGTCACGAACGCCGCCCGCCCGTGCCGGGAGGCGGCGATGAAGGCCACCTTGTCCAGATGCGACAGGGCGGTCCCGCCGAACAGGGTCCCGTGGTGGTTGACGTCGGTCGGGAAGACGATGTCGACCAGCCGGGTCGCGGGGCCGCCGTTCATGCCAGGGCTCCGGAGAGGGCGCGGGCGCGTCGGGCGGCTTCGACCATGTTGGCCACGGCGGCCTGCGTCTCGGGCCATTTCCGGGTCTTCAGGCCGCAGTCCGGATTGACCCACAGCTGCTCGCCGGCCAGCCGCTCGGACGCCGCCGCCAGCAGGGCGGTCATCTCCTCCACCGCCGGCACGCGGGGGGAGTGGATGTCGTAGACCCCCGGTCCGATCTGGGCCGGATAGGCGTAGCCGACGAAGGCGTCGAGCAGCTCCATCCGGGAGCGGGCCGTCTCGATCGAGATCACGTCGGCGTCCATCGCCCCGATGGCGGCGATGATGTCGTTGAACTCCGAGTAGCACATGTGGGTGTGGATCTGGGTGTGGTCGGCGGCGCCGGCGGCGGCCAGGCGGAAGCTCTCCACCGCCCAGGCCAGGTAGGCGTCCCAGTCGCCGCGGCGCAGGGGCAGGCCCTCGCGCAGGGCGGCCTCGTCGATCTGGATCACCTGGGCGCCGGCCGCCTCCAGGTCGAGGACCTCGTCGCGGATGGCCAGGGCGATCTGGCGGCAGGCCTGTTCCCGGGGGAGGTCGTCGCGGACGAAGGACCAGTTCAGGATCGTCACCGGCCCGGTCAGCATCCCCTTCATCGGCCGCGCGGTCAGGCCCTGGGCGTAGCGCCACCAGGCCACCGTCATCGGCGCCGGGCGGGAGACGTCCCCGTACAGGATCGGCGGCCGCACGCAGCGCGAGCCGTAGGACTGGACCCAGCCATGCTTGGTGAAGGCGAAGCCGGACAGCTGCTCGCCGAAGTACTGGACCATGTCGTTGCGCTCGAACTCGCCATGGACCAGCACGTCCAGCCCGGCCTCTTCCTGCCAGGCGACGGCGCGGGCGGTCTCGGCGCGCAGGAAGCCCTCGTAGTCAGCGTCCGACAACTCGCCCCTGCCGTGAGCCGAGCGGGCTTTCCGCACGGCCTCGGTCTGGGGGAACGAGCCGATCGTCGTGGTCGGCAGCGGCGGCAGGCCCAGGCGCCGGTCCTGCAGCGGTCGGCGGCGATCATAGGCCGACGCGCGGGAGGCCATGGCCGGGGTCGCGGCGGCCAGACGGGCGGCCACGGCGGCGTCGTGGATGCGCGGCGAGGTCCGGCGGGCCTGGGCGGCGACGCGGCTGGCCTCCAGCTCGGCGGCGACGGCGTCGCGGCCCTGGTTCAGGGCCTTGGCCAGCACGGCCAGCTCCGCGATCTTCTGGATCCCGAAGGCCAGCCACTGGCGGATCTCCGGGTCGACGCCGGTCTCCAGGTCCAGGTCGATCGGCGCGTGCAGCAGCGAGCAGGACGGGGCCAGCACGATCCGCGCCGCGCCGCGCCGGGCGACCACGGGCTCCAGCCGATCGAGCAGGGCCGGCAGGTCGGCGCGCCAGACGTTGCGGCCGTCGATCACGCCCAGCGACAGGACCAGGCTCTCACGGGCCAGCGGCAGGATCCGGTCCAGATCCTCCGGCGCCCGGACCAGGTCCAGATGCAGGCCGTCGACCGGCAGGTTGACCGCTGTCGACAGGTTGTCGCCGTAGCCGCCGAAATAGCCGGTCAGCATCAACCGCAGGCCGGGGACCGAATGAGTGAGGACGCCGTAGGCCCGGCGCAGCTCGCCGCGCTCGAACGGCGTCAGGTCGAGGGCCAGGCAGGGTTCGTCGATCTGCACCCAGTCGGCGCCGGCGGCGGCCAGCCGCTGCAGGACCTCGACATAGACCGGCAGCAGGCCGCCCAGCAGCGACAGGGCCGAGAAACCCTCGTCCTGGGCCTTGGCCAGCTTCAGGAAGGTGATCGGCCCGAGCAGCACCGGCCGGGTGGGGACGCCCAGGGCCCTGGCCTCGAGGAACTCGTCGACCGGCTTGGTCGAGGCCAGGGCGAAGGTCTGGCCGGGCGACAGCTGAGGCGCCAGGTAGTGGTAGTTGGTGTCGAACCACTTGGTCATTTCCAGCGCCGGCAGGCCGCCGCCCGCGCCGTGGTCGTGGCCGCAGCCCGGGCCGCAGGCGTCCGCCGGCTCCGCGCCTTGCCGCCCTCGGGCCAGGGCGAAGTAGGTCGCCGTGTCGACCGGTCCGCCGCTCCAGCCGTAGCCGGCCGGGATCGCCCCGACCATCGCGGCGGTGTCCAGGACGTGGTCGTAGAGCGAGAAGTCGTTGCTCGGAACATGGTCCACGCCCAGCCCGGCCTGGCGGGCCCAGGCGGCGGCGCGCAGCCCGCGGGCGGTCTCCAGGAGGGTCTGGGCGTCGGTCTTGCCGGCCCAATGGGCCTCCAGCGCGAACTTCAGCTCGCGGCGGGGGCCGATGCGGGGAAAGCCCAGGGTGGCGACGGTGACGGTCATCTTCGAAGTGCCTCTGCCGGTGTTGTGGCGGAGGCTGATCGGGACGCGCGCGGACCGGCGCGCAGGGACGGTCACGGCCCGGTCGCGCCTTGCATGCGGCCAGACCGGGCACCCCGCCGGAGGACGTTATCTGTCGAGGCAGGTCTCCTGGCTCACGGGTCATAGCCGCCGCCCTGGCCTTCCCGACGCGCTGCCGAACCAGCTCGGCGCATCAGTGACACTCAACGGGCGGAAGCTCGCCGCTCACAGTTGCGGGGGCAGCGCCGGACTTGGGATTTCACCCCCGCACCGGCTTCCCTCTTAGCTCCGGACGCGCGAACGCCCGCAGACCACGACGACCCTAGAAGAGGCCGGAACAACGGCTGCGTCAAGAGGGATATAAAGATATCTTTATATGATTTTTGGGGGCTGTTGGGATGCTCCCCTCTGGGGGAGCTGTCGGCGCGAAGCGACGACTGAGGGGGGTTATGGACGTTCGGAAGACCCCCTCCGTCTCGGCTTCGCCGAGCCGCCTCCCCCAGGGGGGAGGATCCTGGTTTGCGAGGACAGATCACCACCCATCCGCCGAACCTTCCGGAAATTTTCCTGCCTTTCCAATGGCTTCCGACTTTCTCGCACCCGTTTCGCCTGGGCGCCCGCTGGTCCCGTACCTTTGTGGCATGACCCGAAAACCAGACAGCGAGGCCCGTCAGGTCCTGGACCATCTCTGCGAAGAGGTTCCCAGCCTGCTGGCCGACGACGCGGCGGTGATGAAGTCGCTGCCGAGGCCCGACAGCGACATCACGCTCGAACGCCGGCTGCGCCTGCGCGGCGTCTATGCCCGCACGCTGCTGTCGGCGCGGCGGGTGATCGATCACCTGGAGAAGCCGCGCAAGACGGGCCCTGCGCCCGACCACGCCGAGGAAGAGGTTGAGGACCACATGAATGACGCTGACGCCGGAGATCGCGAGGCGCTTCTCGAACGGAAGTTGGTGGCGCTTCGGAAAAGACTCGATCGACGCGCTCAATGGCTTGTCGAACGAAAGTCTGCGGACAGCAGCCCCGGATGCGGAGCGCCCGGCGATGCTGGATCACTGGCAGAGCCGGGCCAATCGCGCCCAGCTCCCGCCGGACGACCCCTGGAACACCTGGCTGGCCCTGGGCGGGCGGGGATCGGGGAAGACCTGGCTCGGCGCCGGCTGGCTGGTTGAGCAGGCGGCGCGGTTCGACGGCGGCCGGCTGGCCCTGGTCGGTCCCAGCCTGCACGACGTGCGCGAGGTGATGATCGAAGGGCCGTCCGGCCTGCGGGCGCAGTCCCCCGAGGGGTTTCGGCCCCGCTACGAGAAGACCCGCCGCCGGGTGGTCTGGGACAACGGCGCCCAGGCCCAGGTGTTCTCCGCCGAGGATGTCGACAGCCTGCGCGGGCCGCAGTTCTGCGCCGCCTGGGCCGACGAGTTCTGCGCCTGGCCGCGTCCGAGCGAAACCCTGGCCATGCTGCGCTTCGGCCTGCGGCTGGGGACGGCGCCGCGGCTGGTGGTGACCACCACGCCCAAGCCGATCCGGGCCCTGCGCACGCTGCGGGCCGAGGCCGGGGTCGCGACCTCGGTGCTGCCGACGGCGACCAACGCCCAGAACCTGGCGCCGGCCTTCCTGGAGACCCTGCGAGGGCTCTATGGCGGCACGCGACTGGCGGCGCAGGAGCTGGACGGCGTCATCGTCGACGGCGAGGGCGCGCTGTGGCGGGCCGAGGATCTGGCCCGTTGCCGCGGCGCGCGCCCCAGCGGGCTGGAGCGGGTGGTGGTGGCGGTCGACCCGCCGGCGAGCGCGGGCGGCGACGCCTGTGGCATCGTCGCGGCGGGCCGGATCGGCGACCGCGGCTTCGTCCTGGCCGACCGCACCGTGCGCGGCCGTTCGCCGAGCGGCTGGGCGGTCGCGGCGGTCTCGGCGGCGCGCGACTTCGGGGCGGGCGCCATCGTGGCCGAGGCCAACCAGGGCGGCGACATGGTGCGCAGCGTCCTGGCCGAAGCCGGCGCGCCCTGCGAGGTGCGGCTGGTCCACGCCCGCTTCAGCAAGCGGGTGCGGGCCGAGCCGGTGGCGGCGCTCTACGAACAGGGCCGGGTGGTCCACTGCGGCGCCTTCCCGGCGCTGGAGGAGGAGCTGATGGCTCTGGGCTGTACGGACGGCGGCCCGAGCCCCGACCGCGCCGACGCCCTGGTCTGGGCCCTGACCGACCTGCTGCTGAGCCGGGTGAGCCGACGGCCGCGGGTGCGGGTGCTGTAGAGGGGGACATGTTCGCGCCGCAGGCGCGTACGTGTCCCTGAGACCTATCACCTGTCGTATCGGGGACACGTACCAGCTGCGCCGGAACATGTCCCCAGCTACCAGACGATCGGCGTGTCCTTGGCCTGGTCGTGCAGACGGCGGTCGGCGGTGATCAGGGGGCAGGCGAGCAGCTTGGCCTGGGCGACCAGGATGCGGTCCCAGGGATCGGGATGGTCGAAGGGCAGCCGGGCGGCGAGCCAGGCGGCTTCGGCCGTGATCTCCAATATCCGCAGGCCGAAGGTCGGGAGCGCGACCAGAAGGTCGTCCGGCATGGCCAGCAGCACGACTTGCTGGTCGGGCTGTCGGCCGGTTCTGCCCTGCGCCTGCTTGGCCCTGATCTGACGGCGCTTGTCGTCGATCTCGTAGATGCTGGCGGCGCTGACGTAGACGACGTCGGCCTCGGCGATCCAACGACGCGCGGTCTCGCTCAGACGCGGACTGTCCAGCTGCCACCAGAGCAGGACGTGCGTGTCCAGCAGGACGCTCACGACAGGAAGTCGTCGTCCGTGGGGATGAACTCGCCGTCGACCTCAAGGAACGGATCGAGGTCGGGGAGTTGTCCGAGATGCTTCCAGCCGCCGGGCTGGCGCAGGGTCTTCGCGGGCGGCGCCACCGGCGTCAGCGTCACCGCCGGCTTGCCGGCGCGGGACAGCACGATGGTTTCGCCGGCTTCGGCGCGAGCGACCAGCTCGGACAGCCGGCTCTTGGCCTGGGCGATGTTGATCTGGGTCGACATGGTCCGAGCATAGCAGATGAAACGAGTTGGACCAACTGCAGGCCTAGTTGGTCCAACGTTGCGGGAGCCCCTCTCATGCCCCTCTTCCCCCGTCTCCGCGGGCGCTTCCGCGCGCCCGAGGCCCCCGAGATCAAGGACTCCCGCGCCGCGGCCCTGGTCGCCCTGACCGCCGCCGGGCGGCCGGTGTGGACGCCGCGGGACTACGAGAGCCTGGCGCGGGAGGGGTTCGCCAAGAACCCCGTGGCCTATCGCTGCGTCCGGATGATCGCCGAGGCGGCGGCCTCCGCGCCGCTGGTCGTGTTCGAGGGCGGGCGGCGGGTCGACGACCATCCGCTGCGCCGCCTGCTCGACCGGCCCAACCCGGAACAGGCCGGGCCCGATCTGCTGGAGGCCTTCTTCGGGGCGCTGCAGGTCAGCGGCAACGGCTATCTGGAGGCTGTGGGCGAGGCGCCGGACGAGCTCTATGTCCTGCGGCCGGACCGTATGAAGGTGGTGCCTGGCCGCCAGGGCTGGCCCCAGGCCTGGGAGTATACGGTCGGCGGGCGCAGCGTGCGGATCGGACGCGAGGCCGACGGCTGGCTGCCGGTTCTGCAGCTGCGGCTGCTCAACCCGGCCGACGACTACTACGGCGCCAGCCCGCTGGAGGCGGCCGCCTTCGCCATCGACGTCCACAACGCCAGCGGGGCCTGGAACAAGGCGCTGCTCGACAACGCCGCCCGGCCGAGCGGGGCGTTGGTCTACTCCAACGCGGACGCCGGCGACCGGCTGTCGGAGGCCCAGTTCGAGACCCTGAAGGCCGAGCTGGCGGCCCGCACTGGCCCCGGCGCGGCGGGACGGCCGCTGCTGCTGGAGGGCGGGCTCGACTGGCGGCCGATGTCGCTGAGCCCCGCCGAGATGGACTTCATCGCCGGCAAGCACGCCGCGGCGCGCGAGATCGCCCTGGCCTTCGGCGTGCCGCCCCAGCTGCTGGGCATCCCCGGCGACAACACCTACGCCAACTACCGCGAGGCCAACGCGGCCTTCTGGCGGCAGACGGCGATCCCGCTGGCCGAGCGGCTGGCCCGGGCCCTGACCGGCTGGCTGGGCGTCCGGCATCCGAATGTCCGCATCGCCTGCGACCTGGACGCCGTCCCCGCCCTGTCAGCCGAGCGCGACGCCCTCTGGGCCCGGCTCGAGGCGGCGACCTTCCTGACCCCCGACGAGCGCCGCCGCCTGGCGGGGCTGGAGCACTGAGACATGCCCGCATCCCGAAACCCCGCGACTGGTTTCCGGTTCGACAAACAGGTCACCCTGGCCGTCATCGTCACCATCGCCGTCCAGGCGGGCGGCGGGCTGATGTGGGCCGGGCGGGCCTCGGCCCGGATCGACGAGCTGCAGCGCAAGATCGACCGCCAGGCCGACCTCAGCGAACGCCTGACCCGGCTGGAGGAGCAGGTCGCGGCCACCCGCGTCACTCTGGAGCGCCTCGAACGCCGCCTGGAGACGGGCGAGCTGTGAAGGATGCTCCCCCCTTGGGGGAGCTGTCGGCGCGAAGCGGCGACTGAGGGGGTTCGGAGCGGCAGAGATGCGCCTCCGACGCGGCAGACCCCCTCCGTCTCGCCTGCGGCGAGCCACCTCCCCCAGAGGGGAGGATCCGGATGGCGTGACCAGTTGTCAGGAGACCCTCATGACCTCGCAGACCGAGATCGCCGGCTACGCCTCGCTGTTCTGGACGCGGGACCTCAACGACGACGTGGCCGCCGCCGGCGCCTTCGCGGCCTCGCTGGCGCGGAGCGGCGCGGGCGGGGTGCGGATGCTGTGCCAGCACGAGACCGCCCGGCCGATCGGCGTCTGGGACGAGGCCGTCGAGGACGGCCGCGGCCTGTGGGTGCGAGGCCGGATCCTGGACGTCACGCCGGAGGGCCGCATGTGCGCGGCCCTGGTGCGGGCGGGGGCCATGGACGGCCTGTCGATCGGCTTCCGCACGCTGAAGGCCCGCCCCGACGAAACCGGCCGCCTGCGGGTGCTGACCGAGGTGGAGCTGTGGGAGGTGTCGGTGGTGACCTTCCCGATGCTGCCGGGCGCGCGGATCGGGAGGGTGGGCTGACCCGTCCGGGGACAGGCTCCGCGAAGCGGTGCGTGTCCCCTTCAGGATCAGGGGACACGCACCCTGCAGGAGCATGTCCCCCGAAGACACTCCTCCTCCTGCCGGGAGAAGGGGATTCACAGGAGAACCCATGAAAGAAACCAAACACGCGGCGGCGGATCCCGCCGCGCGCGCCGCCATGCATGAGGTCATGGCGGCGTTCGAGGCCTTCAAGGCGGCCAACGACGAGCGGCTGGCGATGCTGGAGAGCCGGCGCGGCGACGCCCTGCTCGAGGAGAAGGTGGCGCGGATCGACGCCTCGCTGCAGGCGGCGCAGGGGCGGATGGACCGGGCCCTGGCCGACGGCCGGCGTCCGGCGCTGGGCGGGGAGGGCGCCAAGAGCGCCGTTCCCGACGAGCGGAAGCAGGCCTGGGACGGCTATCTCAAGACCGGGCAGTCGTCGGCGCTGATCCTGGAGGCCAAGGGGCTTTCCGAAGGCGTCCCGACCGCCGGCGGCTATGTCGCGCCGCCCGAGACCGAGCGGCTGATCGAGCGGCGGCTGCAGATGTCCTCGCCGATGCGCGAGATCGCCACGGTGCGGACCATCGGGGCGGGCGTGTTCCGCAAGCCGGTGTCGACCGCGGGGATCGAGAGCGGCTGGGTCGCCGAGACCGCCGCCCGGCCCGAGACCGACCCGCCGGTCCTGGCCCTGCTCGAGTTCCCGGCGGCCGACCTCTACGCCAGCCCGGCGGCGACTCAGGCCCTGCTCGACGACGCCTTCGTCAACCTCGACGAATGGCTGGCCGCCGAGTGCGAGGACGCCTTCGCCGGCCAGGAGACCCAGGCCTTCGTCGCCGGCGACGGGGTCAACAAGCCGAGGGGCTTCCTCAGCTACGACAAGGTCGCCGACGCCGGCCAGGCCTGGGGCGAGATCGGCTTCATGCTCAGCGGCGCGGCCGGCGGGTTCGCGGCGGCCAACCCGGTCGACCGGATCATCGACCTGATCTACGCGCCCAGGGCCCAGTACCGGGCCAACGGCCGCTTCGTGCTGAACCGACGGACGGCGGCGACGGTGCGCAAGTTCAAGGACGCCGACGGCAACTACATCTGGTCGCCGGCCACGGCGCCCGGCGCGCCCGCGACCCTGCTCGGCTATCCGGTCAGCGAGATCGAGACCATGCCCGACCTGGCCGCGGGCAGCTTCGCCCTGGCCTTCGGCGACTTCGCCAAGGGCTATCTGATCGTCGACCGGGCCGGCGTCCGGGTCCTGCGCGACCCCTACAGCGCCAAGCCCTATGTGCTGTTCTACACCACCAAGCGCGTCGGCGGCGGCGTCCAGAACTTCGACGCCATCAAGCTGATGAAGTTCGCGGCGTCGTAGTTGCTCCTCCCCCGCAGGGGGAGGGGGGGCGCCGGAACGGTGGTGGAGGGGGCCTAAAGAGGCCGAACCTCCACCACAACGCGAGATGGCCTCAACCGTTTTGGGCCCCCTCCACCACCCTTCGGGTGGTCCCCTCCCCCAGGAGGGGTGAATTCACGGAGATACCCCATGCCTCCCATCACCCTCGCCGAGGCGAGGCTGTTCCTGCGCGTCACCGACGACGCCGAGGACGACCTGATCCGGTTGCTGATCGAGGCGGCGACCGGCCGGGTCGAGGCTTCCGTCGGGCTGGTCCTGGCCGATCCGGCGCCCGCGCCGCTGCGGCTGGCCATCCTGATGCTGGTCGCCCAGGCCTACGAGCACCGCGACGCCGGCGAGCCGCCGCTGTCGCTGGTCGAGCCCTGGCTGGCGTCCTGGCGGAGGGCGCGGCTGTGACCATCGCCGCCCTGCGCGCCCTGGCCGCCCTGGAGGCGCCGTCCGAGGCCGAGACCCTGTTCGGCGGCCGCTCGCGCAGCTGGTCCCAGGTCGCCGCCCTGTGGGTCGATCTGCGCCCCTCGGGGCATCGCGAGAGCCCCGACGCCGCCGGCCCGCCGCGCCTGGTCGAGACCGCCGAGGCCGAGGCGCGCGCCCACCCCGCCGTCCGGCGCGGTCGGCGGCTGAAGGCGGGCGGCGAGCCCTGGCGGATCGTCGCCGTCGTCCCGCACGCGGCCCGGCGCGGCCGGATCGTGCTGAAGCTGGAAAGGCATTGGCCATGAGCCCCGACCTGGCGCTGCAGCAGGCGCTGCTGGCGCATCTGCGCGCCGATCCGGCGCTGGCGGCCCTGCTCGGCGACCCGCCGCGCATCCATGACGCGCCGCCGCAGGCGCGCGTCTTTCCCCACCTCGTGTTCGGCCGCGCCGAGACCCGCCCCTGGGGCGGGCTGGACGGCGAGGGGCTGGAGCACGCCCTGACCCTGACCTGCCTGTCCCACTTCGACGGCGCCGAGGAGGCCAAGGCGGTGATCGCCGCCGTCCGCGCCCGGCTGCACGGCGCCGATCTGGCGCTGGACGGACATCGGCTGGTGAACCTGCGCGTGGCCTACGCCGACGTCTTCCGGGCGCCCGACTGGCGGCCCGTCGTCGGCGTCGTCCGGCTGCGGGCGGTGACCGAACCCCTCTGAAGGAAGGAGACCCTCGCATGGCCGCCCAACGCGGAAAGGACATCCTGCTCAAGATCGGCGACGGCGCGGACCCGGAAGGATTCGCCGCCGTGGCCGGGCTGCGGGCGCGGACGCTCTCGCTCAACGCCCGGTCCGTGGACGCCACAGACGGCGACAGCGCCGGCCGTTGGCGCGAACTGCTGGCTGGGGCGGGCGTGAAACAGGCGGCCGTCTCCGGGGCCGGGATCTTCCGCGACGCCGTCAGCGACGCGATGATCCGCGAGGCCTTCTTCGCCCAGGCGGCGCGGACCTGGCGGCTGGTCGTGCCCGACTTCGGGACGCTGCAGGGCCCGTTCCTGGTCACGGCGCTGGAGTACGCCGGCGAGCATGAAGGCGAGGCGACCTGGGCCCTGACCCTGGCCTCGGCCGGCGAGATCGTCTTCGAGGCCCTGCCGTGACCGCCGTCGCAAACGGCGCGAGGGGCGAGGCCGTGGCGACGCTGGGCGGGCGGCCGCGGCGGCTGTGCCTGACCCTGGGCGCGCTGGCCGAGCTGGAGACCGCCTTCGGCGCCGCCGACTGGCAGGCCCTGGCCGAACGGCTGCGGTCGCCGTCGGCGCGCGATCTGGCCGTCGTGCTGGCGGCGCTGCTGCGCGGCGGCGGGGAGGAGGGCGTGGACGTCGTCGCCCTCGACGCCCGCGAGGCGGCCGAGGCGGTCGCCGCCGCCTTCCGGGCCGCCGCAGCGTGATCGCGACGCCCTGGCCCGCGCTGCTGCGGCTGGCCGCCTTGCGCTTCGGCCTGGCGCCCGAGGTCTTCTGGCGGCTGTCCGTCGTCGAATGGCGGGCGCTGGCCGAGGACGCCGCTCCCCAGACCCTGACCCGGACCGCGTTGGATGCGCTGGTTCGCGCCTATCCGGATGGACAGCCATGACCCAGTTCGACGACGGCGGGCTTGAGGGCCTGCCGCGGCAGGCGGCCGAGGCGGCGGCCGCCATGGAAGCCCTGCGCCAGCCGGCCGAGCGCGCCGCGTCCGCCATCGATGAGGCCTTCGGCAAGGCCGGCGACAGCCTGGCCCGGTCGCTGTCGCGCGCCGCGGCCGATGGCAAGGTGACCCTGGCCGAACTGGCCGAGGCGGTGATCGCCGCGGTCAACGCCGCTGCGGGCGCTGGCGGCGGCGGGCGCGGCGGCGGACTGGCGGAGGCGCTGTCCGCAGTCCTGAGCGGCGGCGGCTTCGGCGGGGCCCGGGCCGACGGCGGCGGGGTCCTAGGCGGTCGCGCCTATCTCGTCGGCGAGCGCGGACCCGAAGTCTTCCGGCCGGCCGGAGCTGGGACGATCGAGCCCGCGGCCGGCGGCGGCGCGACGATCAACGTCACCGTCCGGGGCGAGGGCGGCGCGGCGCTGCTGCGCTCCGAGACCCAGATCGCCGCCGCCCTGGCCCGGGCGGCGAGCCTGGGCGCGCGGAACCTTTGACGCCACGCGCCGCCGCCGCAACAATGGCGCCGCAATTCTGCTCCGGATATCGCGCAGGATCGTGCGTTCGCTTGAGTCAGAGGGGGTCCCCTATGAGGTCCGTCGCCGCCATCGTGCTGGTCCTGGCCATGGGCGCGACGCCCGTCCTGGCGGCCGAGCCCGCCGACGCGCCCATGTCGACGGCCGGCGCCAGTGGGACGCCGCCGATGGACACCGCGACCCAGATCGAGCGCTATCTGGCCGACGCCGCGGCCGAGCCCGTCCGGTCGGCGGCGGCGGCGGAGCGCGACTCCGGCCCGCGCAAGATCCATGGCGAGGTGTCCGTGTCCGTCGGAACCGGCGGCTATCGCAGCGGCTACCTCACCGCCGACATTCCGGTCGGCGAGCGGTCGACGGTCGGCGTCGCGGTGGGCCACACCGACTTCGGCCGCAACGGCGGCTACTACGGCTACGGCGGTCCGGTCTCGCGTTGCCTGAGAGGCCCCGACGGATTCGCCGCCTCCCGCGCCCCGACCTGGAACGACCCCGCCCGGCTGGCGTCGCCATCCTACGGCTGCCCCCTGGACTGAGGCGCCGCTTAACGCCGCGTTGACAGGTCGCGCCGAAGGACTAGCGTGCGCGTGAGGCTTTCAGATCGGGGGACCTGATGACTCACGACCACGTCGCGCCGCAGCCGTTCAACGGCTTTGCGCTCGGTTCTGCGGTGCTCGGCAATCTGTCGCTGCTGGCGGCCTGGATACCCATTCTCAACCTGGCGGTCATCGTGCCCGCCGCCGTCGGCCTGACGTTCGGCGTGCTCGGCCTGCGCCGGTCCGGCGGACGGGGCATGGCGATCAGCGGCATCGTCGCCTCGAGCGCCTCGCTGATCCTGGTCGTGGTGGCGCTCGGCCTGTTCGCCGTGGTGGTTTTCCGCCTCCGACCGGCCTGACCGCCGGCCTCCATCCTGCTCTTCCACGGCCCGCCTCGCGCGGGCCTTTTCGTGTCTGGAGCCCGTCATGTCCTTTCATGAGGCGCGCCTGCCCGCGCGGCTGGCGTTCGGCTCGACCTGCGGCGTCGAGCGCCGCACCGAGGTTGTCACGCTGGCTTCCGGCTTCGAGCGACGGTCGACGCCCTGGGCGCACGGCCGCCGCCGCTATCTGATCGGCGCGGGCGTGCGGTCGCTGGACGATGCGGCGGCGCTGGTCGCCTTCTTCGAAGCGCGTCGCGGCCGGCTGTACGGATTCCGCTTCAAGGACTTCGCTGACTTCAAGTCCTGTGCGCCGTCCGCCGATATTTCTCCATTGGATCAGAACCTTGGCGTCGGAAATGGAGAGCGTTTCGAGTTTCCGCTTCGCAAGGCCTACGGCGGCGACGGCCCCGCGCGGACGATCCGCAAACCGGTGGTCGGATCCGCCCGGGTCGCGGTCGATGGCGTCGAGACCACAGCCTTCGCCGTCGATGCGACGACCGGTCTGGTCACGCTGGCCGCGCCGCCGCCGACGGGCGCCGTCGTCACTGCCGGCTTCGCCTTTGACACCCCGGTCCGATTCGACGCCGACCGCATCGACGTGACCCTGGAGAGCTTCCAGGCCGGCCGCGTCGTCGCCGTCCCGCTCATCGAGGTGCGGATCTAGTCCGCCGAGAGGTTTCCATGAAGGACGCACCGCCGGCGCTGGCGGCCCGGATCGAGTCCGGCGCCGCGACGCTCTGCCATGCCTGGCTGCTGACCCGTCGCGACGGGCGGAGGCTGGGCTTCACCGACCATGATCGGCCGCTCGACCATGGCGGCCTCACCTGCTCCGCCGCGAGCGGCTGGACCGCAGGCGCGGCCGACACGGCGCTCGCCTTCTCCGGGGCCGGATCGGCCGTCGCGGCGGGCGGCCTTGACGATGCGGCCGTGACCGAGGCCGACATCCGGGCGGGGGCCTATGACGGCGCGGACCTGGAATGTCGCCGCGTCGACTGGGAGCGTCCGGACCTCTTCGTCATCCTGTGGCGCGGCCGGATCTCGCGGCTGCGGCGCGAGGGAGCGGCGTTCGAGGCCGAGATCGAGGGGCCGCTGGCCGCGCTCGACCGCACGGCCGGACGGCTGTTCGGACGGCTGTGCGACGCCGCGCTGGGCGACGCGCGCTGCGGGGTCGCGGCGGACCATCCGAGCGTGGGCCTGGGATGCGACAAGCGTTTCAGCACCTGCTCAGGCCGTTTCGGCAATGTGCTGAACTTCAGGGGCTTCCCGTCCATTCCGGGCGGCGACTTCCTGACCGCCCATCCCGGCCCGGGCGAGCGTCACGACGGCGGCAGCCGACGTGGATAGGGCGCGCGTGGTCGCCGCCGCCCGCCGCTGGATCGGCACGCCCTATCGGCATCAGGCGAGCCTGAGGGGCGTGGGCTGCGACTGCCTGGGCCTGGTCCGCGGCCTGTGGCGCGAGCTGGCCGGCGATGAGCCCGAGCCGCCGCCGCCCTATCGTCCCGACTGGGCCGAAACCGATCCGACGGAGCGGCTGCTCGCCGCCGCGGAGCGACATCTGAGGCCCGTTCCGATCGATCAGGCCCGACCCGGCGACATCCTGCTGTTCCGCATGAGCCCGGACGCCTGCGTCAAGCATTGCGCCGTCCTGTCGGCGACCGTCGGGCCCGGCGCGCCCGATCCGCGCATCGTCCACGCCTATTGGGGACGGGCGGTGGTGGAGAGTTGGCTCGGCCCTTGGTGGCGACGCCGGCGAGCGGCGGCCTTCGCCTTTCCCTTCGTGAACGAGTGAAGCCATGGCTCAGGTGATCTTCTCGCGTGTCGGCGACGCGGTCGGCGGCGCGCTCGGCGCAGCCATCGGGGCCCAGATCGGCGGCGTCCTCGACGGCCTGCTGATCTCCGCCTTGACCCCGCCGCGACGGACCGGTCCGCGCATCCGCGATCTGGCTCTGACCTCGACGACGGAGGGGGCGCCGATGGCGGCGGTGTTCGGCCGCGCCCGGGTCGCCGGCCAGCTGATCTGGGCGGCGCGGTTCCGCGAGCGGCGGGTCGAGCGCCAGGTCGACGGCGGCAAGGGCGGTCCCCGTGCGACCGAGTCCCACTACAGCCTGTCGTTCGCCGTCGCCCTGGGTGAGGGGCCGATCGACGGCCTGGGGCGGGTCTGGGCCAACGGCAAGCCGATGGACCTGGACGGGGTGACGATGCGGCTGCATCGCGGAACCGAGGACCAGACGCCGGATCCCCTGATCGAGGCGGTCGAGGGAACGGCCCCGGCCTATCGCGGCTGCGCCTATGTGGTGTTCGAGGACCTGCCGCTGGCGGCCTATGGCGATCGGCCGCCGCAGCTGGCGTTCGAGGTGTTCCGCCGTCCGGTCGGCGAGACGGCCGGGCTGGAGGATCGCCTCAAGTCCGTCTGCCTGATCCCCGGAGCCGGCGAGTTCGCCCTGGCGACCCAGGTCGTCCGCCGCCAGGACAGCCTGGTCCGCACCGCGCCCGAGAACGTCAACAACGCCGAGGGGCGGCCCGACCTGCTGGTCTCGCTCGACCAACTGCAGGCGCAGCTGCCGGCGCTGGAGGAGGTGGTGCTGGTCGTCGCCTGGTTCGGGACCAGCCTGGACGCCGGCGTCTGCGCGTTCCGGCCGGGCGTCGAGACGGCCGGCAAGCCGACCCGGCCGTTCGCCTGGCGGGCAGGGGGCGTCGACCGGAATGCGGCGCACCGGATCTCGACCCTGGAGGGCGGCGGCCCGGCCTATGGCGGCACGCCCGCCGACGAGGCGGTGGTCCAGGCGATCGTCGAGCTGAGGCGGCGCGGACTGAAGGTGACGCTCTACCCGTTCGTGCTGATGGATTGCGACGGCTATCCCTGGCGCGGACGCATCACCGGCGGGGTCGACGACGTCGCGGCGCTGTTCGGCGGCGCCGGGCCGGGACATTTCTCGGACGACGGCCGGACGACGGCCTACCACGGCCCGGCGGAGGACTGGGGGTGGCGGCGGATGATCCTGCATCACGCCCGGCTGGCCACGCTGGCCGGCGGGGTGGACGGCTTCCTGATCGGGTCGGAGATGGTCGGGGTCACCACGATCCGCGGCCCGGCGCGGTCCTATCCGGCGGTCGAGGCGCTGCGCGGGCTGGCCGCCGACTGCCGCGCCGTGCTCGGGACGGGAACCGCCATCGGCTACGCCGCCGATTGGACGGAGTATTTCGGACATCAGCCGGCGGACGGAAGCGGCGACGTGGCCTTCCACCTTGATCCGCTGTGGGCCGACCCGGCGATCGACTTCGTGGGGATCGATTTCTACCCGCCTCTGGCCGACCAGCGCGGACCCGACGCCGCAGAGATCGAGGTCGCCGGCGGCGAGGGGTTCGACTGGTTCTACGCGACCGAGGCCGACCGGACGGCCGGACGGCGGCGGCCGATCACCGACGGCGCCCATGGCGAGCCCTGGGTCTTCCGGCCCAAGGACCTCGTCGGCTGGTGGTCGAACGCCCACCACGACCGGCCCGGCGGCGTGCGGTCGCCGACCTCCACAGCCTGGGTCCCGCGCGGCAAGCCGATCCGCCTGATCGAGTTCGGCTGCGCCGCCGTGGACAAGGGGGCCAACGCCCCCAACGCCTTCATCGACCCCAAGAGCGCCGAGAGCCGGCTGCCGCCCTTCTCGAACGGGGCGCGCGACGACCTGGCGCAGCGGCGGACGCTGGAGGCGGCGCTGGCCCATTTCGCCGCGCCGCCGGCCAATCCGGTATCGGAGGTCTACGGAGGGCCGATGGTCGAGGCGATGAGCGCCTGGTGCTGGGACGCCCGGCCGTTTCCCGATTTCCCCGCCCGCGCCGGCCTGTGGAGCGACGGGCCGAACTGGGCGCTGGGCCACTGGCTGAACGGCCGGGTCGGCGCCGCGCCGTTGGGCGCCCTGGCCCAGACCCTGGCCGCGCGGGCGGGCGTCGCCCTCGACGTCGGCGACGCCGCGGGCGTGACGACCGGCTGCGTGCTGGAGGGGCCGACGCGCCTGCGCGATGCGCTGGAGCCGCTGGCCGCCTGCCTGGGCTTCGACGTCGCCGAACGGTCGGGGCGGGCGGCTCTGACGGCCCGTGACGGCGGCGTCGCGATCACGCTGACCGAGGACGACCTGGCCCGGCCCGAGACAGGCGAGGCCCTGGCGGCGCGCCGGACGCTGCCGGCCCCGCCCGACGTCATGGTCCTGCGCTTCATCGACGAGACCGCCGGCTATCAGACCGGATCCCTGACGGTCCGGCGCGAGTCCGTCGACGCCGGCGGGGTCGCCGGCGCGGACCTGCCGCTGGTCATGGCCGCGCCCCAGGCCGAGGCGGTCGGGCGGCGGTTGCTGGCCCGCGCCGAGGCTGCGCGGGACGAGGCGACCGTCCATTTGGCGCCGCTGGCGGCCCTGCGGCTGGAGGCCGGCGACCGCCTGCGCCTGCCGGGCTATGCGCGGCTGTGGCGCGTCGAGCGGCTGGACCTGGATGAACGGCCGCGGGCCCTGCTGAGCCTGTGCGAGCCGCCGGCGCCTGCCGGGGGATCGCCTGACTGGACGCCGGGGCCCGTGATCCAGCCGCCGGGGCCGCCGGTCCTGCACCTGCTCGACCTGCCGCTGCTGCCGGGCGCGGAGACGGACCGGCGCCTGATGGCCGCCGTCGCGGCGGAGCCCTGGCGCGCCTGCGATCTACATGCCGGCGCGGCGGCGGACGCCCTGACCCTGCGCGGCCGGGCAGGGGCGCCCGCGAACGTCGGCGTCACCCTGAGCCCGCTGCCGGCCGGGCCGCTGCATCGCTTCGACAGGACGGCGCGGCTGACCGTCCGGCTGGAGGGCGCGCCGCCGCAGAACCGATCGCGCGCCGCGGTGCTGGGCGGGGCCAACGCCCTGGCGGTGCAGGGGGCGGGCGGCGACTGGGAGATCCTGCAGTTCCTGTCGGCCGAGCCTGTCGCGCCGGACGTCTGGGTCCTGTCGGGCCTGCTGCGCGGCCAGGCCGGCAGCGAACCGGCGATGGCGGCGCTGACGCCGGCCGGAGCAGCCGTCGTCGCGCTGGACGATGGCCTTGTCCGCGTCGAGACGGCGCTGTTCGAGCGCGGGGTCCCGCTGCTCTGGCGCGCGGCGCCGGCCGGCGCGCCGCCGGGCGGAGAGGCGGCCAGCGAGACGATCGCCGTCTGGCGCGGCCTGGCGGACCGACCCTGGGCACCCGCTCACCTCCGCCGGGAGACGCTGGCGGACGGGGCGGTGCGGTTCCGCTGGATCCGCCGCGCCCGGATCGGCGGCGACGGCTGGGAGGCGGAGCCGCCGCTGGGCGAAGAGACCGAGCGCTACCGGATCGAGTTGCTCGTCGACGGCGCGGTCGTGCGCCGGGCCGAGACCGAGGCGCCGGTGTTCGCCTGGACCCCGGCGATGCAGGCGGTCGACCGCCCCGGCGGCCTCCCCGACCCGGTGGTCGTCCGGCTCGCCCAGTTTTCGTCGGCGTTCGGCTGGGGCGCCGTCACTGTCCGCAGCCTGTGGCGTTAAAGGGCCGGAGGCTCTATCAGGGGAGCCGAGATTCCACCGGCGAGGCGAGTTTGGCAGGCGATCCTTACGCAGAACTGGGCGTCCCCCGGAGCGCCAGCCAGGACGAGATCCGCAAGGCGTTCCGCAAGCTGGCCAAGCAGTACCATCCGGACGCCAATCCCGGCGACAAGAGCGCCGAGGAGCGCTTCAAACGCGTCTCGGGCGCCTTCGACATCGTCGGCGACGAGGATAAGCGCCGGAAGTTCGACCGCGGCGAGATCGACGCCGACGGCCGCGAGCAGCATGGGGGCTTCGGCGGCGGTCCCTTCGGCCCCGGCGGCGCCTCGGGCGGTCGCTATCGCCCTGGCCCGGGCAGCCCCGGGTTCGAGGGCATCGACATCAACGACATCTTCGGCGAGGCCTTCGGCCGCGGCGCGGGCGGCGGCCGGGGCGGCGGCTTCGGTTTCGGCGGCTCGTCCAAGGGCGCGGACCTGCGCGCGCGGCTGGACGTCGACCTGGAGGACGCCATCCGCGGCGCCAAGAAGCGGATCGCCTTCTCCGACGGCCGGACCCTGGACGTGAACATCCCCAAGGGCGCCCAGGACGGCCAGACCTTGCGGCTGAAGGGCCAGGGGGCCCAGGGACGCGGCGGAGCCGGCGACGCCCTGATCGAGCTGGCGATCCGGGTCCACCCGCTCTATCGGCGCGAGGGCGCGACCCTGACCATGGACCTGCCGATCTCGGCGCCCGATGCGATCCTGGGCGGCAAGGTCGAGGCGCCGACCCCCGACGGTCCGGTGTCGTTGACGGTTCCGCGCGGCTCCAACAGCGGCGCCCAGCTGCGGCTCAAGGGGCGGGGCTTCATCGACGCCAAGGGCAAGCGCGGCGATCTGATGGCCCGCCTGGTCGTGACCCTGCCCGAGGGGCCTGATCCCGAGTTGGAGAAGTTCGCCGAGCGCTGGCGCAAGGAGCGGCCCTATCAGCCGCGGCGGCGCTAGGGGCGGAACGAAAGAAAAACATTCCCGAAAGTCAATTGACGTGTATATTCACGTCAGGAGACGAGAATGACCAAATCGGCCAAGGCGTCGACGCCGGCGCCGCTCCCGTCGATGGAGCTGCAGACCTTCTCGAACGAAGCTGATCGCCAGCGTCTGAGCGCCGCCGCGATCAAGGCGTTTCGTTCCATGGCCAGGATCTGGGACCTGTCCAACGCCGAGGCGGCGTCGCTGCTCGGCGTCTCGTCGAGCACCTGGGACCGGATCAAGGCCAGCCGCTGGGACGGTGCGCTGGGGCAGGACCAGCTGACCCGCGTGTCGGCCCTGGTCGGGGTCTACAAGGGGCTGCACCTGCTGTTCGCCGACGACATGGCCGACCGATGGCCGCGCCTGCAGAACCGGGGCCCGATCTTTGAGCGGGCGACGCCCATCGAGGCGATGATCGAGGGCGGCATACCGCGGATGCTGGAAGTGCGCCGGTATGTCGACGCCGTTCGCGGCGGACTCTGAGCGCCCGATGCTGGAGGGGCTCCCGGTCGTTCGAGAGGCTTTCGCCAGGACGGTGCGGCTGGTGTCGACGGCCCGCTTGCGGGCATCCGTTCTCAACGCGCTGGTGGATGAAGACGACCTCGAGGCGCTGTCCGAGATCGAAGCCGCGACCAGTACGCGCCTGGTGGCTCAGGATCGCGGCTTCGAAAGCCTCCACGCGAACGAGTTCGTGTTCAACGTGCCGCACGCCAAGTTCGTCAACGCGTGTTTCGCCTATGCAAAACCGCGGGAGCTGAATCGGTTCAACGGACCGGGCCGGGGCGCGTGGTACGCAGCGCTCGCCGTAGAGACCTGTCTGGCCGAGGTGGTCCACCACATGACGGAAATGCTTGCCCGGACAGGGGAGTTTCGGGCCGTGGTCGAGTATGCCGAAATGCACGCCAGCCTGGCCGGGGAGTATGTCGATCTTCGCCAGCTCCCGGACCATCCCTGCCTGCATCCCGACGCCGTGCTGGCCTATCCGCGCGGCAATGCGCTGGCCGAGGCCGCGCGCGCGGTGGGCCTCAACGGGATCATCTATCCGTCGGTGAGGCATTCGGGGGGGACATGTTTCGCGGCTCTATGGCCGCACGCCGTGCAGTCGGTTGCGCCTGGAAGCGTCTACAGGATCGAATGGAAGGGCGGGCCGGAGCCCCACGTCGCCACGGTCAGCGGTGACCTGCCTTGACCCCTTGGCCGCTCTGGCGTGACAGGCTGTCGCACGCTCTTCATAAAGGGTCTATTCAGCCGGCATTCAGCCGTATGCGCTTATCTCCCTTGGGCATGAAACGCTTCCTCGTCCTCTTTGCCGCCGCGCTGATCGGCGCCGGGTCCCCGGCGGCGACGACGATCGCCTGGGCGCAGGGCCGCGGGCAGTACGACGACCGCGACGACGACCGCGGCCGGCGGGGAAACCCGTCCGACGACGGATGGTCCCGCGGCGGCGATGCGCGCGGCGGCCGTCTGGTTCCGCTGGAACAGGTGATCCGCGGAATCGCCAGATCCAGCCCCGGGCGGCTGCTCGACGCGGGCCTGGAAGGCGGCGACCGGCCCATCTATCGCGTGCGCTGGCAGACCAACGACGGCCGGAGGATCGACTACATCGTCGACGCCCGCACCGGCCAGATCATCGGACGGGACTGAGGACATCATGCGCATCCTGCTGGTCGAGGACGATCCGGACCTGACCCGTCAGCTGAAGCTGGCCCTGGCCGACGCCGGCTACGCCGTCGACCACGCCGGCGACGGCGAGGAGGCCCATTACCTGGGCGAAGCCGAACCGTACGACGCGGTGATCCTCGACCTGGGCCTGCCCAAGGTCGACGGCGTGTCGGTGCTGGAGCGCTGGCGGCGCGAGAGCATCGCCACGCCGGTGCTGATCCTGACGGCGCGCGACAACTGGAGCCAGAAGGTGGCCGGGTTCGACGCCGGCGCCGACGACTATCTGACCAAGCCGTTCCACACCGAGGAGCTGCTGGCCCGCCTGCGCGCGCTGCTGCGCCGGTCGGCCGGCCACGCGACGCCGAACCTCAGCTGCGGGGGCCTGCGCCTCGATCCGCGCTCGGCCCGCGCCAGCGTCAACGGCGAGCCGCTGCGCCTGACCTCGCTCGAATACCGCCTGCTGCACTACATGATGATGCACCAGGGGCGGGTGATCAGCCGGACGGAGCTGGTCGAGCATCTGTACGACCAGGACTTCGACCGCGACTCCAACACCATCGAGGTGTTCATCGGCCGCGTGCGCAAGAAGGTCGGCGCCGACCGCATCGAGACGGTGCGCGGCCTCGGCTACCGGCTGGTGGCCCTCGAGGGCGAGGACGCCGGGTGAAGCTGCCCAGGCTGCCGGGTCTGAGCGGCCGCTCGCTGGTCGGGCGGCTGGTCCTGCTGGCGGCCGGCTGGAGCGTCGTCGTCCTGATCGTGACCGGGTTGGCGCTGACCGCCTTCTTCCAGCAGGCGGCGTTGCGCCGCTTCGATCAGGGGCTGATCGAACTGACCGAGGTGCTCAACGCGGGCATCAACATCAAGAACGGCGAGGTGGTCGTCCCGCCCGTGAACGACACCCGGTCGGGACGGGCCTTCGCGGGACGCTATTGGGAGATCGCGGAACACGGCAGTTCGGGGAAGATCCGTGCGATCAGGAAATCCCATTCCCTGTTCGACACCGAGCTGAAGGTCAGCGACGACGTCATCGCCGGCATCGCCGCCCAGCCGGGAACGGCGATCTACTTCAACACCATCGGGCCGCTCGATCAGCCGTTGCGGGCCAGCGGCATGCAGGTGCAGCTGGACGACCGCGCGCAGCCGGTGATCATCCTGGTGGCCGAAGACCGCTCGCCCATCGACCGGGAGGCTGAGCGTTTCGCCCTGATGACCGGCGCCGCCCTGCTGGCCCTCGGCGCGGGCATCCTGGCCGCCGTCTTCCTGCAGGTCCGGATCGGCCTGCAACCGCTGTTCAGCCTCAGGCGCGAGGTGGCCGAGGTCCGCAAGGGCCGGGCCGAACGGATCGAGGGCGACTATCCCACCGAGCTCGAACCCCTGGCCCGAGAGCTGAACGCCCTGGTCGCGCACAACCAGGACGTGGTCGAGCGTCAGCGCACCCACGTCGGCAACCTGGCCCACGCTCTCAAGACGCCGTTGTCGGTCATGCTGACCGAAGCGCAGCAGCAGCCCAGCCAGCTGTCCGAGGTGGTGACCCGCCAGGCCGAGGCCATGCGGAACCATGTCGAGCACCACCTGCGCCGGGCGCGGGCGGCGGCTCGTAGCCAGAGCATGGGCGAACGCACCCTGGTCGAGCCGGTCATCGACGAACTGGCGGTGACGCTGGAGCGGATATTCCAACGCAAGGGGGTCGAGATCGACTGGCGATGCCCCGACGACCTCTGCTTCCGCGGCGAGAAGCAGGACCTGATGGAGGTCGCCGGCAATGTGATGGAAAACGCCGGCAAGTGGTGCAAGGCCAAGGTGCGGGTGACCGCCGAGATCGCCGGGCCGGAGACCCTGCTGCTCAGGGTCGAGGACGACGGACCGGGCTTGCCGGCGGAGCGGCGAGGCGAGGTGCTCAAGCGCGGCGCCCGCCTGGACGAAAGCGCGCCCGGCTCCGGCCTGGGCCTGGCCATCGTCGACGAGCTGGCCCGGGCCTATGGAGGAACCGTGACGCTGGGCGACGCCGCGATGGGCGGGTTGAAAGTCGAGATCGTCCTGCCGCGGGCGGAAGCCTGAGAAACTCCGATTTCGGAAAGCTTTAACCCATAATGGGCAAGGCTGGGCGGCAGTAGGGTCAGGGGGACCCGTGGCGCGTGGGCCGATGCCGGGACTGACCGACGACAAGATCGCCCTGCTGAAGACCTTGGTGGCCGCCTCGCCGGACGAGGTCGTGCGCGGGCTCGAGAAGGCGGTCTGCAAGGAAGGGACGACCGGTCCGCTGGCCGCCATCGGCGCCCTGGTCGAGGCCGAGGCCGCCGACCGCCAAGTCCGCTTCACCACCTTCCAGCCCTTGGCGCCGATGTTCGGGCCCGAGGCCGGCGACGGGCGGGTCACCTTCCCGCGCGCCGCGCTGGGCCGGATCTGGCAAGGCCTGAAGGCCGACGTCCCGCGCCTGGTCGAGCAGGCGGTCGAGGCCTGCTACTACATCGATCCCGAAGAGCCCTGGCCAGCTGTCTTCGACACCCTGTGCCTGCAAGCGGCGAGCGGACTGAGGGCCGCGGAGACGCCGGACTACGTCTCCGCCGCGGCGGCCTGCGACGCCCGGCGTCCGGGTCTGTCGCAGACGCTGGTCCTGGCGCTGGAGATCGCGCCCATCGTGCGGCCGCCGCTGCTCAGGCTCGGCGAATGGCTGCAGCGCATGACCAACGAGCGGCGGGCGGTGGCGCGGCTGGCCTATCGCGACGCCGAGGCGGTGCGCCAGGGCGGCGGGCCACTGATGTTCGAGATGCTGGCCGCGCACCTGAAACAGCCCTGGACGATCCTGCGCATCGCCACCTCGATCATGGAGCATCCGGGCGAGCGCTACCTGGCGGCCTCCGAGCTGGCCCTGTTCGGCGATCGGGCGCTGGCCGACATCGAGGCCCAGGTCGAGCGGGTCCGGCACCTGCGGCCCGGCGCCGGCGTGGAGGTCGCGCTGGACGCCGCCCGGGCCGTCCAGCACGCGATCGACGAGACCGGCGAGTTCGATCAGTCCGTCCAGCTGTCGCGCGACGGCCCCTGGGGCCAGCGTCTGGCCCGGCTGAAGCACGGTCTGGCGGCGGCCGTCGAGGTCCGCCTGCGCGAGATCGACGAGGCGGTCGCCCAGGCCTTGCCCGTGGTGAAGGTGCGCTACTCCGGTCGACTCACCTCCACCGCACCCAAGCTGGACTCGCCCGCCGATGAGGCGGCGGTCGCCTGGGCCGTGGGCCTGCTGACCTTCGCCGCCGAGATCCGCAACTGCGCCACCGACGGCGGTTTCGGCGGCGTGCGCGGCAAGGTGCTGGAGACGATCGGCCAGCGGATCGACCATTACGTCGAGGACGTGCTCGAGCAGATTCGGCTGGGCGACATCGAGAACGACGAGATCGCCCGCGAGCATCTCGACGTCGCCGCCCGCCTGCTGACCTTGGTCCGGGACCGGCAGGCCGGGGCCATCGTCCGGCGCCGCGCGGCGGCGGCCTAGGCCTGGACCGTCTGGCCACTCGCTAAGCGGTCCGTGATCCGCTAAAGCCCCCTCATGTTCGCATTCTGGATCGCTGCGGCGGCGCTTTCTGCGGCCGTCGCCTGGCTGATGCTGCGCGGCGCCCGCGCGGCTGAGCGGCGCGTGGGCGAGGGCGATCCTGCGGTGGCCGTGCATCGCCGCCAGCTGGCCGAGATCGACGACCTGGCCGCCCGCGGCCTGCTGCCGGAGACCGAGGTGCGCGCCGCGCGCGCCGAGGCGGGCCGCCGCCTGCTGGCCGCGGCCGACGCGGCGGCCCCCGCGACGGGACTGGGCGGACGCCGCCTGGCCCTGGCCGCCACCATTGCCGCGCCGCTGCTGGCGGTGGGAACCTATGTCGCCGTCGGCTCGCCCGGAACGCCCGACCAGCCCTTCGCCCGCCGCCTGGCCGAGTGGCGAGCCGGCGACCCCGGGAAACTGGACGCGCCCCAGATCGCCGCCGTCCTGCGCGCCGTGACCGCCGAGCGGCCCAACGACGCCGAGGCTTTCCGCAACCTGGCCCTGGCCGAGATGGCGTCCGGCGACGTCCGCGCCGCGACCACCGCCCTGCGCCGCGCCGTCGCCGTCGCGCCCGACCGCGCCGACCTGTGGGCGGCCCTGGGCGAGGCCTTCGTCGCCGAAGGCGAGGGACAGGTGGGCGAGGACGCCCGCACCGCCTTCCGCGAGGCCGTCAAGCGCGATCCGAAGTCCCTGAGCGCCCGCTACTTCCTGGCCCGCGGCGAGATTGCCGAGGGCCGCGCCGCCGAAGGCCTGGCCGCCTGGCGCGCCCTGGCCGCGGACCTTCCCGTCGGCGACCCCAACCGCACCGCCCTGATCGCCGAGATCGCCCAGGTCGAGAAGACCGGAGGCCTCGCCGAACAGGGGCGGGAACAGGGGCCGGATGCGGCCGCGGCGCAGGCGCAGGCTCAGGCTCGAGCCCAGGGCGGCGAGGGGCTGCCTGACGCGGACGCCATCCGCGGCATGGTCGAGGGGCTGGCCGCGCGGCTGGAGGCCGAACCGAACGATCCGCAAGGTTGGGTGCGCCTGGTCCGCGCCTGGTCCGTGCTGGGCGAGACCGGCAAGCGCGACGCCGCCCGGGCCCGCGCCAAGACCCTGTTCAACGACGATCCCGACGTGCTGCGCGCGCTCGACCAGGCGGCGGAGGCCCCGCGATGAGCTTCTGGCCCAAGTCCCGAACCGCCCGGCGGCGGCTGACCGTCCTGCTGGCGATCGCGCCGGTGCTGGCCCTGGCCGTCGGCCTGACCATGTGGGGCCTGCGGGACTCGATCTCGCTGTTCTACACCCCGGCCCAGGCCCAGGAGGCCAAGGTGCCGGCCGGTCGGCATCTGCAGCTGGGCGGGCTGGTCGAGACGGGCAGCGTGAGGAAGCATCCCGACGGCCGGGTCGAGTTCGTCGTCACCGACAACCGCGCGACCTCGAAGGTGGTGTTCCAGGGCGACCTGCCCGACCTGTTCCGCGAGGGGCAGGGGATCGTCGCCGACGGCGCCTACGACGCGCAGGGCGTGTTCGTGGCCAAGCGCGTGCTGGCCAAGCACGACGAGAAGTACATGCCCAAGAACGTCGCCGACGCGATCAAGGAACAGGGCGAGTGGCGCGGGGACGAGTCTCCTTCCGCCGAGCGGGGTAGGGCCGAATGACCGCCGAACTGGGGGCGTTCGCCCTGGCCCTGGCGCTGGCCCTGGCCGTCGCCCAGATGGCGTTGGGCCTGGCGGGCGGCCGGCGGCCGGCGCTGGCCGGGGCGGCCGAAGGCGCCAGCGTCGGCGGCTTCCTGGCCGTGGCCGCGGCCTTCGCGGCGCTGGTCGTCGCCTTCGTCACGTCCGACTTCTCGGTGGCCAACGTCGCGGCCAACTCCCACACCGCCAAGCCGATGCTCTACAAGGTCGCCGGCGCCTGGGGCAACCACGAGGGCTCGATGCTGCTGTGGTGCCTGGCCCTGACCGGATTCGGCGCCGGCGTGGCCCTGTTCGGCCGGACGCTGCCGGCGGCGCTGAAGAGCCGCGTGCTCGGCGTGCAGGGCGCCCTCGGCGTTCTGTTCCTGGCCTACACCGTCTTCGCCTCGAACCCGCTGGCGCGGGTGGTGATGCCGCCGGTCGAGGGGCGGTCGCTGAACCCGCTGCTGCAGGACCCGGCGCTCGCCTTCCATCCGCCGTTCCTCTACCTCGGCTATGTCGGCTTCTCTGTGGTGTTCTCCTTCGCCGCGGCGGCGCTGATCGGCGGCCGGATCGACGCGGCCTGGGCCCGCTGGGTGCGGCCCTGGACCCTGGCGGCCTGGGCCATGCTGACCGTCGGCATCACCCTGGGCGCCTTCTGGGCCTACTACGAGCTGGGCTGGGGCGGCTGGTGGTTCTGGGACCCGGTCGAGAACGCCAGCTTCATGCCCTGGCTGATCGGCGCGGCCCTGCTCCACTCGGCCATCGTCACCGAGAAGCGCGGCGCGCTGGGCGGCTGGACCGTGTTCCTGGCCCTGGCGGCCTTCACCTTCTCGATGCTCGGGGCCTTCCTGGTGCGGTCGGGCGTGCTGACCAGCGTCCACGCCTTCGCCGTCGACCCCACCCGCGGGGTGCTGCTGCTGTCGATCCTGGGCGTGGCGGCGGGAGCGGGCTTCGCCCTGTTCGCCTGGCGCGCGCCGACCCTGCAGCAGGGCGGCGTCTTCGCCCCGGTCAGCCGCGAGAGTCTGATCGTCCTCAACAACATCCTGCTGACCGCCGCCACCGCGACGGTCCTGCTGGGCACCCTGTTCCCGCTGATCCGCGAGGCCGTCACCGGCGACACCGTCTCGGTCGGGCCGCCGTTCTTCGCCCTGACCTTCGTGCCGCTGATGGCGCTGGGGATGCTGCTGCTGCCGTTCGGCCCGCTGACCGCCTGGAAGCGCGGCGACGCGCGGGCGGCGGCCGACCGGCTGAAGCTGGCCGGGGCGATCACCGTCGCGGCCGGCGTCGCGACCTTCGCCGCCGTCGAACCGCGCAAGGCCCTGGCTTCCGCGGGCGTGGCGCTGGGCGTCTGGCTGATCGCCGGCGCCGTGGCCGAGGTGGCCGAACGGACGCGGATGTTCCGCGCGCCCTGGGCCGAGGTTCGACGTCGCCTGACCGGCCTGCCGCGCGGCGCCTGGGGCATGACCCTGGCCCACGCCGGCCTCGGCGTCTTCACCCTGGGCGCGGTGTTCGAGACCAGCTGGAAGGTCGAGGCGGCCGAGGCCCTGTCCCTCAACGGCAAGCTGTCCGTCGGCGCTTATGAGCTGACCCTGAACGAGGTCGGCATCGTCGAAGGGCCGAACTATCTGGCCGAGCGCGGGCAGGTGACGGTGACGCGCGGCGGCCGGACCGTCTGCGAGGCTGCGCCGGAGCGGCGCTTCTATCCTACCGGCGGCCAGACCACCTCCGAGGTCGCCCTATGCAATCGCGGCCTGGACCAGGTCTACATCGTGCTGGGCGAGCGGCGCGCGGGCGAGGGCGGCCAGCCGGCCTGGCTGCTGCGCGGCTATTTCAACCCGTGGGTCCAGCTGATCTTCCTGGGACCGCTGCTGATGGCGATCGGCGGACTGGTCTCGCTGTCGGACCGCCGGCTCCGCTTCGGCGTGGGGAGCAAGGCATGAGGCGGCTCGGCGCGCTGCTGACGGTCCTGGCGGCCGTGTTCGTGATGGGGGCGGCGTCCGACCCGTCCGAGCGGCTGCCCGACCCGGCCCAGGAGGCCCGCGCCCGCGACCTGTTTCGCGAGGTCCGCTGCCTGGTCTGCCAGAACGAATCCATCGACGATTCCGACGCCGATCTGGCCCGCGATCTGCGCAAGGTCGTGCGCGAGCAGGTGGCGAGCGGCAAGTCCGACGTCGAGGTGAAGCGCTTCCTGACTGACCGCTACGGCGAGTTCGTGCTGCTGAAGCCCGCGTTCAGCTGGGGCAACGCGGCGCTGTGGCTGACGCCGCTGCTGGCGCTGCTCGCGGGCGGGGTCCTGCTGGCGCTGCGGCTTCGACGGCCCGCGGCGCCCGAGCCCTTGACCGAAGCCGAGGAAACGCGTCTGGCGGCCTTGCTAGACGATGAGACGCCGTGACACGCTGGAGCATGCCCGGGCCGGACGAATGCGTCCGGACCGGATCGGCATGCTCCAGGTTCAAAAGGTCTAGAGCGCGTTCGGGCGGCGGAACCGCGTGCACTTCCGCCTAACGCGCTCTAGCGTCGCGTTCGTCGCCCTAGAAACGCCATGGTCGATGACGGAAAGATAACTTGAGAGCCCTTGTGCTCTTTGGCATCGAACGCAGATACGCAGAGGCCCCCGCTTTCGGGGACAGGAACGGATAGAAGATGGTCGCCAAGAAGACCGGATTTTTCGTGGGCGCCGTCGCCGGCGCGGGCGTCGCCGCCGCAGCGTTGGCGGGCGTGGGCATGAGGATGGCGCCGGCGCACGCCGCGCCGCAGCCGGGCGTGGTGCGCACGGCCGCCGCCGGTCCGATGATATTCGCGCCGCCGCCCGGCGCGCCGATGTCCTTCGCCGACATCTTCGAGAAGGTCTCGCCGGCCGTGGTCTCGATCGACGTGAGTTCGCGGGTGGACGCCCGCTCGCTGCAGTTCCGCGGCTTCCCGTTCGGCCTCGGACCGCAGGGGCCTCAGAACAAGCAGGGCGAGGAAGGCGGCGATGACGGCCAGCCGACCCGGCCCCGTCAGCAGTCGTCAGGCTCTGGCTTCTTCATCTCGGCCGACGGCTACATCGTCACCAACAACCACGTGGTCGAGGGCGCCGACGAGATCACCGTCACCCTCAAGGACGGCCGCGAGCTGAAGGCCACGGTCGTCGGCCGCGACGAGAACACCGACCTGGCCGTGATCAAGGTCCAGGGCTCGGACTTCACCTTCGTGAACTTCGAGAAGGGCGCCAAGCCGCGGGTCGGCGACTGGGTCATCACCGTGGGCAACCCGTTCGGCCTGGGCGGCACCGCCACGGCCGGCATCGTCTCCGCCTACGGCCGAAACCTGAACGACGACAGCTCGAGCTTCGTCGACTACGTGCAGATCGACGCGCCGATCAACCGCGGCAACTCGGGCGGCCCGACCTTCGACGTCTACGGCCGGGTGATCGGCGTCAACAGCGCCATCTTCTCGCCCACCGGCGGTTCGGTCGGCATCGGCTTCGCCATCCCGGCGGACGTGGCCGACAGCATCACCAAGCAGCTGATCAGCGGCGGCAAGGTGGTTCGCGGCTACATCGGCGCCCAGATCCAGAACTTCACCCCCGAGATGGCGCAAGCCATGGGCCTGGAAGGCGTCAAGGCCGCCGTCGTGGCCCAGATCACGCCCGGCGGCCCGGCCGAGAAGGCCGGCCTTCAGCGCGATGACATCGTCCTGTCGGTGAACGGCGTGGCGATCGACTCCTCGACCGCCCTGACCCGCCAGGTGGCCATGGGCCGCGCCGGCGAGGTTCTGCGTCTGGAGGTCATCCGCGACGGCAAGAAGCGCTTCATCGACATCCGCTCGGGCGTCCGTCCCTCCAACAAGGAGCTGGCCAGCGCGACCGGCGGCGGCGAGGAAGACGAGAACACGGGCGGCTCGAAGAAGGCCGAGAAGCCGTCGACGGCCCGCGTCAACGTGCTGGGCATGGGCGTGGCCCCGCTCGATGGGGCGGCCCGCACCCGCTACAGCATCGGTCCGGACGTCAAGGGCGTGGTCGTCGAGACCGTGCGCAGCGACTCCGACGCGGCCGAGAAGGGCGTGAACCAGGGCTTCGTGATCACCTCGGTGAACATGAAGTCGATCACCTCGCCCGGCGAACTGAGCACGGCGGTGGATGCGGCCAAGAAGGCCGGTCGCCCGACCGTCCTGCTGGGCCTCGCCGACCGGCGCGGGCAGACCGCTTTGGTGCCGGTCAAGATCGACTAGACTGCGTGCGGCCGGTCCGAGTCGGACCGGCCGCACTTCGCTCCGGGGGCCTCCGTCTATGCGTATTCTGATCATCGAGGACGATTTCGAAGCCGCCGAGGCGATGACCCGCGGTCTGGGCGAGGCCGGCTACGACTGCACCCACGCCGGCGACGGCGAGGCGGGTCTGGACGCCGCTCGCGCGGGCGAGTTCGACGTCCTCATCGTCGACCGCATGATGCCGAAGCTGAATGGGGTGCAGGTCGTCGAGACCCTACGCCGTGAAGGCGACGCCACGCCGGTGCTGTTCCTGTCCGCCCTGGGCGAGGTCGGCGACCGCGTCGACGGCCTGAAGGCCGGCGCGGACGACTATCTGGTCAAGCCCTACGCCTTCCCCGAGCTGATCGCCCGGGTCGAGGCCCTGTCGCGCCGTCGCGAGACGGGCGCCGTCGCGACGACGCTCAAGGTCGGCGACCTGGAAATGAACCTCATCGCCCGGACCGTGCATCGCGGCGAGACCGAGATTGACCTGCAGCCGCGCGAGTTCCAGCTGCTGGAGTTCATGATGCGCCACGCCGGCCAGTCGGTGACCCGCACCATGCTGCTGGAGAAGGTCTGGGAGTATCACTTCGATCCTCAGACCAACGTCATCGACGTCCATATCTCGCGGCTGCGCTCCAAGATCGACAAGGGCTTCGATCGGCAGATGCTGCAGACGGTCCGCGGCGCCGGCTACCGGCTGGATCCCTAGATCAGGCTCAATCCCCCCATGCGCCTGCCGCGCATCTTCCGCACCACCACCTTCCGGATGACGCTGCTGTTCCTGGCGGTGTTCACCTTCGCCGCCGCCGCCTTCCTGCTCTACGCCTGGCTGGCGACGGGCGGGGAGGTGAAGCGGCGCGCCGACGCCGAGATCACCCGCGAGATGAACTCGCTGGAGGCCATCTACCGGCGAGGCGGGGTCCAGGGTCTGAATGAGGCCCTGATCGAGCGTGGCGTGGGCGAGCGGCCGTTCCTCTATGTGCTGCTCGACAAGGACGGCAAGAAGATCACCGGCTCGATCGCGGAATCGCCGATCGAGAAGACCGCGCCGGGCGAGAACTGGGCCGACTTCCTGGTCACCGACACCGATATGGACGGCGCCCAGGTCCGGCGTCAGGCGCGGGGCCTGCAGGAGCGACTCGACGGCGGCGAGATCCTGTTCGTCGGGGCCGACATCGCCGAGTCCGAGGGCTTCGTCACCGGCATCAGCCGGGCGATCACCGGCGCCGGGGTGCTGGTCATCCTGCTGGGCCTGGCCGGCGGGGCGATCGTCAGCCGCAACGTCAGCCGCCACATGGCTGGACTGACCGACACCGTGGCGGCGGTTCGAGGCGGCGACCTGAAGGCGCGGGCCCAGGTGCGCGGCGCCCGAGACGAGTATGACGAACTGGCCGAGGGCATGAACGAGATGCTCGACCGGCTCGAGCGCTCAATGGGCGGCCTGCGCCACGCCGGCGACGCCATCGCCCATGACCTGCGCTCGCCCCTGACCCGTCTGCGCGCCCGCATGGAGGCGGCGCTGATCGAGGTCGAAGCCGGGAAGGGCGACCCGAAGCAGGCCCTGATCCAGGCGCTGGAAGACGCCGACGGGGTGCTGAACACCTTCAACGCCGTGCTGGCCATCGCCCGGCTGCAGGCGGCGGGCCAGGCTCCGGATCAGACGATCTTCGACCCGGGTCAGCTGGCCGCCGACATCGCCGAGCTCTATGAGCCGCTGTGCGAGGACAAGGGGCTGGACTTCAAGGCCGAGCTGACGCCGCAACTGACGGTGCGCGCCGCCCGGCCGATCCTGACCCAGGCTCTGGCCAACATCATCGACAACGCCATCAAGTACACGCCCGAGGGCGGGGCGGTGATGCTGCGCGTCCGCCGCCGGTCGTCGGGCGAGATCGAGTTCTCGGTCACCGACACCGGCCCCGGCGTGCCCGAGGAGCACCGCGCCCGCGTGGTCCAGCGCTTCGTCCGGCTGGAGAACAGCCGCAGCGAGCCGGGCAGCGGCCTGGGCCTGTCCCTGGTCGCCGCCGTGGCCGAAGCGCACGGCGGCCGGCTGGAGCTGGACGAGGGGCCCGGCGAATACAACGGCATGGGCCCGGGCCTGCGCGTGGCCCTGGTGCTGCCGCGGGCGGAGTAGGGGCTGGATCGCTAGATGAGCTTCGACGCCAGGCCGCAGACGAAGCTCAGGCCGAGCAATACGGCTGACGTCCCCAGATAGAGGATCTCCTTCTGGAGCAGGCCCGACAGTTGCGTTCTGAGCGATCCGGTCAGCAGGGCGGCGGCCTCGGCGAGCGGCGAATCCTCGTCGATGGTGTCCAGCTTCGCCAGCGCCCGCTGCAGCGGGCCGAGCCTGATCGACCATATCAGCAGGGTCACCGAGCTGGCGAAGCCGAAGCCCATGCCGATCATCTCGACGGCCACGGCTTTGGTGATGTCGGCCATCAGTCCGTCTCCCCGGCGAGCGCGATGGGATGCGCCTCGATGACGTCCGGGCCGGCGTCGACGATCGTCAGCTTGCCAGCGACCACCAGCGCGTTGAGCGCTTCCGCAACGTCACGGTTGGCGATGGCCTTCAGGTAGTAGGCGCGGCGCTCCGCCCGCAGAGCGAGGCTTATGGCCCCGCCGCCGGCCATGACTTCAGCAAGCGTTCCAGAGGGTGTCGAGCCGAACCCTCGAACGGCTTCCGTCAGTACTCCGGCGAGCGGCATCGGCCGCAATGTCTGTATGATCCAGGCGCTGGGATCGACCAGGGTCTCGGGCGTGGTGTCGTACTCCAGGCCGGAGACGGCCTCCGGGCGGGTGAACGATACCTGGGGAACCGCGCCGCAAGCCGACGCGAAGCGGGCCGTCATGTCCAGGCTCGGGGCGTGATCGACGAGCCCGCTTTCGATCTGTGAGATCCTGCCCTGGCTGACGCCCAGCTTCTTGGCCAGCTGCGTCTGACTAAGGCCGGCGGTCTTGCGCAGGGCGCGCAGCTGCTTGGAGATCTCATCCGCGAACTCGTAGGCGGCGATCGCCTGTTCGGTCTCCTCACCCTGAGGCAGGAGCGCGAGGATGTCGGAACTACGATCTACCATGGCTGTTTCTGTCCGCGAGCGCGCCGGTCCTGGGCTTCGGCGAGGCGGGCGTCGAAGTCGTCACGCGAGCCCTCATAGCCGAGCGAAGTCTTGATCAAGGCGGCCAGCGCGCCATCCAGAACCTCGATGGCGGCCCAGACGCGAGGCGGCCCGCCGGAGGGTTCGTCAAGGCGGCCCGTGTAAACCTTCAGGCCGTCGCTCGCGTGGCCGCCCAGCCATCTTCGAGCCAGCTGGTCCTCGAATGCGTCGGCGCCGGCGCCTGCGATCTTGGCTCTGCTGGCCTTGCGCAGTTCCTCCAGCGCGCAGGCGAAATGCGCAAGCGCTGTGTTGGCGGCGGGCGTAGCGCCGCTCGCGAGGGTGCGAAGCTCCACCCTTGTGTCCAGAGTTCCCAAGACGAGTCTCTGCAAATGTCCGCCCCGACAAATATATTATCTATGGCTAATAATCAAGAGTTTGCCACGGCCTTGAGTTGAACGGCCCCTACGTTCGCGCCGAATATGCGATCTCGCGCAATGACGGGCAATTGCTTAGAGCTTGGTCGCATGACAGCTCTCGCCGAACGTATCGCGCCCTGTGGTCCCGTGATCGACGCCAAGGCGGCCGAGCGTACGCGCGAGGTCCTGGCAGACCGGATCGGAGCGGCCGAAGCCTTCCAGACCGCCTGGCCGGCCCTGGCGCCGATCTTCGCCAGTTCGCCCTACCTGTCCGGTCTGGCGCGGCGCCGCAGCCAGGCCTTCCTGCGCACCCTGCAGCGCGACCCCGACGCCCGCCTAGCCGGCATCCTCGAGGAGGCCGAGGCGGTCGGCGCCGAGCCGGACCAGGATCTGGCGGCCACGAAGTTGCGCGAGCTGAAGGCCGATCTGCACCTGCTGACCGCCGTCGCCGACCTGGGCGGGGCCTGGACCCTGGACCAGGTGACCGGGGCCTTGACCCGCTTCGCCGACGCCGCCCTGCACGCCGCCGTGACCCAGGTCGCGCGGGCCGAGGTCGAGCGCGGCCGCCTGACCCATGTCGGCGAAGGCCCGTCGGGGCCGATCCCCGGGCTGATGATCATCGCCATGGGCAAGCACGGCGCCTATGAGCTGAACTACTCCAGCGACATCGACATCAGCTTTTTCTACGAGCCCCACCTGCTGCCGGTGACCGAGGGATACGAGCCGGGCGACGTCGCGGTGCGGATCACCCACGGCGTCTCGCGGATGATGATGGACCGGACGGCGGACGGATACGTCTTCCGGGTGGACTTCCGGCTGCGGCCCGATCCGTCCTCGACGCCGCCCGCCGTGCCGGCTCCGGCGGCCTTCACCTACTACGAGAGCGTCGGCCAGAACTGGGAGCGGGCGGCCTTCATCAAGGCGCGGGCGGCGGCGGGCGACATCCCGGCCGGCGAGGCCTTCCTGGAGGAGCTGAAGCCCTTCATCTGGCGTCGAAATCTCGACTTCGCGGCGATCGCCGACATCCATTCGATCAAGCGCCAGATCCACGCCTACAAGGTCGACGAGCGCATGACCGCCAAGGGCGCCGACTTGAAGCTGGGCCGAGGCGGCATCCGCGAGATCGAGTTCTACGTCCAGACCCAGCAGCTGATCCTGGGCGGCCGGCATCCGGAGCTGCGCTCCAACCGCACGCTGGACGCGCTCAAGGCTCTGTCGGAGGCCGGCCATGTCGCGCCCGAGGCGGCCGAAGAGCTGGCCTGGGCCTACGCCGACCTGCGGGCTCTGGAACACCGGGCCCAGATGCTGGGCGACGACCAGACCCACAAGCTTCCCGAGTCGGACGCCGACCGGAAGCGGGTGGCGGCTCTGTGGGGGTACGACAATCTGCGCAGCTTCGACGCCACGGTGGGCCGCATCCTGAAGGCCGTGAACGGGCGCTACGGCGAGCTGTTCCGCGGCGAGGAAGAGCTGTCGTCGAAGTTCGGCAGCCTGGTCTTCACGGGCGTCGAGGACGATCCCGAGACCCTGGCCACGCTCAAGCGGATGGGTTTCTCCAATCCGCCGCAGGTGTCGCAGGCGATCCGCGGCTGGCATCACGGCCGGATCAACGCCACCCGCACCGAGCGCGGGCGGGAGCTGTTCACCCGGCTGGCTCCCCGGCTGCTCGACGCCGCCCAGGCGACCGGCGCGCCCGACGCGGCCTTCAACCGTTTCACCGACTTCTTCTCCGGCCTGAGCTCCGGGGTGCAGGTCCAGTCGCTGTTCCTGGCCCAGCCGAAACTGTTCGAACTGGTCGTCCAGGTGATGGCCTACGCCCCGGCCCTGGCCCAGACCCTGGCGCGGCGGCCGGCGGCCCTGGACGCGCTGCTGGACCCGGCCTTCTTCGATCCGATCGACGCCGGACAGGGCGCGGAGGCGCTGCGCTTCGCCTTGAACCGCACCGAGGGTTTCGAGGAGGCCATGGACGCCGCCCGCCGGGTGCATCGGGAGCAGGCCTTCCGTATCGGGGTGCAGGTGATGAGCGGCTCGGCCACGGCCGAGGCCGCCGGCGCCGCCTTCGCCGACCTGGCCGATCTCTGCATCCGGGGCCTGGCCGACGCCGCCCTGGCCGAGACCGAGCGGCAGGCCGGAACCTTCGACGGCGACGTGGCCGTGGTGGCGCTCGGCAAGTGCGGCGGGCGCGAGATGACCGCCACTTCCGACCTGGACCTGATGACCCTGTACCGGTCCAAGGATCCAGCCGGGATGTCGACGATCAAGGCCTGGAGCGCCGACACCTTCTACGCTCGCTTCACTCAGAGGCTGATCGCGGCCCTGTCGGCGCCGACCGGCGAGGGCGGCCTCTACGAGGTCGACATGCAGCTTCGTCCGACGGGCAGCAAGGGGCCGGTGGCGGTGTCGATGCGGGCCTTCGACGACTACTACGACCGCGAGGCGGAGACCTGGGAGATGCTGGCCCTGACCCGGGCCCGGGTGGTCTGGGCGACGTCGGAGCTGTTCGCCGTCGAGGCGGAGGCGGCCATCGAGCGGGCCCTGCGCCGGCCACGGGACCGCAAGCGCACCGTCGCCGATGTGCGCGAGATGCGCGAACTGATGGCGCGCGAGCGGCCGCCCTCGGGCGTCTGGGACCTGAAGCTCAGCGAAGGCGGGCTGGTCGATATCGAGTTCGCCGCCCAGCACCTCCAGATCGTCCATGCCGGCGAGGATGGGCCGCTGGCCCAGAACACCGGCGAGGCCCTCGTCGCCCTGGGCGCGGCGAGCCTGGCCGACCCCGGCCGGGTCGCTGACCTGGTCGAGGCCTGGCGGCTGCAGCAGAACCTGTCGCAACTGCTCAAGCTGGCGCTCGACGATCGCGCCGACCCGGCCGACGAGCCCAAGGGGCTGCAGGCGCTGCTGGCGCGGGCCGGCGGGGCGCGGGACCTGAAGGGACTGCGGACCCGGCTCGACAGGGCTCGGGACAAGGCGCGCGCGGCCTACGAGGCCGTGGTGGCCTGACATGGAGTGAAAAATCCCAGCAATGTCGGCGGGCCATGGTCCGGCGACACAACGGGAGATCCCCTGATGAAGACCCTTCTGATGTCCGTGGCCGTGTTGGCCCTTTCGGCTGGCGCGGCGGCGGCTCAGCCGCCCAAGGCCGACGCCAACGGCGACGGCAAGGTGACCCTGGCCGAGTTCAAGGTCAGCCGCGTGGCCGCGATGATGCGCGCCGACGCCAACAAGGACGGCAAGGTCGGCAAGGCCGAGTTCGAAGCGTTCGCCGGCATGCGCGGCGGCGGCCAGGGCGGGGCGGGCGGCGGCCAGGGCGGCGGCGGCCGGATGTTCGGCATGATCGACGCCAACGCCGACGGCGTCGTCACCAAGGCCGAGGTCGAGGCCGCGGCCGACCGCCGCTTCAAGCGGATGGACGCCAATGGCGACGGCGTCCTGACCGCCGCCGAACGCGAGGCCGGCCGCGGTCCGCGCTAGTCGGCGTTCTGAGCCGCCGGCGCCGGCCTGCGGGCGGGGATCCAGGCGGCCGCGAGCATGAGCAGGGCCGCGACGCTCGCCGCCGCCAGCGGCCATTGGTGCGAACCGCCGTAGAGGCCCGCGCCGAGCAGCGGGCCGATGATGTAGCCCGCGCCCATGCCGCCGGCGACCGCGCCGGCGGCGGCGCCCTGTTCCTCCGGCGACACCGACAGCGAGGCGAGCGCCTGCACGCCCGGCGTCAGCAGGCCGGCGCCGAGACCGGCCACGCCGTAGCTGGCGATCAGCCCCGGCAGGCCGGGGGAGACCAAGGCGCCGACCAGCCCCGCCAGAAGCAGCAGAGCGCCGAGCCGCAGCATGGTCATCGGCTCCGGCTTGAGCAGGCGGATGCCGACCGCCTGGACCAGCAGCATGGCCAGGGCCATGGCCGTCATGGCGAACCCGACCGCCTTCGGCGTCTGCTGCAGGTTCAGCGAGAGCTTGTCCTGGAAATAGAAGGCCGAGGTCTGCTGCACGATCGACAGGCTGGTGAACAGCAGCAGGGCGAAGATCACCGCGAAGCGGATCCGCGGATCGAGCGGCGACAGCTTGGGCGGCGTCGGCCGATCGGCGGCTTGGATCGGCTCGGGAACCGCCAGCCGGATGCAGATCGCGGCCAGGACGGTCAGTCCGGCCGCCAGGTAGAGCGGCGTCAGAACCCCGAACCGGGCCAGCAGTCCGCCGACCATCGGGCCCAGCACCGACCCCAGGCCGAACGCGGCCCCGACCATGGCCACGCCGCCGGCGCGGTTCTCCCGGTCGGTGATATCGGCCATGTAGGCGGTGGCGGTCGGCTGCAGCCCGCCGGTCAGGAAGGCGGTGACGGCGCGGACCGCCGCCAAGGCCGCGAAGGCCGTCATGGCGGTGATCGCTCCCGCCATCCCAGCCTGCATCACCAGGGCGAAGGCGGCCGTGCCCAGGCCGTAGACGGTCAGCCCCCAGACCAGCGGCTTGATCCGGCCCAGCCGGTCGCTCATCCGCCCCCAGAACGGCGCGCCGATGGTCCAGGCGACGGCGGCCAGGCTGATGACCGCGCCCAGATGCAGTTCGGTCAACCCGATCTCGCGCACGACCGGCCCGGCCATGGCGAACAGCACCGTCTGGCCCATGGCGAAGACGGTCATCCCGAACAGGATCAACGCCACCCCGCTCTTGCCGCCGGCTCTGATCGTGGTTTGGGATTGGATCATCTACGCACCTCTTGGCATGCATATGAGAATCGTTCGCATATATCGGTCAAGGTGTTTCCGAGGGCTTTCCTTTCCCGCGACGCTCGGTGAAAGATCGCCGTTCCTCATTCGGAGACGACGGCGATGTGCGAAGACGACATCCATCCCGGTCTGATCGTGGATCCCACGGTCTCGCGCCGGACGTTCGGCCTGACCGTCGCCGCGGTCGCGGGAATCGCAGGCGCCGCCCAGGCGACGACGCCAGTGGTTTCCCGGGACGTCGACATCAAGACCGCCGACGGGGTCGCCGACGCCGTGGTGTTCCACCCGGAAGGGAAGGGGCCCTGGCCAGCGGTGCTGATTTGGCCGGACATCGTCAGCCTGCGGCCGGTGTTCCGCGAGATGGGCCGGCGGCTGGCGGCCGAGGGCTACGTCGTGCTCGTGCCCAATCTCTACTACCGCACCCGCCGGGCGCCGGTGGTGGAAAGCACGTTCGACTTCGCCAACGCCGACGACCGGGCCAAGCTGATGGCGCTGCGCAAGACGGTGACGCCGGACGCCACCGAGCGCGACGCCAAGACCTATCTCGCCTACCTCGACGCCCAGCCCCAGGTCGACAAACGCAGGAAGGTCGGCGTCCAGGGCTACTGCATGGGCGGGGCGCTCTCGATCATTACCGCCGCGACGGTCCCGAACCGCATCGGCGCGGTAGCCAGCTTCCACGGCGGCGGCCTGGCCACCGACAAGCCCGACAGCCCACACCTGCTGCTGGCCAAGACCAAGGCCGAATACCTGATCCTCTGGGCCAAGAACGACGACGACAAGGACCCCAATGAGAAGGTCCGGCTGAAGGCGGCCATGGACGCCGCCAAGCGCCCGGCCAAGATCGAGGTCTATCCCGCCGCCCACGGCTGGTGCGTGAAGGGCAGCCAGGTCTACGACGAAGCCCAGGCCGAACGCGCGTGGGCGGAGCTGCTGGCGCTCTACAAGCGGACGCTGAAGTAGCGGCTGTTTCCTCCGGTCGTCCCGGCGAAGGCCGGGATCCCGTTTCAACCACGGCGCTGGGCTCCCTTCCGTCAGCGCATCGTTCTACGACCTGGGTCCCGGCCTTCGCCGGGATGACCGGGGTGAGGATGGCCTATCCCGCCCGCGCCTCGATCCCCAGGGCCGTCAGGTCGCAGATGGCGTCGGCGATCTGGATCGGGGTCATCGGGTAGCCTTCGGGCAGCCACTTCGGGAGCCACAGGAAGATCCCGGCCGCCGCCTCGGCCGCGAAGGCGCTGTCGGCGGCCCGGCTGGAGCCGTCGGCCGCGCCCTGGCGCTGATTCCGGGCCGAGGTCATGCGCAGCCGGCGCGAGGCGCGGCTGAACCGCTCCAGCTCGTCGGCGGGCAGGGACATGCGGCCCGGCTGCAGCATCAGCGGCGACAGCGGACCGGCCTGGGCCTGGATGTTCAGGTGCAGGGTGATCAGCGAGCGCTCGAAACCGGTGCGGCCGGCCTTCACCGCCGTGTCCATGATCAGGTCGTAAAGCTCGAAGGCCCGGCGATAGCAGCGCACCACCAGATCGGCCTTGTCGTCGAAGTAGTGGTAGACGGCGCCCTTGGTCGCCCCGACGCTGGCGCTGATCTCGTCCAGCGACACCCCGTCGATGCCGCGCCGGTTGAACAGGCGCGAGGCGGCGGCGATCAGCTGGCCGATCTTCACCTCGTTGGTCTGCTTCCGGTCGAAGGCGTTGAACGGCCTGGCGGTCAGGGCCTCGATGTCGATCCCGCAGCGCACGTCGGCGGAAGCGTCGGCGGCGAAGCCGTGCAGGAAGAGGTCGACCACCGCCGCCGTCGCCCGCCGTCGCGCGGCGCGATCGTCGCGGTGGCCCAGCCAGCCCGCCGACAGCCGGGTCCAGGAGATCAGGCCGGTCAGCGACTGGGCGGCGATCTCGGTGTCGCAGGGCCGGAAGACGTCGGCCGCGATCCCCTCGGCGATCAGCCCGCGCAGGGCGGCGATGTTGCGGGCCTGATGCTCGCGGATCACCGCGCGGGGGGCCTCGGGCAGGTAGTCTATGTCGGTCAGCACGGCCTGTGGCGGCCGGTCGAAGGCCAGCTCCGCCTCGACGAAGCGGCGGATGCGGTCGGACGGACCGTCGCCGGTCTCGACCGCGAGGGCCAGGTCGTCCGCCGTCGCCTCGCAGGCGCGCAGATAGCTGCGGAAGACCAGGTCGGCCCGGTCGGCGACGTAGTAGTAGAGCGTGTTGCGCGACAGCCCGACCTGCTCGGCGATGTCGTTGAGCACGATGGCCCCGGCGCCCTGGGCGTTGATCCGACGGGCGGCCTCGTCGAGCAGCAGGTCGCGCTTGGCCGCCCGCTTGCGCGCCGGTTTCGGGCGCGGAGCCCTGGCTGCCGATTCCGTCGTCATCGCTTCCTTTTCGCCGCGTTCGCCGCGGCCGGCTACTCGACGATCAATACACAAGACATACGAGATTGTCGAAAAACTTGACGATCATGTCCCGTCGTGTCGTTATCGATGCAAACTCAAGTGTCGAAAAACTGGCAACCGCGAGGTCAGCCGGACGACCGTCAGGGAGGAGCGGGGAGATGGGCGATCAAGGGCGAAGCGCGCGCGGGCCCAGGGCATGGCTGGCGGCCGGCGCCGGGCTGATGGCGCTGGCCATGGCCGGGACGGCGCGGGCCGAGGATCCGGCGCCGGCCGAGGTCGATGCGGTCGTCGTCACCGCCCAGAAACGGGCGCAGGACACGCTGGACGTCGGGCTGAACGTCTCGGTCGTCGACGCTGGCGCGCTGCGGCAGAACCGGGTGACCCAGATCAGCGACCTGTCGGCCTTCACCCCCAACGTCGACATCAAGGAGAACATGCCCGGCATCCTGCCGGTGGTGACCATCCGCGGCGTCGGGCTGAACGACTTCTCGGCGACCAACAATCCCAGCGCCGGGGTCTATGTCGACGAGGTCTATCTCAGCTCGCTGGCGCTGATGAACTTCGACCTGTTCGACCTGGAGCGGATGGAGGCGCTGAAGGGGCCGCAAGGCACCCTCTACGGCCGTAACTCCACCGCCGGGGCGATCAACATCGTCACCGCCAAGCCCAGCTTCGGCGGCTATGCGGCGCGGATCGCGGGCGGGTTCGGGAACTACGAGAGCGCCGACCTCGACGGCTGGGTCAACGTTCCGGTGTCGGAGATCTTCGCCCTGCGGTTCAGCGGCAAGCTGGCGCGGCAGGACGAGGGCTTCTTCTTCGACCGCGGCCGCAACGACGACATCGGCCGGCGCGACGTGAAGATGGTCCGGGCCCAGGCCCGCTGGGCGGCGACCGAAGCCACCGACATCCTGCTCAAGGCCGAGGCCCAGCAGGTGCGGTCGCAGGTCGGCGGTCCGGAGTTCTTCGGTCTGCTGCCGCCCCCGGGCGCGCCGGCCGGCCTGGTCTGCCCCGGCTCGCCGGGCTGTATGGATTTCCTGGGTTACCGCGACACGGACGGCGATCCCTACAAGGGCGCCTGGTCGGTCGACCCGACCTACGACGTCGACCAGCGGGCGGTCACCCTGCGCATGGAGCATGACTTCGGCTGGGGGACGCTGACCTCGGTGACCGGCTGGGTCGACTTCCAGCGGCAATGGGGCGCCGACACCGACGGCGGGCCTTTCCGACAGACCGACTTCGTCGAGCACGACGACATCCAGCAGATCTCGCACGAGCTGCGCCTGGCCGGGGCGACGGAGAAGACCGACTGGCTGGTCGGCGCCTTCATCTCCCGCGACCGGGTGCGGATGACCTACGACGGCGACCTACGCGACCTGTTCAACACCCGGACCCTGACCTTCACCGACCAGGTCTCCAAGTCGGCGGCGGTGTTCGGCAACATCGAGCACGACCTGACCCCGACGCTCAGCCTGATCGCCGGACTGCGCTACACCTCGGAGGAGAAGGCCAACATCGGCGGCGACTACGACCTGGTCTCGCAGTGTCCGGGCAGCGCCCTGACCGGCGCGCCCTGCGGCTCCCCGCCGATCCTGATGGCCTTCGTCGACGAGACCATCGACGACCAGAACTGGTCCTGGAAACTGGGCCTGAACTGGAAGCCCGGTCCGCTGACCCTGATCTACGCCAGCGTCAGCCAGGGGGTGAAGAGCGGCGGGTTCTTCTCGGGCGTGGCGAGCAACTCGGCTCAGCTGAAGCCCTACGAACCCGAGACCTTGGTCGCCTGGGAGGCCGGGGTGAAGCAGCGCCTGCCGGCCTGGGGCCTGTCCTGGTCGGGCAGCGTGTTCTTCTACGACTACTCCGACGTCCAGACCTTCATCCGCGACATCTCCGGGACGCTGCCGATCCAGCGGCTGGGCAACGTCGGCGAGGCGACCATCTACGGCCTGGACCTCGATGCGCGCTGGACGCCGACGGCCTTGCCCGGTCTGGACGTGACCGCGGGCCTGGGCCTGCTGCACAGCGAACTGGGCGGCTTCATCGGCTCGGGCGGTCCGGTGGCCAAGGGCAACGAACTGCCCGACGCGCCGCCGGTCAGCTTCAACCTGGCGGTCGGCTACAGCTTCGACGTGGGCGAGACCCTGAAGGCCCGGGTCCAGGTCGACGGCCGCTACGCCGACGACATGTTCAAGGACGCCGTCAACGACCCGCTGATCGCCACCGAGGGCTACTGGGTGTGGAACGCCCGGGCCAGCCTGTTCTCCGGCAGCGACTGGGAGGTGGCGATCTGGGGCAAGAACCTGGCCGACGAGGAATACGTCACCCAGGGCGTCAACAACCTGCCGCTGGGCGTCGGTTTCCGCGTCTACGGCGCGCCGCGCACCTTCGGCGTCAGCTTCAGCAAGAGCTTCCAGTGACCCAGATCGAGGGAAGGGCCGATCCGGCCTTCGCGGCGCTCGCCGCAGAGTTTGAACGCAACTTCACGGAGCGGGGCGACGTCGGGGCCTCGCTGGCCGTGGTCCAGGACGGCGAGCTGGTCGTCGACCTCTGGGGCGGCAGCCTCGACAAGGCCGGGGCCAGGCCCTGGCGCTCGGACAGCGTGGTCAATGTCTGGTCGACGACCAAGGCGGTGACGGCGCTGTGCTTCGCCGTCCTGGTCGACCAGGACAAGGCGGCCTACGCCGACCCGGTCGCGCGGTGGTGGCCGGAGTTCGCGGCGGAGGGGAAGGGCGACATCACCATCGCTGAGCTGCTGTCGCACCAGGCCGGTCTGTGTAGCTTCACCAGCCCGGCCGTGGTCGCCGACTACTACGATCAGCCGACGGCGGCGGCGCGGCTCGCCGGCCAGGCGCCGCTGTGGCCGCCTCGGTCGCGTTCCGGCTACCACGCCATCAGCATCGGGACTCTGGCGAACGAACTGTTCCGGCGGATCGAGGGGCGGTCGCTGGGCGCCTTCGTGGTTGAGGACCTGTCGGGCCCGTTCGGCCTCGACCTGACCCTGGGTCTGCCGGCGTCGGAAGAGGCTCGGCGGGCCGAGATGATCGCGCCGCCGGAGCTCGGCACCAGCAGCATGGTCCCGGAGATGAATCCCTCGCAGATCGTCGCCTACGCCAACCCGGCGATGGAGCCGCTGCTGCCCAACACCGCCGCGTGGCGGGCCTGCGAGATTCCGTCGGCCAACGGCTTCTCCAACGCCCGGTCGCTGGCGCGGCTGTTCGGGGCGGCGGCGAACGGCGGGACGCTGGACGGGCGCAGGGTCGTGGGCGCCGAGGCGCTGGCCCAGGCGACCAGGCTGCAGATCGAGGGCGTCGACGAGGTGCTCGGCGTGCCGGCCCGCTGGGCGGCGGGCTTCCTGCTCAATACCGACGGCCTCTATGGACCGGAGCCGCGGGCGTTCGGCCACTCCGGCTGGGGCGGTTCGTTCGCGATGGTCGATCCGGTGCGGCATGTGGCGGTGAGCTACGCGATGAACCGGATGGGAACCGACCTGGTCGGCGATCCCCGCGACGTCGCCCTGATCGCGGCGACCTACGAGGGGCTGGCGTAGAGGGCCGCGATGCGCGCCGCCGTCGCGGCGACCGCCTCGCGCAGATCCGGCGGTCCCAGCACCTCGGCCTCCGCGCCGAGGTAGAGCAGCTGGCGCGTGGCGTCCTCCAGGTCCTCGGTCGGGATCTCGGCGATGATCCAGCCGGCCGGCTCGGCGGGCTGACGGTCTGCGTCGACCGCCTCGGCGGCGGCCGGGCTGATGATCCGCAGTCGTCGCAGGCCTTCCGGCGAAAGCCGCACCTGGGCCCGGCCGCTCATCAGCCGCGCCTCGAAGTCCCGCGCCCAGTCGCTCCAATAGGCCGCTAGGTCGAACCCGACCGGCCGCTGGAAGGGCTCGGCCAGGGGCTCCAGCGCGCGGAGGCTCGAGACCCGATAGGTTCGCGGAGTCCCTCCGACCGCCGCCGCCAGGTACCAGGCCCCGCCCTTGAGCACGAGGCCGAGCGGGTCGATGTCGCGGTCCACAGGCCCCTTCCAGCTGTCGTAGCGGATGCGCAGGCGGCGGTCCGCCCAGACCGCCTCGGCCAGGGCCGGCAGCAGCGGGCTGGTCTCGGTCCGCCGATACCAATGGGTCGGATCCAGGTGGAAGCGCGCGGCGACCTTCTGGGCGCTGGCCCCTGAGTCGGGCGGCAGGCTGGCCAGCAGCTTCAGGCGAGCGGCGGCCAGGTCGTCGCCCAGGCCCAGGTCGGCCGCCGCCGCCCCGCCGCCGGCCAGGACCAGGGCGTCGGACTCGGTGGACGTCAAGCCGGTCAGGCGCGTGCGATAGCCGTCCAGCAGCGCGAAGCCTCCGGCCCGGCCGCGCTCGGCGTAGACCGGCACGCCGGCGGCGCTGAGCTCGTCGATATCGCGATAGATGGTGCGGACCGAGACCTCGAACTCTTCCGCCAGGGCCTCGGCCGTCAGCCGGCCGCGCAGCTGCAGCAGGATCAGGATCGACAGGAGGCGGCTCGCACGCATGATTGCAGTCTAGCCGAAAAAGCTGACGTTGGATGTCAGGATTACGGGCGTAGGCAGGCGACGGACCTTTTCAGGAGACCCGTCATGTCCATCCAGCCTTCCCGTCCGCCGCGCCGCACGGTGCTGAAGACCGCCGCCGCGGCGTCAGCCGTTGCGCCGGCCGCCCTGGCCGCGGCGCCGCAGCCGTCGCCCGGCCGGCCCGGCGACTTCGACTTCCTCTCCGGCGAGTGGCGGATTCGCCATCGCCGCTTCCTGGCCGACAGCAAGACCTGGGACGAGTTCGAGGGCGAGGCGACTTGCCGCTCGATCCTGGGGGGCGTCTGCAGCGTCGAGGAGCTGCGCATCCCGGCGCGGAACTTCAGCGGCATGGGCCTGCGCCTGCTGGATGTCGAGCGGGCGATCTGGGTCGACCATTGGGTCAACGCCAAGGGCGGCGTGCTGACCCCGCCCGGGGTCGAGGGCCGGTTCGTGAACGGCGACGGGGTGTTCATCTCCGACGAGACGGACGGTGCGACCCCGATCAAGGTCCGCGGCCTGTGGGACGGGATCACGGCGACGTCCTGCCGCTGGAGCCAGGCCGTGTCGCGCGACGGCGGCGCGACCTGGGAGGACAACTGGCTGATGGAGTGGCGGCGCGTGGGCGCCTAGTCGGGTCTAGGCCGCCGCCGCCGAGCCGCCGCGGCGGAGGGGCAGGGTGAAGCTCACCGTCGTCCCTTCGCCCGGCGCGCTTTCCATCTCCAGCACGCCCTCATGCAGCTCGATCAGGGACTTGGTCAGGGCCAGGCCCAGGCCTGAGCCCTGGGTGGTCTTGCTATGCTGGCTCTCGACCTGTTCGAACGGCTGGGCCAGGCGGGCGAGGTCCTGCTTGCTGATGCCGATGCCGGTGTCCTGCACCGAGACCCGCGCCCGCTCGCCCAGGGCGTCGTGGCGGACCTCCGCCCGCACCGTGACCCGGCCGCCGCGCGGCGTGAACTTGACCGCGTTGCTGAGCAGGTTGAGCAGCACCTGCTTGATGGCGCGGTAGTCGGCCTCGATCTCCGGCAGGAAGGGGAAGTCGACCGACAGCTCCAGTCCCGCCGCGTCCGCCCGGTTGCGCACCAGGCGCACGGCGTCCTCGGTGACCTCCTCCAGGCTCATCGGCTCGAACTTCAGGTTCATCTTGCCCGCCTCGATCTTCGACATGTCGAGGATGTCGTTGATCAGGGCGAGCAGGTGCTGGCCGCTGTTGTGGATGTCCTGGGCGTATTCCCTGTAGCGCCGGTCGCCGAGCGGCCCGAACATCTCCGTGACCATGATCTCCGAGAAGCCGTTCACCGCGTTCAGCGGCGTGCGCAGCTCGTGGGACATGTTGGCCAGGAACTCGCTCTTGGCCTTGTTGGCGGACTCGGCGCGGATCTTCTCGGTCTCGTACTTCCGCGCCAGTTCGGCCAGCTGCTCCTGGCTGCGCTCGAGGCTGGTGACGGCCTGCTGCAGCTGTTCCTCGTTCTGGCGGCGCGCCTCTTCCTGGGCCTTGATCGCGGTGATGTCGGCGGCGGTCATCACCAGCCCGCCCTCGGCCGTGCGGCGCTCCGAGATCTGGATCCAGCGCCCGTCGTTCAGCTCCGCCTCGCGCAGCCCTTTGGCGCCGTCGGGGCTGGGCAGCTCCTGCTTGATGGCCAGGGCGACGAAGCGCTTCACCTGATCGCGTGAGGCGCCTGGCTTCAGCACCCGCGGCTCCAGGTTGAAGACGTTGCGATAGTTGCGGTTGCACAGCAGAAGCCGGCCGCTGCGGTCCCACAGCACGAAGGCCTCGGACACGCTCTCGATGGCGTCGCGCAGGCGGTTCTCGGCCTGTTGGGCGCGGGCCTGGGCCAGCCGTTCCTCGGTGACGTCCAGGGCCACGCCGATGATGCGGCGGTAGCCGTTCTGGCCGGCGTCATCCAGGCCCTGGCCGCGCGCGTCGATCCAGATCGACCGGCCGCCCTGCGGGTCGGGCACGCGGAACGAGACGTCGAAGGCGCCGTTGGCGGCGGCGTGGGCCAGGGCCTGACGCACCCGCTCGCGGTGGTCGGGCGCGACCCGATCCAGCACCTCCTGGCCGGCGACGACGCCGCCGCCGCCCCAGCCGAAGATGATGCCGGTGACGTCCGACATGAACACCTGGTCCTCGGCCAGGTCCCATTCCCAGATGCCGCAGCGCGCCGCCTCGACGGCCATGCGGAAGCGCTGCTCGCTCTCGACGAAGGCGCGCTGGGCGGCCTCGGCCTTGCGGCTCTGGGCGAACAGCAGCAGCGCCAGGCCGATGCCGATGCCGAGCGGCGCCAACAGTGAAACCAGGCCGTCGATGCGCTGGCTGTTGGCCTCGACCACGCCGACCGGCGCGGCGGCGGCGACCGCCAGCAGCGCGCCTCCGGCGACCGGCCGGGCGGCGACATCGACCGCCGAGCCGTCGGGGCGGCGGGCGCGGACCTGGTTGGTGGTCCTGAAATCCGAAGCCGGCAGGGCGAACGCTTCGCGCACGGTCGAGGCCTGCGTGACCCCGCCCGCGCCGGCGGCGGCGAGCAGCCGGCCGTCGATCGTCGCCAACGCCGCGGCGGCGCCCCTTTCCGCCTCGATCGGCAGGCGGGTCAGGTCCTGCGCCGTCAGCAGGACGGAGCGGCCGGCCACGCGGGCGACGTACAGTCGTCGCGGATCGCCGGGCGCGATCCCGACCCAGTGGCTGCGGCCGGACGTCTCGGCGAGGCGGGCGGCGCCCTTCCAGTCGGCGGCCTCGGCCTGGCCGGCGACGGCGGCCGGGGCGTCGCCGGACACCACCGCGACGGCGGCGACGCCGGGACCGGCGGCGCGAAGCGCGGCCTCGGCGGCCTCGATCGGAGCGTCGGGGACGCGGCTGAGAACCTCGGCGCCGACGGCCAGGCCGCCGCGGCGCTGGGCGATCTCGCCGTCGAGCCTGGCCGCCAGCAGCTCAGCGGCGGATTGTGGTCCGGGCGGGCCGGCCTTGATGTCCCAGCCCTTTTCCAGCTTGAGGATGCCGAAGGCGGTATAGACCGCCAGCATCAGCAGGGCGGCGAGGATGGCGACCCGGATCAGCGGGCCGGAGGAGGCCCGCGGCCGCGTGGAGGCGAACGCCGGTTCGCGCGCCGTCCCTGCCTTGCGCCTCTGCTCAGCCAAGTCTTTCGAATCCCCACGCCGAGTCACTTTCGGCCGAAGGGAATCTTAGGGAAGCGTGACCATCGCGTCACGGGCGAAACCGGCCCTTGCACAGGTTGTTTCGGACTGGCCCCCGGAGGTCACGCCAGGGCCTTGCTGGCCAGCTCGAAGACGTTCTTGGACAGGCCCTCGACGGCGACGATCCGTTCCAGTTGCGCTTTCATGAGCGCGCCCAACTGGGGCGTGTAGCGCCGCCAGCCGCCCAGGGTTTCGACCAGCCGCGCGGCGGTCATCGGATTGACCGCGTCGGTGGCGATGATCTGGTCGGCCACGAAGCGATAGCCGTCGCCCGACGGATCGTGGAAACGCGCCGGGTTCAGGTTGGCGAACGTCGAGACCAGCGCCCGCAGACGGTTGGGCGTCCTGCCGTCGAAGTCCGGATGCGCGGTCAGGGCCAGGATGCGGCCCAGGGCCTCGTCCGACGCGTCGCGGGCCTGGGCGGCGAACCATTTGTCCAGCACCAGGGGCTCGGCCTTCCAGCGTTTGTGGAAGGCGGCGATCGCCGTCTCCGCCGATGCGCCGCCCAGCTCGATCAGGGCGTCCAGGCCGCCGATGGCGTCGGTCATGTTGGCGGCGATCTCGAAGTGGCGGATGGCCAGGTCGACGTTCTCGGCATGACCATCGACGGCCAGCAGGGTCAGCACGGCGTTGCGCAGCGCCCGGCGGCCGGCCGAGGCCGCGTCCGGCGAGAACGGCCCGCCGTCGGCCAGGCCCGTGTGCAGGCGGCGCAGATCGTCGCCCAGATGCACCGCCAGCCGCGCGCGCAGAGCGTCGCGGGCCTCATGGATCGCCGCCGGATCGGCCGGCGACATGGCCATGGCCAGATCCGGCTCGGTCGGCAGGGCGAGGATCAGCGCCTTGAAGGCGGGTTCCGCCGCCTGGTCGGCCAGGGCGCGGCCGACGGCCTCGGCGTAGCGTTCTTCCGCCACCTCGTCAGGCCGTCCGGCGGCGCGGGCCAGGATCAGGTCGCGGGCCAGGCCCTGGCCGGCTTCCCAGCGATTGAACAGGTCGGCGTCCGCGGCGAGCAGGACGTAGCGGTCCTTGGGCGCGATGTCCGAGACCAGGTTCACCGGCGCCGAGAAGCCGCGGAGGGGCGACAGGATCGGCCGCCGGTCCAGGCCGTCGACGACGATGGTCAGCTCGGCGCCGTCCAGCACCGCGACCTCGGTTTCGCGCAAGGCCGTGCCGTCTTCGTCCAGCAGGCCGAACGCGAAGGGCAGGGGCAGCGCCGTCTTGGCGGACTGGCCGGGCGTCGGGGCGGTGGTCTGGCTGAGCGACAGCTCCAGCGTCCCGGCCTCGGCGTCCCAGCGCTGGCCCACCGTGACCGTCGGCGTGCCGGCCTGCTCATACCAGCCGAAGAAGTCGGTCAGGTCGCGGCCGGAGGCGTCGGCGAAGCACTGGATGAAGGCCTCGACCGTGGTGGCCTCGCCGTCGTGGCGCTCGAAGTAGAGGTCCATTCCCGCCCGGAACGCCTGCGCGCCGAGCAGGGTCTTGAGCATGCGGATGACCTCGCTGCCCTTCTCGTAGATCGTGGCGGTGTAGAAGTTGTCGATCTTGATGTAGCTCGACGGCCGCACCGGATGGGCCAGGGGGCCGGCGTCCTCGGGGAACTGGCGCGCGCGCAGGGCCTTCACGTCCTTGATCCGCTGGACCGCCTCGCCGCGCATGTCGGCGCTGAACGACTGGTCGCGGAAGACCGTCAGCCCCTCCTTCAGGCACAGCTGGAACCAGTCGCGGCAGGTGATCCGGTCGCCGGTCCAGTTGTGGAAATACTCATGCGCCACGACGCTCTCGATGCGCTCGTAGTCGACGTCGGTGGCCGTTTCCGCGTCGGCCAGCAGCAGGGCCGAGTTGAAGATGTTCAGGCCCTTGTTCTCCATGGCCCCGAAGTTGAAGTCGCGCACGGCGACGATCATGAACAGGTCCAGGTCGTACTCGCGGCCGAACGCCTCCTCGTCCCACTTCATGGCCCGCTTCAGGCTGTCCATGGCGTAGGCGGCGCGCGGGGCCATGCCGGGGTCGACATAGACGCGCAGGTCGATGGTCCGGCCGGTCATGGTGACGAATTGGTCGGCCAGTTCGTCCAACTCGCCGGCGACCAGGGCGAACAGATAGGCCGGCTTGGGGAAGGGGTCGTTCCAGACGGCGTAATGGCGGCCGCCGGGCAGCTCTCCGGTCTCGATAAGGTTGCCGTTGGCCAGCAGGCGCTGGAACGACCGATCGGCCTCCATCCGCACCGTATAGCGGGCCAGGACGTCGGGCCGGTCGAGGAACCAGGTGATCCGGCGGAAGCCCTCGGCCTCGCACTGGGTGCAGAACCGCCCGCCGGAGATGTACAGGCCCATCAGCGCCGTATTGGCCGCCGGGTCGATCTCGACCTCGGTCTCCAGGGTGAAGGTCGCCGGCAGGCCGGCCAGGGTCAGGTGCTCGGGACTTTCGTCATAGGCGTGTGGCGCGCCGTCGATGGCGACCGACAGGGTGGTCAGGCCCTCGCCGTCCAGGATCAGCGGTTCGGCGTGCTCGCCATTGCGCCGGACCGACAGCCTGGCCTTCACCCGTGTCGCGGACGGCTCCAGCGCGAAGTCCAGGAAGACTTCGTCGATCAGATAGGCGGGCGGCCGATAGTCGGCGAGGCGGACGGGCTGGGGCGTGTCAGTGCGCATGGCGAAACATCTAGGCCGCCGACGGCGTGTCCGCCAGCCAGTCAGACCAGATCGTCGATCAGCACGTCCAGGGTTTCGGCCAGCGTCCTAAGGATGTCCACGCCGCCCTGCCGTGTTCCGCCCTCGATTTGGGAGAGGTAGGCCTTCGAGATGCCGGCGCGGTCGGCGAGCTCCGCCTGGGTCAAGTTGCGGTGCTCGCGCCAGACCTTGATGGGCGACTCCCCGTTGAGCAGGCGGTCGACGAGGGCGGCAGGCAGCAACTCCTCCTCGCCCCGCGCCATCGCGGCGTCGAAGGCATGGACCGCCCGCAGGTCGGCGGCGTCCTCGGCCGCTTCGACGAGTGCGCGGTATTCCTCCTCGGGAACGACCACCATGCGCTCGCCGGCAGGGGTGACAATGGTCTGAGCGTTCATGGGCCAGGCCTCCTAGTCATATGCCGATCCGCGAGGGGCGATCCGGATGATGGCGAGAACCACGCCATCATCCCTGAAGAGAATCCGCCAATCACCGACCCGGAGACGTTTCACGTCCTCAAGTCCCCGCAGCGTCTTGACGTTGTTGGCCAGGCTGGCTGGATCGGCGGCGTACTGGACGACCTTCTCGCGAATGAGTGTCGCTGTGTTCGCGGGCATCCGCCGCAAGGCGCGTAAAGCCTGCTTGCTGTAGGAGACCGCGAGCATGACTCATGTTTGCATAATGCAAACATTTTCACAAGCGAATCGCTACTCCATCCCGCTGACTTCGCCCTCGACCCAGACGGTCTTCACATTGACGAACTCCAGCAGGCCGTAGCGGCTGCATTCGCGGCCGTGGCCGCTGTGCTTGACGCCGCCGAAGGGCAGGCGCGGATCGGATCGGACGTTGGCGTTGACGAAGGCCATGCCCGCGTCGAGTTGTTCGGCGGCGATGCGGGTCCCGCGGGCGATGTCGCTGGTGATCACGCCGGAGCCGAGGCCGTACTCGCTGGCGTTGGCGATGCGGATGGCGTCGGCCTCGTCCTTGGCGCGGATGACGGCGGCGACGGGCCCGAAGACCTCTTCGTCGTGGGCCGGCTGGCCCGGGACGACGCCGGCCAGCACGGTGGCCGGGTACCAGGCTCCCGGCTTGCCGGGGACTTCGCCGCCGAGCAGCAGCCGGGCGCCGGCGTCGATGCTGGCCTCGACCTGGCGGTGGATCTCGTCGCGGGCGGCGACGCTGACCAGCGGTCCGAAGCGGACGTCGGGCGAGGTCGGGTCGCCCGCCTGGAATCCGGCCATCTCCCGCACCAGCGCCTGTTCGAAGGCCTCGGCCACGCTCTCGACGACCACGAACCGCTTGCCGGCGATGCAGCTCTGGCCGCCGTTGACCATCCGCGCGGCGGCCGCGACGCGGGCGGCCAGGTCGACGTCGGCGTCCTCCAGAATGACGTAGGCGTCGCTGCCGCCCAGCTCCAGCACCACCTTCTTCAGGGCCCCGCCGGCGGCCTGGGCCACCTTGCGGCCGGCCCCGACGCTGCCGGTCAGGGTGACGGCGGCGACCCGGTCGTCCTCGATCAGCGGGGCGACGTCGCCGCTGGGGATCAGCAGGGTGCGGAACAGGTGCTCCGGGAAGCCGGCGTCGCGGAACACGCCCTCGATCGCCAGGGCGCAGCCGGGCACGTTGCTGGCGTGCTTCAGCACCGCGCCGTTGCCGGCCATCAGCGCCGGCGCGGCGAAGCGGAAGACCTGCCAGAACGGGAAGTTCCAGGGCATCACGGCCAGCACCACGCCGAGCGGGTTGAAGGTCGTGAAGGCGTGCGGCCCGCCGACGTCGACGGTCTCGTCCTTCAGGAAGTCCGCCGCGTGGTCGGCGAACCAGTCGCAGGCGCCGGCGCACTTTTCGATCTCGGCCCGGCCGTCGGCGAGCGTCTTGCCCATCTCGGCGGTCATCAGGGCGGCGTAGTCGTCCTTGCGCGCTCGCAGGACGGCGGCGGCCGTCTTCATCAGCGCGGCGCGATCGGCGTACGAGGTGCGGCGCCAGTCCTCGAAGGCGGCGCGGGCCTGACCGAGGACGGCCTTGGCCTCGTCCAGCGAATGGCCGTCGTAGGCCTTGCCGTCCTCGCCGGTGGCGGGGTTCACGGTCTGGAAGACGGGCTTGGCGGACATGAAGCGGCTCCTGCGAGGACGTGCGCACAACGCCTCCGCCAGGGCGGGCGTTCAAGTCACAAGGTGGAAACGTGGTGCGTCCTTCGAGACGCTCGCTTGAGGCTCGCTCCTCAGGATGACGACGTCAGAAGCGCTGCTGAATACGTCATGGTGAGGAGCCGGCCCTCAGGCCGGCGTCTCGAACCACGCAAGGCCTACGCTGCGTCGCTGGCCTTGCCGGAGGGGACCTCGGCGGCCGAGGGGACTTCCTGGACGTAGCGTTCGACCGCCGCGGCCTGGCGGGCCAGTTCGATGATGGCGGGCGGGGCGTCCTCGGGGGCGTCGGCGACCAAGGTGATCAGTTCGCGGGTGATCTGCTGCAGGCGCGGGACGCTGGCGATCAGCCGGGCCTGGCGCTCGATCTTGTGCGGGTCGCGGTCGTACTCGGCGCCAGGGGTGCGCCAGCCGCCCCAGTCGGCCTGGTCGGTGACCACCACCGGATAGGTGCCCGGGAAGGGATGATGGGCGCAGTCGCCCTCCTGCTGCCACTTGTTCTTGGCGCGCATCAGCCGCCACTGGCTGCCGGACACGCCGTCGGAGCCGTCCGTGACCTTGTCCTCGGGCTTCAGTTCATGGGCGTGGAACTCGCGGCCCAGGCCGACGTCGTAGGTGACGCGCACGGGTTCGTCGAAGCCCTTGGCCCAGATCGGCACGATCTTGTCGATCGTGGCCCAGGCCCCGACGCTCTCGACCCACACCTTCTGGTTCTTCTGGAAGACCGCCTTGGCCATGCCCTACGCCCGCACTTTGGTTCAGTGGCCCATAAGAACCTGAAATCATTGACGCGAGGTCAATCTTTCCACGCCCGAAAACCTGTCTAAGGTGGCCGCGAACAGGCACGCGCGAGGAGACGCGCGGCGGGAGGAAACCGTGAATTTCGATTATTCCGACGACCAGAAATTCCTGAAGAACGAGGCGCGAAAGTTCCTCGAGGCGCGCTGTGACAGCGCCGCCGTGCGCAGGGTGCTCAACGACGACGCGGTCTCCTTCGACAAGGACCTGTGGAAGGGCGTCGCCGAGCAAGGCTGGCTGGGCGCGGCGATCCCGGAGGCGTTCGGCGGTCTGGGCCTTGGCCATGTCGAGCTGTGCGCCATCGCCGAGGAGCTGGGCCGCGCCGTGGCGCCGATCCCGTTCGCCTCGACGGTCTACTTCGTGGCCGAGGCCCTGCTGCTGGCCGGCAGCGACGCCCAGAAGGCCGACCTCCTGCCCAAGATCGCGGCGGGCGAGATCATCGGCTGCTACGCCACCTCCGAAGGCCCCGGCGTTGTCGACGCCAAGACCCTGTCGGCCAAGGTCGACGGCGGCAAGCTGACCGGCGTGAAGATCCCGGTGACCGACGGCGACGTCGCCGACATCGCCCTGGTGCTGGCGTCCGAGGGCGGCAAGCCGGGCCTGTTCCTGGTCGACCTGAACGGCGCGGGCGTCGAGCGCGAGACGCTCAAGAGCCTCGACCCGACCCGCGGCGTGGCCCGGCTGACCTTCAAGGGCGCGCCGGCGACCCGCGTCGGCGACGCCGGCGAGGGCCTGAGTATCAGCGAGCAGGTGTTCGACCGCGCGGCCGTGCTGCTGGCCTTCGAACAGACCGGCGGCGCCGACAAGTGCCTGGAGATGGCCAAGCAGTACTCGCTCGAGCGCTATGCCTTCGGGCGGGTGATCGGCGGCTACCAGGCGATCAAGCACAAGCTGGCCGACATGTACGTCAAGAACGAGGTCGCCCGCTCCAACGCCTACTACGGCGCCTGGGCGCTGAACACGAACGCGCCGGAGCTGGCCACGGCCGCCTCGGCCGCCCGCATCGCCGCCTCGGAGGCCTACTGGTTCGCCAGCAAGGAGAACATCCAGACCCACGGCGGGATGGGCTTCACCTGGGAGGTGGACTGCCACCTCTACTACCGCCGCTCGCGCCAGCTGGCCCTCGTGGCCCATGCGCCGAAGGTCTGGAAAGAGCGGCTGGTCCAGCAGCTCGAACGCAAGAACGCCGCCTAAGCGGGGAGGAAAGAATCATGGATTTCAACGACAGCCCCGAAGAAGCCGCCTACCGCGAGAAGGCTCGCGCCTGGCTGGAAGCCAACGCCGCTGAGCACAAGAACAACTCGAGCGCCAATGGACGCCGTCCGAACAGCCCCGAGCACATGGCCCTGGGCAAGGCCTGGCAGGCCAAGAAGGCTGAAGCCGGCTACGCCTGCATCACCTGGCCGGCGGCCTGGGGCGGCCCGGGCGGCACACCGATCCAGTCGGTCATCTTCGGCCAGGAAGAGGGCAAGGTCGGCGTCAACTACGGCTATTTCACCATCGGCTTGGGCATGTGCGTCCCGACCGTGATGGCCTTCGCTGACGACGCGACCAAGACGCGCTACGTCGGTCCGGCCATGCGCGGCGAGGAGATCTGGTGCCAGCTGTTCTCCGAACCGGCGGGCGGCTCGGACGTGGCGGCTTCGCGCACCCGCGCGATCCAGCAGGCCGACGGCGACTGGGTGATCAACGGCCAGAAGGTCTGGACCACGGGCGCCCAGTATAGCGACTACGGCATCCTGCTGGTCCGCACCGACCCCGACGTGCCCAAGCACAAGGGCATGACCATGTTCTGGATCGACATGCGCGATCCGGCCGTGGAGGTGCGTCCGATCCACCAGGCCAGCGGCGGCAGCGAGTTCAACGAGGTCTATTTCACCGACCTGCGGGTGAAGGACAGCCAGCGGCTGGGCAATGTCGGCGACGGCTGGAAGGTGGCCCTGGTCACCCTGATGAACGAGCGCCTCGCCGTCGGCGGCTCCTCGGGCCCCGACTACAAGCTGATCATGGAGCTGGCCCGCCAGACCGACACCGCCACCGGCGCGGCGGCGATCAAGGACGCCGGCTTCCGCGAGAAGCTGGCCGACTGGTACGTCGCCGCCGAGGGCCTCAAGCTGACCCGCTTCCGGACCATGACCGCCCTGTCCCGCGGCCAGACGCCCGGGCCGGAAAGCTCGATCGGCAAGATCATCGCCGCCAACCAGATGCAGGAGATGTCCAACTACGGCGTCGAGCTGGAGGACCAGTACGGCATCCTGACGGACCCGAAGGAAGCCCCGCTCCAGGCGGCCTTCCAGCAGAGCCTGCTCTGGGCGCCGGGCCTGCGCATCGCGGGCGGCACCGACGAGATCCTGAAGAACATCATCGCCGAACGCGTCCTGGGCCTGCCCGGCGACGTGCGCGTCGACAAGGATGTGGCGTTCAAGGACGTGCCGTCGGGACGGTGACAGCTTGATCCTCCCCCGTAGGGGGAGGGGGACCGTCCGAAGGACGGTGGAGGGGGTCTAACGCGACCCGGCCTCCACCGTCCTTGGCCCTCTCCACCATGCTGCGCATGGTCCCCCTCTCCCGGTGGGAGAGGACCCTGGCCTAATGCAGCCGGCCCGGCTTGCTGATTTCCTCCAGGGCCTTGCCGGACTGGCGGGCCTCGGTCTGGCGGGCGAGGTCGCCCAGCGACACGATGCCGACCAGGTTGTGGTCGCGGTCGAGCACCGGCAGCCGGCGGATCTTGCGGTCGGCCATCTGGCCGCAGGCCTCGACCAGCCCGTCGTCGGCGAAGCAGAACTCGACGTCCTTGGTCATCACCTCCAGGACGCTGGTCTCGGGCGGCAGGCCCTTGGCGACCGCTCGCACGACGACGTCGCGATCGGTGACCATGCCGAGCAGCTTCTTGCCGTCGCAGACGGGCAGGGATCCGGCGTCGATGGCGGCCATGGCCTCGGCCACGTCGCGCAGATTGGCGTCGGGCCCGGCCACGCGGACATCCCGGGTCATGATGTCGGAAACCTTCATGCGCTGCTCCTCCTCGACGCCGACGGGCGTTCAAGCGGAGAACGGGCGGCCCCCGATCGCGTTCCCGGGGTCGGTGAACGGGGTGCGGCGGCCTGTCGCACCCCTGACCTTGGATATCCCTAATTTTAGGGATGGCGGGATCGCGCGACTTGGGAAAATGTTCGCGCCCAATGGCGACGCGCCGGATCGGCGCATCGTCAGGACCGGCGATTGCTTCTGGGGGGAATGTCCTTCGCCGCGTCCGGAGACGCCCTTCGTCCCGCTCGGCGGGACGAAGGGCGGGTTTCCCTCAGCCTACGGATCAATCGCGGTCAGCAGCTCGGCTCGTTGCTCGGCGGGCTTTTCACCGCGCGTCAGGTTGAAGGCGGCGTTGATCAGGCCGATGTGGCTGAACGCCTGCGGGAAGTTGCCGACCTGGCGAGCCGCGTGGGGGTCGTACTCCTCGGCCAGCAGCCCGACATCGTTGCGGATCGCCAGCAGCCGCTCGAACAGCGCCTCCGCGTCCGCCTGCCGCCCCAGCAGGACATAGGCGTTCACCAGCCAGAACGAACAGGCCAGGAAGGCGCCTTCGCCCGGCGGCAGGCCGTCGTCGACCCGTTCGGTGTCGTAGCGCAGCACGAAGCCGTCGCGCAGCAGATCCTGCTCGACCGCCGCCACGGTGCCGACGAAGCGCGGATCATCGGGCACCACGAAGCCCAGCTCGGCCAGCAGCAGCAGGCTGGCGTCCACCGTCTTGCCGCCATAGGCGCGGGTGAAGGTCCCGCGCTCGGCGTCGAAGCCCTTGGCCTGGATGTCGGCCCGGATCTCCTCGCGCAGGCCGCGCCAGCGCTCCAGGTCTCCGGGCAGGCCGTAGTTCTCCACCGCCTTGACCGCCCGGTCGACGGCCACCCAGGCCATGACCTTGGAGAAGGTGTAGTGCTTGCGCTCGGAGCGGTCCTCCCAGATGCCGTCGTCGGGCTCGATCCAGACCTTGGCGACATGGTCGGTCAGGGCCCGTTCCAGCGCCCAGGCCGCCTCGTTGCCGGTCAGGCCGCCGCGCCGGGCCTGGTGCAGGCTGTCGGCCAGCTCGCCGTAGACGTCCAGCTGGAACTGGGTCGAGGCGGCGTTGCCGATGCGGACCGGGGCCGAGCCCTCATAGCCCGGCAGCCAGTCGACCTCCCACTCGGTCAGCCGCCGCTCGCCGCCCACGCCGTACATGATGCGCATGTCGGCGGGCGAGCCGGCCACCGCGCGGAGCAGCCAGTCCCGCCAGGCCTGGGCCTCGTCGTAGTAGCCGGCGTTCATCATCGCCAGCAGGGTCAGGGTCGCGTCCCGGATCCAGCAGTAGCGGTAGTCCCAGTTGCGCGGGCCGCCGATCTGTTCGGGCAGAGAGGTGGTCGCCGCCGCCACCACCCCGCCGGTCGGGGCATGGGTCAGGGCTTTCAGCGTGATCAGCGAGCGCCTGATCGGCCCCGACCAGCGGCCGGAGACGTCGCCCCGGGCGCTCCAGTCGGTCCAGAACTGCTCGGTCTCGGCCAGGGCCTGGCGCGGGCTGATGGCGGGCGGGACGGGGCAGTGGGACGGCGCCCAGGTCAGGGTGAACGGCGTGGTCTCGCCCTCGGCCACGGCGAAGTCGCCGACCAGCCGGCCGCCTTTCTCCTCGCGGATGCCGACCGGCGTGCGCAGCAGCACCATGTCCGGTCCGGCGATCATCCGGTGGGCGCCGCCTTCCGTCCGCTGCACCCAGGGGCGATCGGAGCCGTAGCCGAACCGGGCGAGCAGTTCGGAACGGAACGTCACCCGGCCCCAGTCGCCGTGGACCAGCCGCACCAGCTCCGGCGCCCGGCCGCGCGGCGGCATGAAGTCGATCACCGTGGCCGCGCCGGTCTCGGTCTCGAACCGGGTCTCCAGGATCAAGGTGTCGCCGCGATAGCGCCGCGTGGCGACCGTGTGGGGCTCCGTCGGCGCGATCCGCCAGCGGCCGTGGTCCTCCGTTCCCAGCAGGGCGGCCAGGAAGGCGTCGGAATCGAACCTGGGCCAGCACAGCCAGTCGATCGAGCCGTCACGCCCGACCAGGGCGCAGGACTCACAGTCCCCGATCAGGGCGTAGTCTTCGATCTTCAGTCGCATTCGGGAGACAACGCCGGACGGCGGGACGGGTTCGCCCGGTCGACTACTCATTGATCCGTTTGCCGTCCTGAGCGGCCCGGACCAGCTGGGTGAACTCGGCGCGCAGGCCGAACTCGTCGCGGCCGCGGGCGCTTTGGGCCAGGTCGAGGATCTGCGGCCAGCCGAAGCCGGTCTCCAGCCTGGGATCGCCGCGCAGCTTCTGGCCGAAGGCGGCGACCGCCACGGCCCAGCGGGTCGCCTCCGGCGCGGCGGCCAGGGTCGGGCTGGCGTCGGCGCGCGTGATCGGTCGGTCGATCAGCCGCGACGTCGCCTCGCCGGGCAGCTTGTAGCGGACCTTCAGGAAGGCCAGCTCCGCCGAGGGCGCGGCGGCTGGGCGGGCGGACTGGTAGCGCAGCGGATCGGAGGAGCCCGGCGCGCCGACCGGGGTGATCTCGTAGATCGCGGTCACCGAGGCGCCCGACCCGACCTCGCCGGCGTCGACCTGGTCGTTGTTGAAGTCCTCGCGATTCAGCATCCGGGTCTCGTAGCCGATCAGCCGGTACTCGCTGACCTGGGCCGGGTTGAATTCGACCTGGATCTTCACGTCGTCGGCGATCGGGAACAGCGAGCCGGAGAAGTCGTCGCGGAACAGCTTGCGGGCCTCGTCATAGGTGTCGACGTAGGCGGCGGTCCCGTTCCCGTTCTGGGCCAGGGTCTGCATCATCAGGTCGTTGTAGTTGCCGCGCCCGAAGCCGTAGACCGACAGGTAGACGCCGGTCTTGCGCTGGTCGGCGACGTAGTCCTTCAGCTTCGAGGGATCGGCCACGCCGACGTTGAAGTCGCCGTCGGTCAGCAGGATCACCCGGTTGACCGCCTTGGGGTCGAAGTTCTGCTTGGCCAGGTCGTAGGCGAGGGCCAGGCCCTGGCCGCCCGCGGTCGAGCCGCCGGCCTGCAGTGACTCCAGCGCGCAGCGCATCTTCAGCTTCTGACGGCCGTCGGTCGGGGCCAGCACCGCGCCCGCCGATCCTGCGTAGGCGACCATGGCCACGGTGTCCTTGGCGCCCAGCTGGCCGATCAGGGTGTTCAGCGCCTTCTTGGCCAGCGGCAGCCGGTCGTCGTCATGCATCGAGCCGGAGGTGTCGATCAGGAACACCAGGTTCAGCGGCGGCTGTTCGGCGCGCGGCAACTCGTAGCCCTGCAGGCCGATATGGATCAGCCGGCGGTCCTTGGACCAGGGCGACGGCGCGGTGGCGACGAAGGTGGAGAACGGCTGATCCCGGTTCATCGGCTTGGGATAGGCGTAGTCGAAGTAGTTGATCAGCTCCTCGACCCGCACCGCGTCGGCGGGCGGCAGCTTGCCGTCCTTCAGGAAGCGCCGGGTGTTGGAATAGGCGGCGGTGTCGACGTCGATCGAGAAGGTCGAGACCGGCTCCTCGACCGTCCGCCTGATCGGATTGGCGACGGCGGACGGGTATTTCTCGGTCTCGACGGCGCCCGGCCGCGGTCCGGGGTAGGGCGTCACGCCCGGCGGAAGCGGCGGGGCGGGCGCGATCAGCATCTGGGGCGCGGGCTTGGCCAGGAAGCCGGCGCTGGGAGCAGCGAGGCCGGCTCTTCCGCGGACGAAGCGGGCTTCCTCGTTGTAGGTCGATGGCCTGAAACCCAGCGTCTCGCAGGCCGCCGCCGTGGGCTCTCCGTCCAGGGCCGTCGCGGGCGCGGCGTAGGCCGACGGCGCCGCCGAGGCCGCCAGGAGCGCGGCGGTCACGCTGAGGCTGACGATAGGGCGAAGAGACCTGGCTCCAGGCATACGATTCTCTCGATCTTGCGTCCCTGAAACAAACTTCGCTGTTTCGTACGGCGAAAACAGGGCTTACGAGAGCCCGGATAGGGGCGTTCGGTGATCATTATTCGCGGTTAGTCGCCTGGCAGGCGAACGGCGATCCGTCTTCGGACTTTCCTCCTCGATTTTGTGGGCGGCACACCCGTCGGGCGAGCTTGACTCGCCCCTTGGGATTGCCAGAGTCACGTTCGCCGAAATGGTTAACGGCGGGCGCAAGGGGGCTGGAGATGCAGGAGACACGCGACGCCCCGTCCATGGCGGCGGACGCCGGCGCGCCTGATTCCGTGACGGGCGGGCCGGTCCTGCGGAACGTCTCGATCGCGGCCCTGGTCGGCGCGGTGATTCTGCCGCTGGTCGGCTGCGACACCAGCCCGGACAGCTGGTTCAGCCGGCGGGGCGAGGTCGCCTGTCCGCGGCCGCAGCTGCCGGCCGGGACCCAGCCGCAGTTCAACGCCCAGCAGATCGAGGTCCGCACCCTGCGCCGGCGCGGCTTCACCGGCGACTTCTTCTCGCAGCTCGAGCTCGGCCGCCGCTACGAGGGCAAGCGCGCGGCCGACAAGAACCTGCAGGACGAGGTCGAGGCGGCGGTCTGGTACGCCCTGGCCCTGACCAATCCGGACGGCTACGCCCCGATCGCCGCCTATGACCGGCGCGGCCAGCAGGGCGCCAAGGGAACGTCGCGCTTCGACGACTGCCGGGCGGTCGAGCGCCGGATCGCCTATCGCGCGCTCGACGACCTGCTGTCGAAGATGACCACCGACGAGCAGGACGAGGTCCGCAACCGGGTCATCTATGTGCTGTCGACCCAGGGCGCCGAGGGTTATCGCACCCTGGCCCGGATGCATGACGGCTTCTTCGGGGCCTTCGGCGAGCCGTCCGACAACCGACAGGCGGCGGAGGCGCGCGGCAAGCCCTACAAGCCCGGCGCGCCGGCGGTGCTGAACCTGTTCCCGCGCAACGACGTCGACGCCTATCTCTACAACTACCTGGCGGTGCAGACCGGCGACGTCGGCGCCTATGTGATGCTGAAGGACTTCGAGCGGTCCTCGGCGCAACGGGCGGCGGCCGGCGGCTTCGTCGAGCAGAAGGCGCGCCGCTGGATCCCGCCGTTCGAGTTCTATCCGCCCCAGGCGCCGGAATCGGGGGTGCCGCACTCCGACGAGAGCGACCAGTACAACGACGGCCAGCAGGCCGCGCTGACCCGGCTGAGGGAACTGCCGTTCGTGCACATCGCCGAGGCGCTGACCTATCTGCGGGTCACGCCCAAGCCGGTGGCCGAGGAGAGGGCGCTCTATCCGGGCGACATCCAGAGCTTCCAGGCCATGATCGGCCGGCCTCAGACGGGCAGTTTCCAGCCGATCGAGAAGGTCCGGGCCATCCAGTACGCGGCGGTGAACGGATCGCCCAAGGCGCAGCTGGTCCTGGCCGTGATGTACTCCGAGGGCGTCGGCGTGCCACGCGACTACGCCCGCGCCTTCCATTGGTACGCCGAGGCCGACAAGCAGGGCTCGGCCGAGGCCAAGTACGCGATGTCGACCTTCTTCTCGCTGGGGGTCCAGGGCGTGGCCGACCAGGACAAGGCCAGCGCCGTGGTCTACCAGATCGACTCCGCCCTCTCGGGCTTCAAGCCGTCGATCGGCCGGCTGCAGCAGGTGCTGGCCCAGGTGTCGCGGCCCCGGCCGGCGCCGCGCGACAGGGACTATCTGCCATGAGGATCTCCATGCGTCTCCTGACGGCGGCCGCGGCCGCGATCGCCCTGGCGGCGACGGCGAGCACGGCCGAGGCCTTTCCGGACCAGGCCGCGCGGGTGGACCAGCAGATCCGGCCCAACTTCGGCGGCCTGATCACCCCGCCGCTGAAGCCGCGGGCCCGGCCCGACCGCTGGAAGCCCGGCCGCTACAAGTGGGGCCGTCCGCGTCCGGGCTGGCCCGGCGGCTATCCGCCGCCCGGCTGGCGGCCCGACCAGCAGGTCATCACCGTCGACTGCGGCGATCCCTGGGCGGGGCCGACGCCGATCTCGGACGCGCTGCAGTACCTGGTCGACGGCGGCATCCTCTATGTCCGCTCACGCGGCGGCGTCTGCCGCGAGACGGTGCTGGTCGAGCGCTCGGCGATCATCGCCGGGGAGGGAATCCCGCTGTTCGACGCCGGCCCCAATCCGCAGCCGGCCGGCATCTCCGCCCCCGACGGCGCGCCCTGCCTGCGCGTGGCGCCCGGCGCGCGGGTGGAAGTCCGCGACCTGACCCTGACCGCCGCCAAGGCTGGCCGCGCGGCCTGCGTCGAGGCCTGGGACGCTGAGGTCGCGTTGGTCCGGACCAAGGTCGACTACTGGGGCGACAGCCCCGCAGTCTACGCCGCCGGCGGACGGCTGATCCTGCGCGAAAGCGTGGTCGACGCCCGCACCTGGGACGCGGCCCTTGTCGCCGATGGCGCGGTGCTGGACATCGCCCGCACCCGCATCATCGGCGAGGAGACCGGCGTCGACGTGACCCCGGCCTCGGGCGAGAGCCGCATCGACCAGACCGGGATCATGACCCGCCAGACCGCCGGTTCGGCCGGCAACGGCGTCCTGGTCCGCGGTCTGCGCAGCGGGTCGGGAAACCTAACCGTCCGCAACGTCGTGGTCTGCGGCTGGCGCAACGGCCTGCACCTGGACCGCGGGGCCCAGGTCGACGTCTCGCGCAGCCGCTTCTGCCGCACCACGGTCGGGGTGGTCTCGGACGGCCAGCTGCGGTTCACCGAGTCGGCGATCGGCTCGCAGGACGTGGGCGTCTACATCGCCGGCGGCCATGCCGTGATCCAGCGCAACCGCATCCACGACTGGAGCCGGCGGCCGATCTGGGTCGAACGCGGCGCCACCGCCGACGTGGCCGACAACTGGGTCTACTACGACGGCGACTGCTGGGGCGAGCGCTGGGACCAGGGCCTGCACTGCCTGCGCGGCGACCGGCTGCCCCAGGCCCTGCGCGACGAGAGCGACTTCGGCGGCGACGCCGGGCGCAGCTGGTGGGAGAGCGACGGCTACGACCGCGGCTACGCCCGCGACGGCGCGCCCTCGGCCCTGCCGCCCTCCCAGCCCCCGTCCAAGCCCAAGCGCGGCTGGGGGCGGCGGTAGGGTGGAGGGACATGTACGCGCAGCGTACGTGTCCCGGATCCTTCCCCACTCCGTCATCCTCGCGCCTGTCGCGAGGACCCATGCGTGGTGCGCGAAGGAAAGAGAGCGCGGAACGATCCGCCTCCCTTCTGCAGTTCGCTGTGTTCATGGGTCCTCGCGAGGAGCGCGAGGATGACGGATGTAGAGGCCCCTACGGCTCCAGCACCGGCTTGCGCCGCGCGTGGGCGGCCTGCTCGTAGGCGTATCCGTAGGCCAGCAGCAGGCCGTCGCTCCATTTGGCGCCCACGAACGACAGGCCGACGGGCAGGCCCTGGACCACGCCCATCGGCACGGTCAGGTGCGGATAGCCGGCCACCGCCGCGGCGTTGCCCGCGCCGCCGCCGACGTAGCGGTCCTTCAGCACCGGATCGATCGGCCAGGCCGGCGCCAGGGTCGGGCCGACCAGCGCGCTGACCCGGTGCTTGGCCAGCAGGGCGTCGATCCCTTCCGGCCCCGCCAGGCGATGGGCCTCGGCCTTGGCCTTGCGATAGGCCGGGTCGTCCAGGCCCTTGGTCGCTTCGGCGCGCTCGAACAGGTCCTGGCCGAACAGCGCCATCTCCTTGTCGGCGAACGAGCGGTTGAACCGGATCAGGTCGGCGAGGCTGCGCGTCTTGACCTTCTCCGGATCGGTGGAGGCGAGGTAGGCGTTCAGCCCGGCCTTCAGCTCCGTCATCAGCACCGTCATTTCATGGCCGCCGATCTTGTCGCCGTTCGGGAAGGCGTCGATCTCGACCAGGGTCGCGCCCTGCGCCTCCAGCGTCTTCAGGGCCTGGGCGAAGACCGCGTCCGTCTCGGGATGGAAGCCGGCGGCGTAGCGCATCACCCCGATCCGGACTCCCTTCAGGGCGTCGGGCTTCAGGCCGGCGACATAGTCCTGGCGGCGGGCGTCGGCCTCGCGGGTGGCGGGGTCGGCCGGGTCGGAACCGGCCATGGCGGTCAGCAGCATGGCCGCGTCCTTCACCGTCTGCGTCATCGGCCCGGCCGTATCCTGGCTGGCGCTGATCGGCACGATGTGGGTGCGCGAGACCAGGCCGACCGTGGGCTTGAGCCCGACCAGGCCGTTGACCGCCGCCGGGCAGGTGATCGAGCCGTCGGTCTCCGTCCCGAGCGCCGCCTGGGCCAGCCCGGCCGTGACGGCCACGGCGCTGCCGGAGGAGGAGCCGCAGGGGCTGCGGCTGAGGTCGTAGGGGTTGCGGGTCTGGCCGCCGACGGCGCTCCAGCCGCTGAGCGAATGTTCCGAGCGGATGTTGGCCCACTCCGACAGGTTGGTCTTGCCTAGGACGACCACCCCGGCGGCCCGCAGTCGGGCGACGACCGGCGCGTCGCGGCCCGTGACGTTGCCGCTCAGGGCCAGGGAGCCGGCCGTCGTCGCGATCGGGTCCAGGGTCTCGATGTTGTCCTTGACCAGGATGACGGCGCCCTCGAGCGGGCCGAGCCGGCCCGCCGCGATCCGGCGGCGGTCCGAGGCCTCGGCCTGGGTCGTTGCGTCGGGATTGACGGCGATCACCGACCGCAGCCGGGGATCGAAGGTGTCGATCCGGCCCCGGAAGTACGACACGGCCGCCGCCGAGGGCTCGATGCGGATGCTGGCCTCGTTTTGCTCCAGGGTTTCGCTCACCCGATGCCTGGGATCCGGCGGCGGCGTGGCGGCGGCCGGGGCGGCGACGGCGAGGACCATGAGGGTGGCGGCGAGACGGCGCATCGGCGGGTTCCTGAACAGCCCGCCTACTAAGGACGCCTCGCCGCGCCGGAACAAGAGAGAGAAGGGAAGGGCCGGCGACGTGAACCGCCGGCCCGGCGTCCGTCAGAACTGTTTGCGGATGGTCACGAAGGCCTGGCGCGGGGCGCCCGGCAGCAGGGTCATGGCCGTGCCGGCCACGTCGCTCTTGGCCGCGCCGCCCGAGCCGACGGTCGAGATGTAGTCCTCGTCCATCAGGTTGGTGACGTTGGCCTGGACCTCCAGCCCGCGCAGCCAGGGGCTGGACGCGTCCTCGAAGCGGTAGCCGACGGTCAGGTCGGTCAGGACATAGCCGTCGACCTGGCCGCCCAGGTTCTCGAAGGTGTACCAGCGCTCGTCGGTGAAGCCGACGCCAAGCCGGCCGTAGAGGCCGCCGTTGTCGTAGCGCAGCTCCAGCTTGGCCAGGTTCTTCGGGGTGAAGACCACCTCCTTGCCGGCGGTGCGCATCTCCACCGTCCCGTTCGCCGAAACGACGTCGTCCTGGTACTGGGAGTCGTTGTAGGCGTAGCTGCCGTACAGGCTCCAGTCGTCGGCGATCCGGAACTCGCCGGCCAGCTCGACGCCCTTGGTCTCCACCGAGCCGACGTTCGACAGCACCGAGGGCAGGCCCAGGATCGGCGGCGCGCTGCTGGCGGCGCCGAGGCGGTTGTCGAAGGTGACATGGTAGACCGCCGCCACGCCCTGGAAGCGGCTGTTGTGGTAGCGGACCCCGGCCTCGAAGGTCTTCGAGGTCTCGGCCTTCAGGTTCTTGGCGATGTAGTCGACCACGGTCTGGCTCTGCGAGCTGAACGGGCCGGCGGTGGCGGCCGAGACGAAGGCGGCCATGTTCTCGGTGTAGCCGCCGAACACTTCCAGGCCGTCGTCGAACCGGTAGACCACGCCGATCTGCGGCAGGAACCAGTCCTCGGACTCCAGGGTCGCCTTCAGCGGATTGCCGGCGATGCGGCTGACCGAGTTGCGGACCTGCACCGACTTGAAGCCGAAGTTGATCTTCAGCGCCTCGGTCGGCGACCAGACGTCCTGCAGATACAGCTGCCGGGTCTCGGTGTTGAAGTCGTACTCCCACTGGGTGAAGAACGGGTTCGACTGGAAGTCCAGGCTGTTGCGCGACGGGGCGGCCGCGGTCTCGGCGTAGAAGCGACGGGCCTGGTGGAAGTCGTTGCTCTCGACCCAGAAGCCGCCGCTGACCCGGTGGTCGCCCAGCTCCAGCGTCAGCCCGCCGATGAGGCCCTTGCGGTCGATGTCATACTCGGTGGTGCGGATCGACAGCGGCGCAGCGGTCGAGCCGACCGTGCCCCAGCCGGGGCTCGTGACGTAGGGCGTATACCAGAGCCCCTGGCCCTCGTTCTTGTGGCCATAGGCGGTGGCCTGCAGGCGCAGGCCCTCGGCCAGCGGCATGTCCAGGGTGATCCCGTAGAGGCTGTCGTCGCGCACGCCGGCGCCGGCGTAGTAGGCGTCGTCGACGGTGGCGAACGGCGCGGGCAGCGGACGGCCGGTGTTGTAGGCCTGGGCCGCGTCGATCGCGAGCTTCCAGTTCGGCTTGGTGTTGTCCCAGTCGCGGCCCAGACGCTTGATCATGTCGAACGACATGTCCTGGTAGTCCTGCTCGCGGCGTTCGGAATGGTTGAAGAAGGCGGTCAGCGAGCCGTCGTCGCCGATCGGCAGCACCGCCTTGATGTCATACTGGAACTGCTTCTGTTCGCCGCCGCCCTTCCACTTGTCGGCGGTCTGCTTGACGACCGAAACGTAGCCGCGCAGACCGCCCAGGGCCTCCAGCGCGCCGGTGTCGAGCCGGGCGAAGCCGCGCAGGGTGTTCTCCGAGCCGTAGGTGACGTCGGTCTGGACATGGAAGTCCTCCGACGGATCACGGGTGAAGAACTGCAGCGTGCCGCCCAGGTTCGAGGTCGAGGCCGTGGACAGCGAGCCGGCGCCCTGGGCCAGCTCGACCCGGCCGATGTTCTCGTTGATCGCCGCGCGGCTGACGTGCAGGCCGTTGTGGTTGCCGTAGGTCATGTCGCCCAGCGGCACGCCGTCCAGGGTGAAGCCCAGGCGGTTCTGGTCGAAGCCGCGGATCGAGATGCGGGTCGACCATTCGTAGGCGCCGAACGCATCGGCCGACTGGAAGGTGACGCCCGGCAGCTTGTCGATCGCCTTCAGCGGGCTGGTCCCGGCCGCTTCAAGCGTCAGCTGCTCCTGGGTCATGGTCTGGACCTGGCGGCTCTGGCCCTGGCCGTAGACGACGATGGCCTCGACCTCGGCCTCGGCCGAGACGGTCGTGGCGGCTTCCGCCTCGGCGGCCTGGGCGGTCCCACAGGCGGCCAGCAGCGCGACGGACGCCGCGCCGGCGATCAGGTGATGTTTCATTGCGAATCCCCTCTGCGACCGCGCCGGGGAGGCGCGGGCGTCCTGGCGCTAGAGGGGGCGTGCGACGGCGCGGCGAAGCTTCCGCGACGGGGAAACGATGTTTTTCGGGCGGTCTTGCGACAGGCTTACCGTGAGGCGAGACCGGCGATCGACGCGTCTACTTCTGCGCGCACTGGGTCTTGTCGCCGGCCTTGCAGGCCTTCACGCGGGCCTTCCAGGCGGCGATCTCCTGGGCGTAGGCGGCGTCCTCGGCGGCGGCGCGAGCCTGATACTCGGCCTCGAGGCGGTCCTGCTCGGCGGCCTGAGCCTTCTTCCGGGCCTCGTAGGCGGCCACGTCCGCGGCGTAGGCGGCGTCGCGGGCCCGGTCACGCGCCTCCGCCGCGGCGGCCTTGGTCTGGATCGTGGCGTTGAGGCGGGCGGTGGTCTCGTCCGGCGTCTCGGACTCGGGCGTCGCCGGGGCGGCAGGCGCCAGCGGCGCGGCCGTCACCGGCGCGGCCCGGATGGTCTCGGCCCCCGCCACGGCCAGCGAAGGCAGGGCGACGGCCAGCAGCATGGCGGCGAAACGGATGGTCATGGCGCGAACCCCCCTTGGACGCTGGACAGCATCTCTAGAGCAAGGCGGCGGTCAGGGGGAAGCGCCGAGGCGTCAGAGGCGCGATCCATTGCTTTCCGGGCCCCTGGTCGCTACATCCGCGCGACCCCATTCAGTTCGAAACTTCCGAAAGCGAGCGCGACCCCGCATGGCCGCCCAACATATTTTCCAGATGCAGGGCCTGACCAAGGCCTATCCCGGCGGCAAGAAGGTGTTCGAGAACATCTGGCTGTCGTTCTATCCGGACGCCAAGATCGGCGTCGTCGGCGTCAACGGCTCGGGTAAGTCGACCCTGCTGAAGATCATGGCCGGCATCGACAAGGAATTCTCGGGCGAGGCCAAGGCCGCCGACGGCACCAAGATGGGCTACCTGGAGCAGGAGCCGCATCTCGACGACAGCAAGACCGTCTGGGAAAACGTCATCGCCTGGTGTGAAGAGAAGCTGATCGTCGACCGCTACAACGCGATCGCGGCCGAGCTGGGTGAGAACTACACCGACGAGCTCATGGAGGAGATGACCACCCTCCAGGAGAAGATCGACGCCGGCGACCTGTGGGACATCGACAGCCGCATCGAGATGGCGATGGACGCCCTGCGCTGTCCGCCCAACGACAGCGGCGTGACCAAGCTGTCGGGCGGCGAGAAGCGCCGCGTGGCCCTGGCCCGCCTGCTGCTCAGCAAGCCGGACATGCTGCTGCTCGACGAACCGACCAACCACCTGGACGCCGAGTCCGTGGCCTGGCTGCAGCATCACCTGGAAGCCTTCCCGGGGTGCGTGATCCTGGTCACCCACGACCGCTACTTCCTCGACCAGGTCACCAAGTGGACGCTGGAGCTGGACCGCGGCAAGGGCCACCCGCACGAGGGCAACTACTCCTCGTGGCTGGAAGCCAAGACCAAGCGCGTCGTCCAGGAACAGTCGGAATCGGAAGCCCGCCAGCGCGCGCTCACCCGCGAACTGGACTGGGTGCGCTCCAACGCCAAGGCCCGCCAGAGCAAGTCCAAGGCCCGTCTGGCCGCCTACGAGCGGATGGTCGCCGAGCAGGAAGGGTCGGCCAAGGCCCAGACCCACGCCGTGATCCAGATCCCGCCGGGCCCGCGCCTGGGCAACGTCGTGCTGGAAGTCGCCAACCTGGAGAAGGAGTACGGCGACAAGGTCCTGTTCAAGGACCTGACCTTCAAGCTGCCGCCGAACGGCATCGTCGGCGTCATCGGCCCGAACGGCGCCGGCAAGTCGACCCTGTTCAAGCTGATCACCGGCCAGGAGCAGCCCGACGCCGGCACGGTCCGCGTCGGCGAGACGGTGAAGCTGGCCTATGTCGACCAGAGCCGCGACGACCTGAACCCGAACGACACCGTCTGGCAGGCGATCAGCGGCGGCACCGACGTGATGATGGTCGGCAAGCGCGAGATCAACAGCCGCGCCTACGTCGGCTCGTTCAACTTCAAGGGCGGCGACCAGCAGAAGAAGGTCGGCCTGCTGTCGGGCGGTGAGCGCAACCGCGTCCACCTGGCCAAGACCCTGGCCACCGGCGGCAACCTGATCCTGCTCGACGAACCGACCAACGACCTGGACATCGAGACCCTGCAGAACCTCGAAGAGGCGCTGGAAGAGTTCGCCGGCTGCGCCGTGGTCATCAGCCACGATCGCTGGTTCCTGGACCGGCTGGCGACCCACATCCTGGCCTTCGAGGGCGACAGCCACGTCGAATGGTTCGAGGGCAACTTCGAGATGTACGAGGAAGACAAGAAGCGTCGCCTCGGCACCGACAGCCTGATCCCGCATCGGATCAAGTTCCAGAAGTTCGCCCGCTAGAGGGACGACAGGAAACGTTCGGTCTCGGCGTCGCTGGTCAGCACGATCAGCGACGCATGGGCGCCGAACGCTTCGATCTTGGCGCGGGTCCTGGGGGCCACGTCGCGCTCGAAGTTCCAGATATAGCGGTAGAACGCGAGGTCCAGGGCCTCGGGGCAGCCGTCGGCGAGGTCCGGGCGGGTTCGGCCGCGCCAGGTCAGCCATCGCTTGATCGCGCGCCACAGGCTGAGCCAGCGTGACCGCTTCAGCAGCACGATCGTGTCCGTCCGCGGCAGGCGCAGGTCGAGCGAGCCGTCGAAATTTCCGTCCATCACCCAGGCTCCGTCCGCGACGGCCTGAGCGACCCTGGCGCGGAAGTCGGCCTCATCCCGCGCGATCCAGCCCGGCGTCCAGTGCAGGATGTCCAGATGGACCACCGGCAGGCCGAGCCGCTCGCCCAGGGCGCGGGCGAGGGTGGACTTGCCGGTTCCTGGGCAACCCAGGACGGTGATGCGGCGCATGGCGGTCGGTCCGTCAGCGGATGTTTCCGGATACTCTAGCGCAGCGGCCCGGCGGCCGGCTCACGACCTCGTGCGATTGACGCCCGTCCAGACGAGCGCAGAGTCACGGTCATGAAAGACACCGGCTCGCAACCCGTCCTCCTCCTGTCGCACGAGATGCTGCTGCCCATGCAGCCGGCGCTCGAACCGACCTACCGCGTCCTGCGTCTGTGGGAGGCCGCCGACCGACTGGCCTTCCTCGAGGGGCCGGGGCGCGAGGTTCAGGCGATCGTCCACGCCGGGGAGGTCAAGCTGCCGACCGATTTCCTGGCCGAGATGCCGCGGCTGGGCCTGATCGCCTGCGTCAGCGTCGGCTACGACGGCGTCGACATACCCTGGTGCCGCGCGCACGGCATCGCGGTGACCCATTCCCATGGCCAGAACGCCGACGACGTGGCCGACCATGCGGTGGGATCCTTCGTCGCCGCCTGGCGCGGCATTGTCGCCGGGGACCGGATCGTGCGGGAAGGGCGCTGGACCCCCGCGGAGCGGATGCGGCCGCGGTCGGGCCTGTTCGGGCGCAAGGCCGGGATCGTCGGCCTGGGCTCGATCGGGACGGCGATCGCCAACCGCGTCCAGGCCTTCGGGCTGTCCGTGTCCTGGTGGGGACCGAACCCGAAGGAGGCCGCCTGGCCTCGCGCCCAGAGCCTGATGGCCCTGGCCCGCGACAGCGACGTCCTGTTCGTGGCCTGCCGCGGCGGCGCCGCCAACCGTCGCCTGATCTCCAAGGCGGTGATCGAGGCGGTCGGGCCGCGCGGCTGTATCGTCAACGTCTCGCGCGGCTCGGTGATCGACGAGGACGCCCTGATCGAGGGGCTGAAGGCCGGGACCCTGGGCATGGCCGCGCTGGACGTCTTCGAGACCGAACCGACCCCGTCAGCCCGCTGGAAGGACGTGCCCAACACGGTTCTGACGCCGCACACGGCGGGCGGCACGCTGGAGAGCATTCCGAAGATGGTCGGCCAGGCGCTGGAGAACCTGCGCCGGTTCTTCCACGCCGAGCCGCTGCTCTCGCCGGTTCAGGACTGAAGCAGCGCCAGCAGGGCGCCGCCCGCGAGCAGACCGCCGAAGAGGACGGCCGCGACGAGACGCTTACGCGGAGTGGTGAGAACGACGCCGAGCATGGGTGGGGCCTCCGGTTTTCCCGACGCCGACACGGCGCAAGGCAATATCAAAGTGATATCACTTTGTGGCCTGGAGCGAAGGACGTCAAGTCTGGGTCAATCGAGCTTCACGCTGAATGCGCCCCCATCACCGTATGTCCCCGCGAAGGCGGGGACCCAAGCCGACCGTGCGGCTTCGTCGATCAGGGCCGATCTGAAAACCAGCTTGGGTCCCCGCCTTCGCGAGGACCCGCGGATGACAAAGGACACGCCCAGGCTGAATGTCGACTGGCTTCAGCTCTCCGGCCCTTCCATGCAGCCTGGGCGCTCGTCGGGGTAGCGGGTGGTCCACCACTCGTTCCAGCGGGCCTGGAAGGCGTCGAAAGCGTCGTCGTCCAGGCCGTAGGTTGTCAGGACGGCCCAGCCGCCGACCGGCTGGCCGTCGATCGAGGGGCGGTCCACCAGCACCAGCAGGCCATCCCCCCAGCCGTCGACGGTCAGGCCGGTCTGCAGGGCGGTGACGAAGCGGACCTCGCCGCTGAGCCGCTCGCCGGCGGCCTCGACGGCGTAGTGGGAGCCGGGCGCAGCGGCGCGGATCGTGTCCAGGCCCATCGCCGCGGACGGTCGCGCGGCCTGGAGGGTGTCGGCGAGGCCGCTCAGGTAGAGCGTGCGGCGGCGGTCGTCGCGGTGCCGGTCGAGGGCGAAGCCCAGCTGCTGGACGAAGGTGATCCAGCCCTGGATCATGTCGTCGTACAGGCCTTCCCAGTCGGTCTGGGTCCGGGCGCTGCCGGAACGAACCAGGCGGACGACGGCTTTTCCGTCGCCGATGTCCTCGACTTCGAAGCGATCGGGCATGCCCACGAAGGTCAGCGTCCGGCGCGGGGCGTCGACCTGGGTGTGATCATGGAAGATGTAGGCGATCTCGCCGGGCAGGGTGTCGGCGTCCCAGCCGAACCACTGGGCGATGCGGGCCGGGTCGCGCAGGGCGTCCCAGGCGTCGTCCGCCGAGGCTGAAACGGTCACTTCGACAAGCACGCTCTCGGGTACTGGAGACATTCGGTCCTCCTAGTGTTCCGTTCCGGCGGGGACGGGGGCGGGATGGCCCCCGGCGACCAGGCGGTAGCGGCGCGCGCCAGGATCGGCGCTGTGGAAACGGGCGGCGGTCGAGGCGAGCGCCTCGGCCAGCGCCTCGGCGAAGCGTTCCAGGTCGGCCGGCCGCGCAAACGCGATCTCGGCCTCCAGGGTGAAGGTCAGAAGGCGGCTGCCTTCCAGTTCGGCGGCGGACTGCATGCGCGCCACGTCGCGGACGACGCCGGTCGCCGCGGCGACCAGGTGGCCCGCCGCGTAGCGATCTTGCGCGGCGGCCTGTTCCGGTTCCGTGGGCGCGAGCAGAGCGGGGTCGACGACCAGCCGGTCGGCCGTCGCCGCCAGGACCCGCTCGACGAAGCCGCGGCGTCGGCGCTCCTCGACCAGATGGATCAGTCCCGCCGCCTCCAGGGCGCGCAGATGATAGTTCAGTTTCTGGCGGCTCATGCCCAGGGTCTCGGCGAGCTGCGAGGCCGAGGCCGGCGTCTGCAGCTGTTCCAGCAAGGCGCGCCGCACGGGCGACAGCGCCGTTCGCAGCCGGTCGGCGTCCTGCAGCAGGGCGATCGTGGGTCCGCTCATGCCGCGCACGATTCAATAGAAAATAATTCTTGTCAAATGAGTCGAGAAATCGCCGTCTCGGGCGACGCCGGCGGTCGCGTCAGATGTAGGCGGTGGCTTGCCGGGCGGGGGGCGGGGGCGGCGCAAGCGCCGCTTCCAGCCGCGTGAGCACGGCCATGGGCGAGAAGGGCTTGGCCAGGAAGCCGGTGGCGCCGGCCGCCATTCCGCCTTCGACGATGGCCTTGCTGGTCTGGGCCGAGGCCATGATCACCGGCAGGCCGGAGACCATGGGATCCTTTGAGGCGCGGATGGCGGCGGTGAGGGTGATGCCGTCCATCGGCTGCATGTACATGTCGGCGATGACCGCATCGACGCGGATCGCGGCGAGCAGCGTCAGCGCCTCGGGTCCGCTGGCGGCCTGGGCGATCTCGACGCCAGCCGCGTCCAGGATCTGGCTGAGGAACATGCGCGCGTGTTTGTTGTCGTCGACCAGCAATACACGGCATTTCGACAGAGCAGACATAAGCCTCTTTCGCCTCGGGCGAGTTACTAGCCTGACGCTATGCCTGCTTGGTCTTGACGGCTGGTGAATCCCGAACCCGAAATGGGCCGGCGGAGGGCATGGGCCATCCCTCCGCCGGCCCCAGGGTCAGGCCGCCGCCGCGTAGAGCTCGCGCTCTTCGGCCACGGCCTTGAGCACCGCCGGACGGGACAGCATGCGGCGATGATAGGCGACCAGGTGCGGATAGGGCTCGAGGTCGAGCCGTACGGCCTGGTTCCAGTTCAGGATGGTGGTCAGGTAGGCGTCGGCGACGGTGAACCGGTCGCCGACCAGGAAATCGCGATCTTTCAGGCGCTGGTTCAGGTGCGTCAGCCGCGCCACGGACTCGGTGCGGGCGAAGGCCTTGGCCCCGTCGCCGGCGACATGGGACAGCAGCACGCCGAAGACGCCGCGGTGCAGTTCCGAACCCAGGAAGCTCAGCCATTCCCGGAGGCGGACAGCCTCGAAGCCGTCCGCGCCGACGGCGGGGTGGCGTTCGGCGAGATAGCTCAGGATGGCGGCGTTCTCGGTCAGCACCTCGCCGTCGTCGGTGCGGATCACCGGCACCTGGCCCTTGGGGTTCACCGCCAGGAAGTCGGCGCCGTCGCCGAGGGTCTTGGTCTTGAGGTCCACCGGCAGGAAGCGCGCTTCCGCGCCGGCCTCGTAGAGTGAAATCCGGGTAGCCAACGAACAGGCGAGGGGGGAGAAATACAGGTCCATGGCGGGTCTCCGTCGAGCGGGCTTATAATTTCATACCGTTTCGCATAAATATGCGGCGGTCAAGGTTTGTTTGCGACATGGTACAAAAATCAGAAGGTCGGGGGCGGGGGCGTCCTCGCAGCTATGATCCGGACGCGGCGTTGGCCGCGGCCCGCGACGCCTTCTGGGAGGCGGGCTACTCCGCCACATCGCTCGACGACCTCGCCGCGGCGACTGGCATGAACCGGCCCAGCCTCTACGCCGCGTTCGGGGACAAGCACTCGCTCTACCTCGCCGCCCTCAAGGGGCAGGCGGAGGGGATGCTGGCGGCCACCCGGGCCGGGCTGGCGTTCCGGGGCGACCTGAAGGCGACGCTGGCGAACTTTTACAGCCGGGCCGTCGATCTCTACATCGGGGACCGGGACAGCGGCCGCGGCTGTTTCCTGGTCGGCACGGCGCTGGCCGACGCGGTGTCCGACGTCGAGGTTCGCGCCGTCCTGAGGGAATCGTTCGAGCAGATGGACACTCTGATGGCGGAGCGATTGCAGAGGGCGGTCGTGGACGGCGACCTGCCGGCGGACGCCGATGTGCCGACCCTGACCTACGTCGCCATGAGCGCGCTGCACGGGTTGGCGATCCGGTCCCGCGCAGGCTTCTCCCGCGAGGCGCTGGGAAGGCTGGCGAACGCCGCCGCCACAGCGGTTTGCGGCTAGGCCGCCAGCGCCAAATCCATTGACATAATCACATAAAGATATCTTTATGTCCCATATGAAGCTGTCTTCCGCACAGACGGTCGAAATCCTGCGCGCCGCCGGCGAGCCGACGCGGCTGCGCATGCTCGCCCTGCTGGCGCGGGAGGAGTTGTCGGTGCTGGAGCTGTGCCGCGTCCTGGACCAGAGCCAACCCCGGGTTTCGCGTCATCTGAAGCTGCTGGCGGAGGCCGGGCTGGTCGAACGCTTCCCCGACGGGGCCTGGGTCTTCTATCGGCTCGCCGCGGGCGGCGGCGGTCGGATGCTGGCCGACCATGTGCTGGCGTTGATCGACGCCGACGACGCGACGGTCCGCCGCGACGCCGAGCAGCTGGCCCAGGTCGAGACCGAGCGATCGTCCGAAGCCGCCGCCTACTTCGCTCGCAACGCCGCGCGCTGGGACGAGATCCGCTCGCTCTACGTCTCCGAGGCCGAGGTCGAGGCCGCGATCGAGGCGGCCGCGGGCGAGGGACCGGTCGGCCGTTTGGTGGACCTGGGGGCCGGCACCGGCCGGATGCTGACTCTGCTCGGCGGCCGGGCGAGCCGGGCGCTCGGCCTGGACCTGTCGCAGCAGATGCTGAACATCGCCCGGCTGAATGTCGGCGAGGCGGGGCTGTCGATCTGCGAGCTGCGCCACGGCGACATCTTCGCCACCGGTCTGCCCGACCAGAGCGCGGACCTCGTCACCGTTCATCAGGTGCTTCACTACCTGGGCGACCCGGCGGCCGCCGTCGCCGAAGCCGGCCGGCTGGTCGCCCGGGGCGGCCGCCTGCTGATCATCGATTTCGCGCCGCACACGCTGGAGTTCCTGCGCGAACAGCACCAGCACCGCCGCCTCGGCTTCTCCGACGAGGAGATCGAGCGCTGGTTCGCCGCCTCGGGCCTGGCGCTGAAACGCACCCAGGCCCTGCCCCCCGTCTCGGGGGAGGGGCTCACCGTCAAGATCTGGACGGGCATCCGCCCGGCCTTCGCCGAAAGGAGCGCCGCATGAGTTCCGCGCCCGCCGCCCGTCGTGTCATCGGTCCGGTCGCCCGGTCCGGGGAGCGCGCCGCCCGCCCGCTTGGCATCAGTTTCGAGTTCTTCCCGCCGAAGACGCCGGAGATGGAGGCCAACCTGTGGTCGGCCATCCGTCGGCTGGAGCCGCTCGCGCCCGACTTCGTCTCGGTCACCTACGGCGCCGGCGGCTCGACCCGCGAGCGCACGCACCGGACGGTGAAGCGGATCATCGACGAGACTTCGCTGAAGCCCGCCGCGCACCTGACCTGCGTGGAGGCCTCGCGCGAGGAGGTCGACGAGGTCATCCGCGAATATTGGGCCGCCGGGGTGCGCCACATCGTCAGCCTGCGTGGCGACCCGCCCAGCGGCATCGGCGGCGTCTATACGCCCCGCGCCGACGGCTACGCCAACGCCACCGAACTGACCCAGGCGATCACCGCCATCAACCCGTTCGAGGTGCTGGTCGGCGTCTATCCGGAAGGTCACCCGGAAAGTCCCAACCTCGCCCACGACATCGATGTCCTGAAGGCCAAGGTCGACGCCGGCGCGACGCGCGGCATCAGCCAGTTCTTCTTCGACATCGACGCCTTCCTGCGTTTCATCGACAAGGCGCGCTCGGCCGGGATCACCATTCCGATCTCGCCCGGCATCATGCCGGTCAGCAACTACAAGGGCCTGGTGAAGATGGCCGCCGCCTGCGGGACCTCGCTGCCGTCCTGGCTGGGCAACCTGTTCGACGGCCTGGACGACGATCCCGAGACGCGCCGGCTGATCGCCTGCTCCGTCGCCGCCGAGATGTGCGCCAAGCTCGAGGAGCAAGGCTTCAGCGACTTCCACTTCTACACCCTGAACCGGGCCGATCTGGTCTACGCCATCTGCCGCGTGCTCGGCGTGCGGGAAACGGCGTCGTCGTCGTCGGAGGCTGCGGCATGAGGTTGCGAGCCCTTCTGCTCGGCGCGGCGGCCGCGCTTGTCGCCGTCGCCGCCCAGGCCCACGAAAAGCCCGCCTGGCCCGCCAACTGGACCCAACCGACCGAGCCCTTCCACCTGGCCGACAACCTCTACTACGTCGGCAGCGCGGGGCTCTCGGCCTGGCTGCTGACCACGCCCAAGGGCCACATCCTGATCGATGCGCCGATGGCGGAGAACGTCCCGGCCATCGAGGCCAACATCCGCAAGCTGGGCTTCCGGGTCGAGGACGTGAAGATTCTGCTCAACAGCCACGCCCACTTCGACCACGCCGCCGGCCTGGCCGCGATCAAGCGCGACAGCGGGGCCCAGCTGGCCGCCGCCGCCGGCGATGTCCAGCAGCTCCAGACCGGAACCTATGTCGGCGTCGAGACGCGGGCCGACCTGAAGTTCCCGCCGGTCAAGGTGGACCGCGTCCTCAAGGACGGCGACACCGTCAGCCTGGGCGGCGTGACCCTGACCGCCCGCGTCACGGCCGGCCACAGCCCGGGCTGCACCACCTGGGCCTTCCCGCTGAAGGTCGACGGCCGGACGCGGCAGGCGCTCTACTACTGCTCGACCTCGGTGGCGCTGAACAGGCTGGCGCCGAAACCGCAGTATCCGGGCATCGTCGACGACTATCGAAAGACCTTCCGGACCCTGGAAGCGACGAAGGCCGACGTCTTCCTGGCCCCGCACGCCGAACAGTTCGATCTCGCCGAGAAGCGCGCGCGCCTCAAGCCGGGCCGACCGAACCCCTTCGTCGATCCGACGGAACTGCAACGCATCGTCGCCGAGTCCAAGGCGGACTTCGAAGCGGCCTGCGCCAAGCAAGGATGCAAGTGATGACCCGCGCCGAACGCATCGAGGCCCTGAAGCGCATCTCCAGGGAGCGCATCCTGATCCTGGACGGCTCCTGGGGCGTGATGTTCCAGAAGGAGGGCCTCTCTGAAGAGGACTTCCGCGCCGACCTGTTCCCAGACCATCCCGGACAGCTGAAGGGCAACAACGACATCCTGTGCCTGACCCGGCCCGACCTGGTCAGCAAGCTGCACGACGCCTACTACGCCGCCGGGGCCGACATCTCCGAGACCAACACCTTCAGCGCCACCTGGATCGCGCAGGAGGACTACAAGCTCGAGAGCGCGGTGCGGGACATCAACCTGCGCGGCGCGCAGCTGGCGCGTGAGGTCGCTGATCGCTGGACGGCCGCCGAGCCGGACAAGCCGCGCTTCGTCGCCGGCTCGATCGGGCCGCTGAACAAGATGCTGTCGATGTCGTCGGACGTGAACGATCCCGGCGCGCGGCTGATCACCTTCGACCAGGTCTACGACGCCTACCGCGAGCAGGTGCTGGCCCTGCACGAGGGCGGGGTGGACCTGTATCTGATCGAGACCATCACCGACACGCTGAACTGCAAGGCGGCGATCAAGGCCATCCTCGACCTCGAGGACGAGGGCTACGAGGCGCTGCCGATCTGGATCAGCGGCACCATCACCGACCGCTCGGGCCGCACCCTGTCGGGCCAGACGGCCGAGGCCTTCTGGAACAGCGTCAAGCACGCCAAGCCCTTCGCCGTGGGCTTCAACTGCGCGCTCGGCGCCGACCTGATGCGGCCGCACATCGCCGAACTGGCGCGGGTGGCCGACACCCTGGTCGCGGCCTATCCCAACGCCGGCTTGCCCAACGCCATGGGCCAGTACGACGAGGAGCCGCACGAGACCGCCCACGAGCTGCACGAATGGGCCAAGGACGGCATCGTCAACATCCTGGGCGGTTGCTGCGGCACCACGCCCGACCACATCAGGCACGTCGCCGACGAGGTGAGGGGCGTGACCCCGCGCCAGATCCCGGAACGGCCCAAGGCCATGCGCCTGGCCGGGCTGGAGCCGTTCGAGCTGGTCTGATGGGGCTGTTCGACATTTTCAAACGGGCGGCGCCGAAGGCCTTCGGGTTTGAGTCGTGGGCTCAGGTCGCGGAACAAGAACTGCTTGAGAAGCAACAAGCCCTCACGAGTGACTATGGCTTGGGTCGCTGGGACCGCTGGGATGCCGATCTCGCAAACGGAAAACTGACCTTCTCCCACGAGGGGCGGGTGAGGCTTGTGGCGAGTATCCAGATCGTCGGCACGCGAGGAAGCGAGGACTGGCTTTGGGCTTGGGCGAACGAGTCCCTTCCGCCGGCCTACTGCGCGGACGCGCTGCTAACGCGGACATTTGGACACGACTTCGGCGTCGATGTTCTTTCGAGCCCTAGTGTCAAAGCTGCTGATCTCGATGCGATGGCTTGGCGGCTGACTGCGGCGACGGCGAAGCTTACCGACGCTCTCGGCGCCTATCGTGGTCCAACCGGACGAGGGGAAAGCGCGGTGTTCTTCACCATCAAGTCGTTGATCCTGACGGAACTGAACTGATGAGAGGCCAGAGTTTCGTGATCATGATCAGCTGTGCGCCATCAGCACGGGCCTGTCATGGCTGATCTCAAGCTCTCCGCCGTCGAGACCGAACAGGTGCGCGACGTGCGCAGCCGACTGAACCGCAAGGCGGTCAGCGAGGCGGCGCTGAACGCCCTGGGCGCGGCCTTCCTGCAGACCTGCGGGCGGGTCGACATCGGCGCGTCCGAACCGGTCGCCGTCACCAACCTGTCCGGCGAGCTGGTGGTGAAGGCCGCGGCGACGGCCGACATGAAGCTGTTGGCCCGGCTGGTCGCCACCCTCGCCGAACACCGCCAGAAGACCCCCAAGGTCTGGACCGCGCTGGTCGCCGCCGGCGCGCCCCAGGCTATCCTCAGCCGCCGCCTCGTGCTGGCCGGCCGCGAGGCGCCCGCGGAGGTCGCGCCTTGATTTTCCATCCGCCCATCCCCGCGAAGGCGGGGATCCAAGCTGAATTAAACGCGGCCGAAGCGCCGCTTGGGCCCCCGCTTTCGCGGGGGTGTTCGGAGTTCTAATGAGACCCGTCTTCGTCAACATCGGTGAGCGCACCAACGTCACGGGTTCGGCCAAGTTCCGGAAGCTGATCGTCGAGGGCGACTACGCCGCCGCCCTGTCGGTCGCGCGCCAGCAGGTCGAGGCCGGCGCCCAGGTCATCGACATCAACATGGACGAGGGCCTGCTCGACTCCGAGCGGGCCATGGTCACCTTCCTGAACCTGCTCGCCGCCGAGCCGGACATCGCCCGGGTGCCGATCATGATCGACAGCTCCAAGTGGGAGGTGATCGAGGCCGGGCTGAAGTGCGTCCAGGGCAAGGCGATCGTGAACTCGATCTCCATGAAGGAGGGCGAGGACAAGTTCATCGAACAGGCCAGACTCTGCCTGCGCTACGGCGCGGCGGTGGTGGTCATGGCCTTCGACGAGATCGGCCAGGCCGACACCGCCGACCGCAAGGTCGAGATCTGCGAACGGGCCTATCGCGTGCTGGTCGACAAGGTCGGCTTCCCGCCCGAGGACATCATCTTCGACCCCAACATCTTCGCCGTGGCGACGGGGATCGAGGAGCACGACAACTACGCCGTCGACTTCATCGAGGGCACGCGCCGGATCAAGCAGCTGCTGCCGTACGCCCGCGTGTCGGGCGGGGTGTCGAACGTGTCGTTCAGCTTCCGCGGCAACGAGCCGGTGCGGCGGGCGATCCACTCGGTGTTCCTGTACCACGCCATCAACGCCGGCATGGACATGGGCATCGTCAACGCCGGCGACCTGCCGGTCTACGACGACATCGACGCGGAGCTGCGCGAGGCGGTCGAGGACGTCATCCTCAACCGCACGCCCAAGGCCGGCGGCAGCCAGACCGAACGGCTGGTCGATATGGCCCCGAACTACAAGGGCGACGGGGCCAAGGCGAAGGTCGTCGATCTGGAGTGGCGCAAGGGCTCGGTGAGCGAGCGCCTGACCCACGCCCTGGTCCACGGCATCACCGAGTTCATCGACGCCGACACCGAGGAGGCGCGCCTGGCCGCCGAGCGGCCGCTGCACGTCATCGAAGGCCCGCTGATGGACGGCATGAACGTCGTCGGCGACCTGTTCGGCGCGGGCAAGATGTTCCTGCCTCAGGTGGTGAAGTCGGCCCGGGTGATGAAGCAGGCCGTGGCCTGGCTGATGCCGTTCATGGAGGCCGAGAAGGAAGGCCAGGAGCGCAAGGCCGCCGGCAAGATCCTGATGGCCACGGTGAAGGGCGACGTCCACGACATCGGCAAGAACATCGTCGGCGTGGTCCTGCAGTGTAACAACTACGAGGTCATCGACCTGGGCGTGATGGTCCCGGCCGACCGGATCCTGGCCGAGGCGAAGGAACACAACGTCGACGTCATCGGCCTGTCCGGCCTGATCACGCCGTCGCTGGACGAGATGGTCTTCCTGGCGTCGGAGATGGAGCGCCAGGGCTTCGACATCCCGCTGCTGATCGGAGGAGCGACGACCAGCAAGACGCACACGGCGGTGAAGATCGCGCCGTCCTATCGTCGCGGCTCGACCACCTACGTCCTCGACGCCAGCCGCGCCGTCGGCGTGGTCTCCTCGCTGCTGTCGCCCGAGGAGAAGGAGAAGTTCGAGGCCCAGACGCGCGAGGACTACGTCCGCGTGCGCGAACAGTTCGCCCGCGGCCAGGACCAGAAGAACCGCACGCCGATCGCCGAGGCCCGCGCCAACGGCTTCAAGATCGACTGGGCCGGCGCTCCGCCGCCCAGGCCCAGCTTCACCGGCATCCGCAGCTTCGGCCCCTACGATCTGGAAGAGCTGGCGAAGTACATCGACTGGACGCCGTTCTTCGCCAGCTGGGAGCTGGTCGGCCGCTATCCGCAGATCCTCGAGGACGACGTCGTCGGCGAGGCGGCCAGCGACCTGTGGCGCGACGCCCAGGCGATGCTGAAGCAGATCATCGACGAGAAGTGGTTCGAGGCCCGCGGCGTCGTCGGCTTCTGGCCGGCCCAGGCCGACGGCGACGACGTGGTGCTCTACACCGACGAGACCCGTACGACCGAACTGACCCGCCTGCACACCCTGCGCCAGCAGATGGCCAAGAGCGGCGACAAGGCCAACCTGGCGCTGTCGGACTTCATCGCCCCCGTCGGCGGGCCGGCCGACTGGATCGGCGGCTTCGCGGTGACGGCCGGCCACGGCGAGCTGGAAGTCGCCAAACGGTTCAAGGACGCGGGGGACGACTACTCCGCCATCCTGTCGACGGCCCTGGCTGACCGCCTCGCCGAGGCTTTCGCCGAGGCGTTGCACCATCGGGTGCGGACCGAGCTCTGGGGCTACGCCTCGGAGGAGGGCTTCGACATCGATCGGCTGATCGGCGAGAAGTACCGCGGCATCCGCCCGGCGCCGGGCTATCCGGCCCAGCCGGATCACACCGAAAAGGCGACGCTCTTCAAGCTTCTGGACGCCACGGCCCAGACCGGCATGGAGCTGACCGAGAGCTTCGCGATGAACCCGCCGGCCTCGGTCAGCGGGCTCTATTTCAGCCATCCCGACAGCCACTATTTCGGCGTCGGACGCATCGATCGCGACCAGGTCGCGGACTACGCTCGGCGGAAAGGCTGGGAAATCTCCCTGGCGGAACGCTGGCTCGCTCCCATTTTGGCGTATGATCCGAATGGAGAAGCGAGAGGAGCAGCGGCGTAGTGGCTGACAGAGATCGTTCCAAAGACCTTTTGATCGTTGGCGTGGCGGGCCTGGCGGCCGGCCTGGCGGTGGGGGCCCTGGTCCTCGATTCGCAGCGGCCCGGGCGTTTCCGCAAGCGCGGCTGGCTCGAGGTGGCGCCCGAGGACGATGACCGGCTGGTGATGGCCGACGATCTGATCAAGCGCGGCCGTCTGAAGAACATGACCCGCGCCGCCGTGCAGAAGCTGCTCGGCGCGGCCACTCCGACCGACCGATTCCCCGGCGCCCTGGCCTACAGGCTGGGTCTGGAGCGCAGCTACATGCCGGTCGACTTCGAGTGGCTGGTCATCCAGTTCGACGGCGGCGACCGCGTCACCCAGTACTGGATCGCCACCGACTAGGACACTTCGACGGGGACGGGCGCGTGGCGGTCAGAGGGGACCCGCTCCACGCATCCGCCCCCGTCCCGGAAGGCGCCTAGCGCGCCGCCGGAGCTTGGACGCCGACCTCCGCCAGGAGCGGGGCAGGCGTGAACAGGACGCCATCCTTGATGACCAGCGCGACCTTGCGGACATCGCTCATCCGCACGGTCGGATCGCCGTCGACCAGGACCATGTCGGCCAGCTTGCCGGGCCGGATCGAGCCGAGCGTGGCGTCGAGCCCCGCGACCTTGGCCGAACCGAACGTCGCCATGTGCAGGACGTCGACCGTGGGGATGCCGGCCTCGGCGTAGAGTTCCAACTCGCGCTGGTAGGTGAAGCCGGCCATCTGGTCGGTGCCCGGCACCAGGGCCACGCCGCCGCGATGCAGGGCGGCGAGCAGCTGCTGCATCCGCTGGAAGGAGAGGGCGTTGCGCTTCTGCTCCTCGGGCGTGCGCGCCAGTCCGCCGCCGTAGGTCATCCGGCGCAGGACCGCGGGCAGGCGGTCGGACACTGCGGCCTGGGCCGGGGCCGGTTCGCCGACGCGGCCGAGCAGGCTGTTCTCGTAGAGCGAGAAGGTCGGGTCGACGGCCACGCCGCGGTCGCGCAGATAGGCGATGAAGTCGCGGGTGCGCTGGTCGCCGGGGTCGAGCTCCCAGGCGTGTTCGGCGATGGCCGTGATCCGGGTGATGCCGTTGGTCTTGGCGTTGATCTCGGGCGGCATGAAGTTCAGCGCCACGAAGTTGAGATGCTGGACCTCGTCGTAGCCGGCGTCGACCGCGTCGCGCAGGGTCATGCCCGCCGGGACGTGGCCGCTCAGGCGCAGACCGAGCCGATGGGCCTCCGCCGCCGCCACGGGGACCAGCTTCGGGTCGAGCGACGAATAGAGCTTGATCTGGGTCATGCCCTTGGCGGCGTAGTCGCGGATGATCGTGCGGATCTCGTCGGGCGTCGAGGCCTGCACTTTGATCGGCCCGGAGAGCGGCCCCGGGCCGTCGATGAAGCCGGCGCGCACGACGCGCGGGCCGACCAGTTCGCCGCTGTCGAAGCGCTTCTTGCGCAGGGCCAACTCGTCGAGGGTGTTGCCCAGATCGCGCGTCGAGGTCACCCCCGCGGCCAGGTTCAGCGGCCCCTCGTAGTTGAACAGCAGGTGGGCGTGCATGTCCCAGAAGCCGGGCAGCAGGGTCTTGCCCGCGCCGTCGACGATCTCGGCCCCGGCGGGGATCGCGACCGTCGCCGCCGGCCCGGCCGAGACGATGCGCTGGCCCTCGACCACCACGGTCATGTCCCTGCGCAGGACCTTGGCCTCTGAGTCGAAGAGCGCCACCGAACGGAAGGCGACGGGCTTGCCCGGACGGCGTCCGAGCTGCGGCGCGCGCGCGATGTCGCGGGCGTCCAGCGCCGCCGCCTGGGCGTCGGCCAGCACCTTGGCCCTGTCGACGAAGTCCTTGCGCACGGTGAAGGTCCAGGCCGACCCCTCCAGCACCAGCTCGCCCTGCTCGTCGAGCCAGACCGGCGACGGCGAGAACATCAGGCCGCTGACGGCGTAGAGGCTGATCTTGCGGGTTCCGCCGCCGGCGACGGGCTCCTGGCGGTCGAGCAGGTGCTCCAGCTTCGCGCGGCCGCCCGGCAGCAGAGGCAACTCGCGCCCCGGCGCCCGCATCAGGGCCCGGGCGAGCATCGCCAGGTCCTCCGACGTCGCCTCGTTGGGCATGTAGTAGCCCGGGCCGCGCGTGGCGCCCTTGGCGTCCGAGGCGATCCAGCTGGCCTGGCCGCCCTGGCGGGTGAAGCGCTCCGAGATCGGAAGCTTCATGTAGTTCAGGCCCTCGACCGTCATGCGGACCGGGATCAGGTCGGCCCCGAGCACGACCTCGGCGCGGCTCTCGGAGCCCCGGCCCCGGTCGTTGAAGCGGTAGGCGGACGTCCGCTTGGAGCCGTCGACCGTGACCGTCATGTCGCCGGACGGGGCGCCGGAGGTCAGGACCACATAGTCGTAGCGGGTCTCGGCCTGGGCCTGGAACGCGACAGCGGCCAGCGCCAGGGCCGAGGCCGCGCCGGCGATCTGTCGATAGGATCCAGTGAACCGCGCCATACGTCTTTTCCCCCCTCGGCGTTGCGTGCCAGAGTTCCAGCGGGAGATGGGATCGTAACCGTCGTCGCCGACCAAGCCCCTTGCGGCGAACGGTCGAGCGGCGGCGGCGGGAGGTAGCTTATGTCGGAAGCCGCTCACGCTTCGCTCGAGTCGGGGTGGAGGTCGTCGGGAGGCGGCGCGGTCGGTCGCAACCTCGTTGCGGCCGCGGTTCTGCTTTGGGTCGGGGTGTATGTCACGCTGCATGTCGGCTGGCCGGCGCCGTCGGTCGACTACCCCGTGGAGCGCGCGCTGCGACGGGTCCTGACCTGCGGCGCGGGCGCCGCGCTGAGCCTGGCCATGATCCCGCTGCTGGTCCGCGCCGCACGGCTGCCGCTCTGGCGTCAGGCGACGGTGGTGCTGGGGCTCAGCTTGGCGGCCCAGTTGGCTCACACGCTGTTTCGGGTGGTCGTCTTCTACTGGGTCGATCCGCTGTGGGGGCCTCTGAGCTGGGATATCTTCCTGATCGGGCTGCAGGGCGCCGGCTGGGTGTTCCCGATGTGGTGCGCGATCTGCCTGGCGGTGCTGGCCGACGCACGCGCGCGCCGCTTCCCCTCGACGCCTGCTGAGGCCGCCCAGCCGACAGCGGCGCTCTGGTGCCAGGACGGCCGGGCCCGCGTGCGGGTCGCGCTGGACGAGGTCTTTCTGTTCGCGGCCGAGGACGACTACGTCCGGCTCTGGACCCGGCGAAAGCCCTACCTCGTCCGCGCGCGGCTGAAGGACATCGCCGCCATGCTGCCCGGCGATCGCTACATGCAGGTGCACCGCTCTTCGATCGTGCGCCTGGACGCCGTGCTGGGCGTGGAGCGGGCCGGCTCGGCCTGGCGGCTGAAACTGCTCGACGGCGTCGAGACCCCGGTCAGCCGGTCCAACGGCCAGGCGGTCCTGGGACGACTTCGCGAGGGCTGAGAGCTACCGCTTCGGTCCGCGCAGCACCGGCTCCTTCGGCGCCTCGGGAGCCGCTTCCGGCGGCGTCTCGCCGGACGGAAGCAGGGCGTCGATGGCCGTCTCCTCCGGCGCGGCGGCGACATCGACCGGCGCTTCCGTGGGCTCGGCGGGCTTCTCAGCCGGCGGGGCGTTGGCGCTCAGGGCCTGACCGAACAGGTTGGAGCGTTCGGTCAGGGTCTTGGCGGTTTCCTCGCACTTGGCGGGGGGCGACCAGCTCATCCAGAACTGCGCCAGCTGGGCCTTGGGCACGGTGGTGGCGCCGGTCCAGACCGCGCGGCCCTTCTTGATCGCGGCCTGACCATCCTCGTGGATGGCCGTCGGGCTGGCCTTCTCGGCGGCCTCCATCGCGGCCCGGAGAACCTTCAGGGTCTCGCGCGCCTCGGCCCGCTGGCCGGGATAGATGATCTTGATGTTCTCCTCGGTGCTCGGCGTCGGCCAGGCCCGCTCGATCCGCTCCACCTCGGGCATCGCCACGTCGTACAGGTCGACGTAGCCGGCCAGCACGCCGTAGCACCAGCCGACATAGCCGTAGTCGTCGGTCGGCGCCGAGACGGGGCCGCCCTGGATCGGCAGGGGCGCGACGGTCTGTTTGCGCGGGACGGCCGTGGCCACCAGGTCGTCGGTCGTCGGCGGAGCCGCTTCGGCCGGAGCGTCCTGGGCGAGCAGCAGAAGGGCGAAGAGATAGGGGGCCATGCTTGTCCTGTCGTCGCGTCAGGCGTCGCCGTCGATCCTGCGGCCGAAGCCGCCCCCGCCGGGGGTTTCGATCTCGATCACGTCGCCCGGCTGCACCGATACCGAGAAACAGCCGGACAGTTCCTTTACCGCGCCGTCCGCCGTTCTCAAACGCTGACGCCCCTCCAGGGCGGGGGCGCCGCCTCCAATTCCCTGAGGACTGTGGCTTCTGCGCGTCGACAGCAGGGCGGCCTCCATGGGAGCCAGGAAGCGGACATGGCGGATCGCGCCGTCGCCGCCGCGATGCCGGCCCTCGCCTCCGGAGCCCCGGCGGACCGTGAAGCGCTCGACCCGGACCGGGAAGCGGCGTTCCAGGATTTCCGGGTCGGTGAGGCGCGAATTGGTCATGTGGGTGTGGATGGCGCTGGTTCCCGGCGCGTTGAGGCTTGCCCCAGCGCCGCCGCAGATGGTCTCGTAGTACTGCCGCTGGTCGTCGCCGAAGGTGAAGTTGTTCATCGAGCCCTGGCTGTTGGCCAGCACGCCCAGCGCCGCGTACAGGGCGTCGACGACGTGCTGGCTGGTCTCGACATTGCCGGCCACCACCGCCGCCGGGGGCTCCGGATCGAGCATCGAGCCGTGCCGGGTGACGATCTTCAGCGGCGTCAGGCAGCCGGCGTTCAGCGGGATGTCGTCGTCGACCAGGCTGCGGAACACGTACAGCGCCGCCGCGTCGACGATGGCCGAGGGGGCGTTGAAGTTGTTGCCCAGCTGGTCGGCCGAGCCGGTGAAGTCCAGGATGGCCTCGCCCGCCGCGGCGTCGACCGTGACCTTCACGACCACTTCGCCGCCGCCGTCCATCGGCGTCCGGGCCTCGCCGTCGACCAGCTTGCCGACCGCGCGGCGGACCGACTGCTCGGCGTTCTGCTGCACGAAGGTCATGTAGCGGGCGACCGTCTGCGCGCCGTAGGCGTCGATCATCGCCGCCACGGCGCCGCCGCCGGCCTGACAGGCGGCGATCTGGGCCTTCAGGTCGGCGAGGTTGCGGTCCGGCGCGCGGGCCGGCCAGCGGCCGGTCGCCAGCGCCGCCCGGGTGTCGGCCTCCAGGAAGCGGTGGTCCTTCATGATCGGCACGGCGTCCAGCAGCACGCCTTCCTCGTCGAGCGTCTTCGAGAAGGGCGGCATCGAGCCGGGCTGGATGCCGCCGACGTCGGCATGGTGCCCGCGCGCGGCGACGTAGAAGGCCGGCGGCTCCGCCTCGTCCATGAAGATCGGCATGACCACGGTGATGTCGGGCAGATGGGTGCCGCCGAAGTAGGGATTGTTCAGGGCGAAGGCCTCGCCCGGATGCAGCACCGGATGCCGCGCCTTCACCGCCCGGACGCTGGCCCCCATGCTGCCCAGGTGGACCGGCATGTGCGGGGCGTTGGCGACCAGGCCGCCGTCGGCGTCGAACAGGGCGCACGAGAAGTCGAGCCGCTCCTTGATGTTCACCGAGTGGGCGGTCCGCTCCAGCGCCGCGCCCATGGCCTCGGCCACGCCCATGAAGCGGCGGTTGAACAGCTCCAGAGTGACCGGATCGGGCTTGTCGGCGGCGATGCGGGCGGCGGTCAGCGGCGTGACGCGGGTGAGCCGGATCAGCCCTTCGGCCTCGGCGGAGGCCCGCCAGCCCTCGGCCACGGCGATCTGAGTGTCGCTGCGGATGATCAGGGCGGGCCCGTCGAGGGTGGTGAGGTCGGAAGCCTGCACCAAGATCCGGCCGTCCGGGCGAAGGCCCGAATCCAGATCGGGCCTTCGCTGGTGGAGGCCTGGCTGGAGTTCGGCGCTCGCGACAGGGTCCCGGCCTTCGCCGGGATGAACGGTTGAGATGGCCGAAGCCTCCGCCTCGACGCTGGCGATCAGGATGGTCCGATCGGGCTCGATGAAGCCGAACAGACGCTGATGGGCGGCCTCGAAGGCGGCCCTGGCCGAGGCGAGGTCGGCCAGCGGCGTGGGCAGGGCGGCGTCGGCGCCGTCATAGCGCAGCAGCAGGCGGCGTTCGACCGTTCCGGCGCCGGCGCCCTGCGAGGTCAGCGCCTCGCTCGCCTCGCCGGCTAGCCGATCGGCCAGCGCCGTCGCGGCCGCGAGTCCCTCGGCGCCCAGCGGCAGCTCCAGCCCCGCCTGCCGCAGGCTGCCGACCTGGGCCTGGCCGATGCCCCAGGCCGACAGCAGCGAGGCGTGCTTGGGGCTCAGCACCTCGGTCACGCCCAGGGCGTCGGCGACCTGGCAGCAGACCTGGCCGGCGGCGCCGCCGAAGCTGACCAGGGCATGGTCGCGCGGATCGAAGCCACGCTCGGTGGAGATGCGGCGCACGGCCTGGGCCATCTGTTCGACGGCGACGGCCACGAAGCCTTCCGCAGCCGCCTCGACGCTCTCGGCGCCCATGGCTTGCGCGAGTTCGGCCAGTCGCTCGCGGGCGGCGGCCGGATCGAGCGGCGCGTCGCCCTTGGGGCCGAACACCGACGGGAACCAGGCCGGATCGAGGCGACCGAGCACCAGGTTGGCGTCGGTCACCGTCGCCGGTCCGCCGCGGCCGTAGCAGGCCGGGCCCGGATTGGCGCCGGCGCTCTCGGGGCCGGCGCGGGCGCGGAAGCCGTCGTAGGTCAGGATCGAGCCGCCGCCGGCGGCCACGGTCTCGACGTCCAGCATCGGGCTGCGCAGCCGGGCGCCGGCGACCTTGGCGGTCTCGCGCCGTTCCAGCGCCCCGGCGAAACGGCAGACATCGGTGGAAGTGCCGCCCATGTCGAAGCCGAGCACGGCGGCCGATCCGGCGCTCTGGGCGGTGCGGGCCACCCCGACCACGCCGCCGGCCGGGCCGGAGACCACGGCGTCCTTGCCGCGGAAGGCATCGGCCCGCACCAGCTGGCCGGCCGAGGTCATGAACCACAGCGGCGCGCCTTCCACCGCCGTGGCCACCCGCTCGACATAGGCGCGCAGGATCGGGGTCAGGTAGGCGTCGGCCACCGCCGTTTCCGCCCGGGGGACGAAGCGGGGCAGGGGGCTGACCTCGTGGCTGAGCGCGACGTAGTCGAACCCGGCCGCCTTGGCGATCTCGCCGGCGGCGATTTCGTGCGCCGGGTCCAGGTCGCTGTGCAGGAAGGCGATGGCCGCGGTGTCGAAGCCGGCGGCGCGCGCCTTGGTCAGCTCGGCGGCGAGATGGTCGCGGTCCAGCGGCGTGACGACCGAGCCGTCGGCCGCACGACGTTCCCGGGCCTCGACCACGCCGGCGTACAGGGGGTCCGGTCGGACGATGTCGAGCGCGAACAGGTCGGGCCGCGACTGGTCGCCGATGACGATGGCGTCGGCGAAGCCTTCCGGCACGATCAGCAGGGTGCGGGCGCCCTTGCGTTCGAGCAGAGCATTGGTGGCGACCGTGGTGCCCATCTTGATCGCCGCGACCTGGTCGGCGGGGAAGCGCTCGCCCGGCCTGGCGCCCAGCAGGCGGCGCATGGCTTCGACGGCGGCGTCCTCGTAGGACGGCGAGGCCGACAGCAGCTTCATCGTCCGCTCCGCCCCGTCCGGCGTTCGGCCGATCACGTCGGTGAAGGTGCCCCCGCGGTCGATCCAGAAGGTCCAGCCGCTCATTTCTGCCGCTGCGTCAGTTCCGATTGCCATGCGTCCGCCAGAATCCTAGACTTCTCCTAATCCCATGAGCTTCTGGCGAAACATTGCAAGCCTCGCCGCACGGCGGGTTGACGACGCCGAGTGCGCCGAATGCCCCGGCGGCCTCCCTGGCGAGGATCCGGCCTTCACCACGGCGGTCACCGCGCTGGGGGCGAAGCTGTCGCGCGCCGACGGCGACGCCACGCATGGCGAGTTCGAGGTCTTCGCCACGGTGTTCCAGCCGGACGCGGCCTCCGAACGCAACATCCACCGGCTGTACGACCTGGCGCGCCAGACCACGCACGGGTTCGAGAGCTACGCCCGGCGGCTGGCCAAGCGCTACCGAACCTGCCCGCAGCTGCTCGAGGACGTGTTGGACGGTCTGTTCCATATCGCCGTCGCCGATGGGGTCGTGAGCCAGGACGAGCTGGACTACCTGGAGCGGGTGTCGGAGCTGTTCGGCTTCTCGCCGCTGACCTTCCGCCGACTGAAGGCCACGCACCTGGGGGCCGGGCCCGAGGATCCCTACGTGATCCTGGGCATCCCCGCCGATGCGCCGGATGCGGAGGTCCGCTCGGCCTGGCGGGCCCAGGTGTCGGCGGCTCACCCGGACCGCGCCCGTGGCCGCGGCCTGCCGAGCGAGTTCATCGAGGTCGCCGAGACCAAGACGGCGGCGATCAACGCCGCCTTTGACGCGGTCATGCGCGAACGCCGTGAACTGTCGCTGGAGGGCGCCGCCTGATTGGGCAAACTCGTCGGGCGAACCGGACGAAACCTCTACTTCACGAGGGTGTTCAGTTGACGTTCAGGCGTTTCGCACAAGATATTACCCGAAAGGCCGCCTCTGGGGCGGCCCTGCAGAGGACGACATGGACAATCTGACGACTGGGCGGGGCGGCTCTTCGGCGTTCAAGGGACTGGCCTGGGTGGCCGGCGCGCTGGCCACCTGCGCGGCCCTCGTCATCGGCGCGGTGCTGGCCGTGTTCGCGGCGGCGACGGTGGTGGTGATCGCCATCATGTCCAGCGTGCTGCTCGGCCTCGCCGGCCTGGCGATGCGCGCTCGCCGCACGGCCCGCGCCCGCACCAACGCCGATCCCGACCTGATCGAGGCCCATAAGGTGGGCGGCCACTCCTGGGTGGCCTACGGCTGGAACGAACGGCGCTAGCCGCCCGGCTCAATCCGACGACATTCGAAGGCGCGCGGTGCGAACCGCGCGCCTTTTTCGTGGATGGGGACAAACACCGTATGTGCCCGCCTTCGCGGGGATGCTCGGGAGGAAGAGGCTACCCCGCCGGCTTGGCCCAGGGCAGGCCGGCGACGGTCAGGGCGAGGCGGCCCTCGCCCAGGTCGTTGACCAGGCCTTTCTCGGCCAGGGTCCGGGCGGCCTCTTCCAGCCGTCGATCCTCGAACAGCTCGATTTCGGGGTCGGCGTGCAGCTGCCGGCGCGAGATGGCCTCGCCGGGCAGCAGGCCGCGACGGCCCATGCCGGCCAGCAGGGCGGCCTCGGCGTCGTCGAGGATCGGCCGGACGCCGGACGACAGCGGTTCGGCCAGGCCGGTTGGACGGGGCGGCGGAGCTTGGCGCGGCGGCGTCACCGCCTCGGCCCGTTCCAGCATCCGGCGGGCGATCTCGCGTTCGCCCATGACCGTCTCGTCGGCCCCGACCGTCGCCAGGTGCTCGACCTCGCCGTCGGAATGGGCGCGGGCGATGACCTCCAGGCCGCGGTTGACCTTGCGGCTGCGCTCGATGATCTCGCCGGCTTCGAAGCAGTCGGGGATGGCGATCAGCAGACGGCGGGCCCGCTCGACGCCGGCGGCGGCCAGAACGCGCTCGTCCATGCCTCCGCCGTCGATGACCTCATAGCCCTTGGCCCGGCCGGCGGCGACCGTCTCGGGGCGGTCCTCGACCACCACGAACGGCTGGCCGTCCGCGGTCAGGCCCTCGGCCACGGCTCGGCCGACGCGACCCAGGCCGACGAGCACGGTGTGGCCGGCCTGGGCGGTGGGGACCAGGTCCGTCGCCGGCTCGACCTCGACCGCCGCCTTGGCCGGGTCCGGTTTGCGCAGCAGCAGGTTGAACAGGAACGGATTGATCATGATCGACATGATCGCGCCGGCCAGGATCAGGTCGCGGCCCTCGTCCGGCAGCAGCTTCAGGCCCACGCCCAGCCCGGCGAGGATGAACGAGAACTCGCCGATCTGCGCCAGGCTGGCGGAGATGACGATGGCCGTCTGGTGGTTGCGTCCGAAGGCTCTGACGATGGCGTAGGCCGCCAGCGACTTGCCGACCACGATGATCGCCACCACGCCCAGCACCTGCAGCGGGCTCTCCAGCAGGGTGCGGTAGTCGAACAGCATCCCGACCGAGACGAAGAACAGCACCGCGAAGGCGTCGCGCAGGGGCAGGGTCTCCTCGGCGGCGCGCTGCGACAGCTCGCTCTCGGCCAGGATCATGCCCGCGAAGAAGGCGCCCAGGGCGAAGGAGACGTCGAACAGCAGGGCCGCGCCGAAGGCGAAGCCCAGGGCGATGGCCAGGACGGCGAGGCGGAACAGCTCGCGCGAGCCCGTATGGACCACCCAATGCAGGATCCAGGGCACCACCCGGCGACCGACGATCAGCATGAAGGCGACGAAGGCGGCGACCTTGGCCAGGGTGACGCCAAGCGGCTTGAGCCAGGCGCCGGCGCCGCTGGCCCCGCTCTCGCCGGTGATCACCCCCGCCAGCGCCGGCAGCAGCACCAGCGCCATGACCATGGCCAGGTCCTCGACGATCAGCCAGCCGACGGCGATACGGCCCTTGTCGGTCTGGACCAGCCGTCGTTCCTGCAACGCCCGCAGCAGCACCACGGTCGAGGCGACCGACAGCGCCAGGCCGAACACCAGGCCGGCCATGATCGGCCAGCCCATGACATGCGACATCGCCATGCCGAGCAGGGTCGCCACCGCCATCTGGCCGATCGCGCCGGGGATGGCGATGCTGCGGACCGCCAGAAGGTCCTTCAGCGAGAAGTGCAGTCCCACCCCGAACATCAGCAGGATCACGCCGATCTCGGCCAGCTCGCCGGCCAGGTTCTGATCCGCCACGAAGCCGGGCGTGAACGGCCCGACCATGACCCCCGCCAGCAGATAGCCGACCAGGGGCGAGAACTTGAGCCTCTGGGCCACCGCTCCGAAGATGAAGGCGATGACCAGGCCCGCGACAATTGTGGCGATCAGCGGCGTGTGATGGGGCATGGGACTCCGAATAGCAGGGGACGAAGTCACATATAGGGGAGCGGCGACGTTCGTCCCGGTTCAATATGGTCCGGTTATCTGACAATATTGTCAGAGCGCAGTCTCTGCCTGTCCTGGCGTAATGGAGATGGTCCGAGAGACCGTCGCTGATCGTTCCGGCATTGTGAGCCGATCATGGGAGCCGTGGCGATGCTGGCGTCGCCCCCTGGGAGGTCTGGATGAAGCCGCATGTCTTGCTGTTGATCGCCGCCGTCGCCGGTCCCGCCTGGGCGCAGGGCCATGATCACGACAGTCCCTATCGGTGGCACGTCGCCCACGAGAACGAGAGCGCCCAGTACGGCGTGCCGGACAGCGACGACCGGGCCCTGCGCCTGGACTGCGAGCCCAGCGGCATGATCTCGATCATGGGCCCCACCGCCGCGGAGGCCGGCAAGCCGGTGAAGGTGATCCTGCAGGGCCGCGGCGGACGCCGCACGCTCGACGGCTTGGTCGTGGAACTGGGCGACGGGACCAACTTCTCGGTCGAGGTCGAGGCCTCGGACGACGCGGTCGCCACCCTGATGGCGGGCGGCGACCTGACCGTCGGGTCGGCCGGGGACGAATGGACCGTCCCCGGCAAGGGCGCGGCCAGGGCCTTGGCGCCGGTCCTGAAGACCTGCGCCGGGCGCTGACCGGGGAGGCTTAGCCCTTCTTCTTGGGCTTGGCGGGCGTGGCCGCCTTCGGCGTCGTTCCCGCGTACCAGGCCGCCTTCTGGCTGAAGAGCCAGGAGAAGTCCCCGGTCAGCTGGCCCGACTTGGTGCTGGACGCCGGCGCGGTCGGCGTCGCCGGGGTGTAGCTGGAGTAGATCCCGGCCGACGAATGGCAGCCCATGCAGCTTTCGGTGCCGAAGATCTGCGTATGCAGTCCCGGAAGACCGGCCGTGCCGCTGTTGTTCATCGGCGAGGTCCAGATCTGCGGCGAGGCGGCCGGGTTCGGCGTGCTCGGCGGGTTCAGGCAGTTGACGCTGTTGGGGACGCCTTCCTGGGCGTTGCAGGCTTCCTCGGCGCCGCCCTGGAAGTAGGTCTCCATGGTGATGTTGGTCAGGAAGGTCGGCGTCGGCTGCCCGCCCGGCTTGTTGGCCACCGAGCCCGGCAGGCCGGTGGTGTAGGGCGTCGGCGGCGTGCCGGGCGAGGTCGGCCACTGGGTGTCGATCAGCTGGTAGTACTGGAACACCGAACCCAGGCTGGCCAGCGCCGCGCGGGCCTGGGCGTTCAGCGCCTGCTTGTCGGACGGGATCGGGGCGGCCCGCCAGGCCTGCACCGGGATCCGTGGATAGATGCCGTTGCTGTCCTGCTGCGGCAGCTGGTTGACCGTGCAGATCTGGCAGTTCGGATCATAGAACGACGGCTTCAGGTTCGGATTGGCGACGTCGTCGACATCCAGGTTGTCGACATGCTCGAAAGTCGACCAGATCCATTGCGGCGACGACGTCGTCTTGTGGGCGATGTGCATGCCCACCAGTCCGACCGTGACCGAGCGCTCCTTCGGCCCCTTCGGAGTCTGGTCCATGACCACCGCCGGCATGGTGTAGTAGCGGCTGAGGTCGTCCTTCTTCGTCATGATGCGCCAGGCCAGCTTCAGCTCGAAGACGCCGCTCCAGTCCTGCGAGGCGTCGCCCCAGGGCATCGAGACGCTCTGGGTCCCGTTCTGGCTGAACGCCACCTGGCCGTTGATGTTGTAGAGGCTGTTGGCGCAGATGTAGTTGACCTCGTTGGGATCGATCAGGATCTCGTAGAAGACGAACTCGCCGTTCTGGTCGATCAGCGGCCCGGTGAACGCCTGGCCGATTTCGCTGAGCTGTGTGGAGGCGTTCAGCTCGCCGACCGCCGAGATCACGCCCAGGAACCGGGTCTTGCGATGGTCGGTCTTCACCGCGGCGGCGCTGAAGGCCGGCAGCCCCTTGCTGATCGGCTTGGCCAGCGCCGTGCGGGTCGTCGCCAGTTTCCGCGTCGCGCCCTGGCCGCAGGCCGAGGGCGTGGCGCCGTCGGTCTGGAAGATCTCCGGCGAACTCTGCCACAGCGTCCAGTGGGGCGAGCCGAAGCTGGTGTCGGTGAACGTCTTGGCGGCCTGGCCGGCGTCGTTGGTCGGCCAGTTCAGGGCCAGGAACATCTGCCAGGAGTAGAGGTCGAACTCACGCTGGACCCGCGGGAACTGTTGGGCCTGTTCCAGCTTGGCCTTCAGGCCCGGGTCGACGTCGCCGGGCATCTGCGCGGTGATGGCCGGGTTGAAGTCCGGGAAGGACTGCAGATAGGCCGGCAGGGTCTGGGTCTGTCGGGCCAAGGCCGCCGGCAGCGCCACCGCGCCGATCGCCGCGACGATCGCGCCGGCGGCGGCCACGGTCTTCCACCCTGGCCTGCGCCAGTCGAATTTCGGTCGTTCCATCGATGGGGCTCCCCAGCCGCGAACGCCCCGTCGAACGCTACCTCCGCCCGACGGAGCCAACGACTCTACCTTAGCGCGAATTTCGGGTTCGTCGAGGGGCCGCGAGCGGTCTGGACCGGCGGCGTTTTCCGGGCGAACGTGGCTGACAGTGTAAAACTATAGTCCGCGAGGAGACCGAGATGGCGAACGACGATGTGCTGGCCCAATGGCATCGGGTGATCGAAACGCGGGACGCGGCCCTGCTGAACGACCTGCTCGATCCGGACGCGGTCTTCGAATCCCCTGTGGTCCATACGCCTCAGGTCGGCCGGGCGATCACCGCCAAATATCTGCTGTCGGCCTTCCAGGTGCTCAACAACGAGACCTTCGAGTACCTCGGCCGCTGGGACGGCGAGCGGTCGGCGGTCCTGGAGTTCGCCACGGTGATCGACGGCATCCGGATCAACGGCGTCGACATGATCTGGTGGAACGAGGCTGGCCGCATCACCCGCTTCAAGGTCATGATCCGACCGCTGAAGGCCATCAACCTGGTCCATCAGAAGATGGGAGAGATGCTCATGGCGCTGGCCCCGACATGACCGGCGAGGTCGAGGTTCGCCTGCTGAAGCCGAGCGAAGCGGAGGCCTTGCGGGCGTTGCGGCTGGAAGCCCTGACGCGCGACGAGGCCAGCTTCGCCTCGAACGCCGAGACCGAGGCCGCCAAGCCGCTGTCCTGGTTCGTCGAGCGGATCGGGGAGGGCGTTCTGGGCGCCTTCGCCGGCGACGCCCTGGTCGGCATGGCCGGCTACGACCGGCACGCCAACCCCAAGCAGCGGCACAAGGCGACGCTCTACGGCATGTATCTGCGCGCCGATCACCGGGGCAGCGGCGTGGCCGGCAAGCTGATCGCCGGGGTCATCACCCACGCCCGCGGCGAGGGCGTGGAGATCCTGCTGCTGGCCGTCAACGCCGCCAACCTGCGGGCGATCCGGCTCTATGAGCTGGCGGGCTTCGTTCAGTACGGCCTGGAGCCGAGGGCGCTGAAACAGCCGGACGGGACCTATAGCGACGACGAGCTCTACTGGCTGCCGCTGGATTCCTAGGCTCGGTAGTCGAGCCGACTGTCCCGGCGAAGGCCGGGATCCAGCTTCAGGCTCGGCGATAGGGGATTTCCAGTCCAAGCCTGGTCAAGAGCCTGGGTCCCGGCCCTCGCCGGGATGGTCGGATGAAGTGGCGGGTTGGATTTAGGCTCAATCCCTCGTTAAGCCGCTCCGGCCTAGCCTCTCGCGACAGGAGCCGCGGCTTCGCGGCTCACCCGCAAGGGAGGCCGCCATGTCCGTGACCCGAACCGGCACGTTTCGTCGACTGAGCGACCATTTCGAGCCGGTCGACGACAGCGATCCGCACGCCCAGCGGCGCATTCGCGGCCAGCTCGAACAGATCGACTACACCGCCTTCGCTTCGAACAAGGCCGTTGTGGCCCAGGTGCTGGGGCAGGCCGACGCCCTGAAGTTCCAGAAGCTCGCCGTCGCCGCGGCCAACGCCCGCGCGGTCTGGGTCGCCCACGCGCTCTCCGTCTCGGACACGGCGGGTCGTCTGACGCCGGACGACCTGGCCAAGCTCTCCCACCTGCGGACGACCTTCGAGGAGCTGACCGAAGCCTACGAAGCCCTGCGCCGGATGGTGGAGCGGGGGTACCTGGCCTACGGGGCCTGACGCGCGGGCAGGTTTGACCCGGGTGATATTGACCTGAGATAATTTCCGGGTAAAAAGCCGCTCCCCTGAACGAGCGAGCCCCGCCATGTCCGTCGACGCCGCCACCCTCTGCACCGCCTTCCTGGGCGAGCGCCGGCTCGCGGCCGGCCCGCTGGCCGAGGTCGCCCGAGCCGTCGCCGCCTCGTCCGATCCGTCTTCGGCCCAGGTCTTCGCCGACGCCGACGCGCGGCCGATCGATCTGGATCTGCGTGGCTCGGCCGAAGAGGTGGTCGCACGGCTGCCGGCGCCGCCCGAGGCCGCGCCCCGCGGGCCGGGCCGGCCGAAGTTGGGCGTCATCGCGCGGGAGGTGACCCTGCTGCCCCGGCATTGGGAATGGCTCGCCGCCCAGCCCGGCGGATCCTCGGTGGCGCTGCGCAAACTGGTCGAGGCCGCCCAGCGCGATCCGAGGGAGCGGGCGAGGGCGGCGCGTGAGGCGGCTTGGCGGTTCCTGACCGCCATGGCCGGCGATCGGCCCGGCTATGAGGACGCCGGCCGGGCCCTGTTCGCCGACGACCTGGCCGGTTTCGAAGCCTGCATGGTCGATTGGCCGTCCGACATCCGCGCCTACGCGCTCGTCCTGGCGAGGCCGGCATGAGCCGGGAGCATCGCAAGGCGCTGGTCTCGGCCTACAAGGAGCGCAAGGCTCGGCCCGGGGTGTTCGCCGTCCGCAGCCTGTCGGACGGCGGGGCCTGGGTGTTTTCGACGCCGAATCTCGAGAACCGGCGGAACGGCCTGTGGTTCGCGCTGCGGCTGGGCAGCCATCCGCATCGCGCGCTGCAGGCGGCCTGGACGGCCCGAGGCGAGGCTGACTTCGTCTACGAGGAGCTGGAGGCGGTCGACCCCGAAGGGTTGGCGGCCTGGCAGCTGGCCGAGCGGTTGAAGGCGCGCGAGGCGTACTGGCGGACGCGGCTGGCGGCGGGTATTGCCGAGGGATGAGCCCCCGGAGCCCCGCGTCCATGCCCTGGATCGTCTACGTCTGCATCGGCGCCTGCCTGGTCGCCGGGATGCTGAACGCCATCCAGGCGCCGACCAACGCCAGCCTGGTCGGGGCGGTGGGGTCGCCGATCAACGCGGCCCTGGTGTCGTTCGCGGTGGGGACGATCGTGCTGTTGGGGCTGGCGCTGGCCATGCGGGCCAAGCCCGATCTCGGCGCGGTCAGGGGTCTGCCATGGTGGGCCTGGATGGGCGGGGTCTACGGGGCCTTCTTCGTCACCGCCGCCGCCTTCTCCGCGCCGCGCCTGGGGGTGGCCTTCGTGATCACCCTGATGATCGCCGGCCAGTTGATCATGAGCATGACGATCGACCACCTGGGCGCCTTCGGGGTTCCCGAGCGGCCGGTGAGCTGGGCCCGGCTGGCCGGCGTGGCGCTGGTGTTCGCCGGCGTGGTGCTGGTGAGGCGGGGCTAGGTCTTCGAAACAGCGCAAGGGCGGCCGATCCGATCCGGGATCGACCGCCCCGCTGCCCGGGCGGCGCGCCGTGGAGGGCTCGGCGCATCGACGCCCTTTTCGCCCCGGCCGCCTAGAGCTGCGGCTCCGGGGAAGGTTGCGGCTCGACCGCCGGCGGCGCGGCCGGCGTCAGCGTGACCGTGGCCGGCGCGCCCAGAGCCGGCGCGCCCAGAGCCGGCGCGGGAGGAGCCGACGGGGCCGCGACCGGCGCCGTGGCGCTGACATCGGCGGTCGCTTCCTCGACGCTGGCGGCGCGAGGAGACGGCTCGTCGCGCTTGGCTATCCGGCGCGGCGCGGGTTCGGCGCGGGCCTTCGGCTGGGCGGCGGCCTGTTTCACCACCGGCGAGCGCTCGGCGCTCGGCGGCAGCGACGGCGCCAGCGCCTCGGCGGCGGCCGGCGTGGCGGCGACAGGCTCGGGCTCCGCCGGCGGAGGCGTCACGGGCGGGGCGGTCAGGTCGGACGCGGCCACGGTGCGGCCTTCCTGAGCCTGATCGCGCGGCAGGGCGACCAGGGCGATGGCGCCGGCGCAGACGGCCGCGACGCCGAGCGGCGCGACGAGGCGCCAATCGAATCCGCCTCGCTTGGCGCGCGAGGCCGAGCCGAGGCTCGTGGACGCCGCGAAGGGGGGCGGGGTCTCCGTACCGGCGGGCGTCGGGTTCAGCTCCGGATTCGCGAACAGAGCCTTGGCGGTTTCACGATCCAAGGTCATTTTTCGTCCTTCCCATAGTTTTTCCGTTACGAATGAAACGAACGTCGGTCGCCGACGGTTCCCTTCCGTGCGCGTAAACTCGTCAGAGAGCTGAAAAGTCTGGTCTGCGTCCTCCTTGCGAGATGTTTGATCTCTATCCGGGGCAGATGAAATCTTCCGTTGGTTGGATTTCTTGTTTCTCGCCTGCCGAATATTTGCCATAAACCCGACAGATTCCTGCCGCAGGCGAGGGGGCGATCGGACGGGCACTGCGGCGTTTCCGCAACGTTCACCGCATCGCAGCAAACATCCGCTCGCCTCGCCTTGACCGGGATTCCCTCGGCGGGCGAACGTGCAGGGCGGCGTGTCTGGGAGGCGTTCCAATGAAGTTGAAGGCGCGGATCGCGCGTGAGCTGCGGTTCTTCGGAGGGCTGCGCCGCACCCTCGGCTGGGTGAAGCCTATCGCGCCGGACAGCAAGACCCTGATCTGCGACGATCTGGAGGCCTCGGTCGACAAGCACCGCGATCGGCAGGCGATCAGCTTCGAGGGCAAGACCCTGACCTACGGCGAGATGGACGCCGTGGCCAACCGCTACGCCCATTGGGCCAAGGAGCAGGGAATCACCCGCGGCCAGACGGTGGCGCTGTTCATGCCCAACCGCGCCGAGTACCTGCCGATCTGGTACGGCCTGACCAAGGTCGGGGTGGCCACCGCCCTGATCAACAACAACCTGACCGGCGCCGCCCTGGCGCACTGCCTGAATATCTCCGGCGCCCACCACTGCCTGGTCGACGGCGAGACCTGCGAGGCCTTCGAGGCGGTCAAGGATCAGCTGAACAAGACCATGTACCAGTGGACGCTCGGCCCGGTGACCGGCGACCGCCGCGACCTGGTCACCGCCCTGAAGAGCTGCAGCAGCCTGCGGCCCGACCGGATCAGCGCCCGCGACGACATCCGCGCCAAGGATACGGCGCTGTGGATCTTCACCAGCGGCACCACCGGCCTGCCCAAGGCCGCGCGCATGACCCACATGCGGGTGCAGCTCTACATGCGCGGCTTCGCCGGCTCGACCGGGGCCAACGAGACCGACCGCATCTATCAGGTGCTGCCGATGTACCACGCCACCGGCGGCCTCTGCGCCATGGGCGCGGGCCTGCTGACCGGCGGCTCGATCGTGCTGCGCAAGAAGTTCTCGACCACCCACTTCTGGGAGGACGTCCACACCCAGAACTGCACCATGTTCGTCTATATCGGCGAGCTGTGCCGCTATCTGGTCAACGCCCCGGAAGCGCCGTTCGAGCGTGACCACAAGCTGCGCCTCGCCTTCGGCAACGGCCTGCGGGCCGACGTCTGGGAGGACATGGTCAAGCGCTTCAACATCCCGCAGGTGCTGGAGTTCTACGGCGCGACCGAAGGCAACGTGTCGATGTTCAACTTCGACGGCCACACCGGCGCCATCGGCCGGATCCCGAAGTGGCTGAAGAAGCGGTTCAACGCCCGCCTAGTCCAGTTCGACATCGACAAGGAGGAGCCGGTGCGCGGCCCCAACGGCCTGTGCATCGAGTGCGGTCCCGACCAGGTCGGCGAGTGCCTGGGCAAGATCGACCCGAACGACCCGCGCGCCAACTACACCGGCTATGCCGACAAGGCCGCGACCGAGAAGAAGATCCTGCGCGACGTGTTCGAGAAGGGCGACGCCTGGTTCCGGACCGGCGACCTGATGCGCCAGGACGCCGAGGGCTATTTCTATTTCGTCGACCGGATCGGCGACACCTTCCGCTGGAAGGGCGAGAACGTCTCGACCGGAGAGGTCGCCGACCGCCTGAGCGACTTCGCCGGCGTGCTCGAGGCCAACGTCTATGGGGTGGCGGTGCCCGGCCAGGACGGCCGCGCCGGCATGGCCGCCCTGACGGTCGACGACGCGTTCGACCTCGAGGCCTTCCACGCCCATGTCGAGTCCAGCCTGCCGACCTACGCCCAGCCGCTGTTCATCCGCATGCAGCGCCAGATCGAGACCACGGGGACCTTCAAGTACCGCAAGGTCGACCTGGTCTCGGACGGCTTCGACCCGGCCAAGGTCAAGGATCCGCTCTATTTCCGGAATCCGGTGAAGAAGGCCTGGACCAAGATGACCAAGGCGACCTTCGACAAGATCAACGAGGGCGGCTTCCGGCTCTAGGAGGCGCGACGGATGACGGGGCGGGTGCTCAGCCCCCGGCGACGGGCGGAACTGCGGGCGGCCATGCAGATGGCGGTCGGCGCCATCGCGGCCCTGCTGCTGGCCACCGCCCTGAAGCTGCCGCACGCCTACTGGAGCGTCATCTCGGCCATCGTGGTCATCCAGGCCAGCGTCGGCAGCGGCGTCCTGGGCGTGGCGCGCGACCGGGCGCTGGGCACCGTGGCCGGGGCCCTGGTCGGCGCGGCGGCGGCGATCGTGCGGCCGGACGGGATGACCGGCATGGCCGTGGCGCTGGCGATCACCACGGCGGGTCTGGCCTTCCTTGGCGCCGGCCGCCCCTGGCTGAAGATCGCGCCGGTGACCGCGGCCATCGTCATCGCCGGCGGCGGCAGCCCGGACGGCACCGCCACCCTGGCCTTCGACCGGGTCATGGAGATCCTGGTCGGCAGCGCCGTTGGGGTCGCCGCCATCCTGCTGCTGTTCCCGCGTCACGCCCGCACCACCTTCCGGCTACAGGCGCGCGAGGCGGCCAGCGAGGCGGCGACCCTGCTGGCGCTGGTGCTGAAGGGCGAACCCGCCGACAACGAGGACATCCGCCGTCGCCATGCCGAGCTGAAGGCCCGGCTCGACACCCTCGGCGCCACGGCCAAGAGCGTCATCGAGCTGCCGACGCCCCAGCGCGAGACCGCCGACCGCGCCGCGCTGGTGCGCGCCTTCTGGCGGGTGCGCAGCGACATCGTCATCCTGGGCAGGGCCTTCCAGGTCGAGGGCAAGGGCGACAGTCTGGCGCCCTGGTCCGCCGCCGCCGCCCGGGTCGTCGCTCGTCTGGAGGCGCTGTCGCAGGGGCGGTTCGGCGAGCCGCTGGGCGAACTGGCGCTGGAGCTTTCGCTGGGCGCGTCGCCGGACGCCGGCGACCTGGCCCATGGCGCCGCCGCCATCGGCCTGGCCCACATGCACCGCGACCTCGACGACCTGGCCGAGCGGTTCAAGGACCTAGGGTTGGCGTAGAGGGTCGACCAGCGACCTGACCGAACGGCCGGCGATGGCCGGTCTGCGGGTCGGGGTCTGCCTGGGCGATTTCGGCAGCGCCGCGCTGGCGACCGACAGCCCCGAGATCGTGATCATCGCCGTCCGCTGAACTTCGGTTGCCGCAGTCGGGAGACGCATGTCAGGACACGGCCCTTGAGGTCCTGGGGAGAGCGGCGATGAAGTTGATGACGGTCATGGCGGCGGTGATCGTGTCTCTGGCCGCGGCGGCCGCGGCCGCCGCCCCGGCTGGCCCCGAGATTCTCACCGACGACGTCGCGCGCTTCTACGCGGTCTATGACGCGGCCGGCGGCAAGCCGACGGCCGAGCAGCTGGACCGCGACTACCTGGCCAAGGGCTCGCCCGGCCTGCTGCACCTGGCCAGGATTCGTAACGTCACCGGCGCGCGGATCGCCGACACGATCGCCAAGTCGCCGCAGACCTACGAGACCGCGCGGCGCTGCATGGCGCTGCTGCCGACGGTGAAGCAGCGCCTGACCGCCGCCTTCGGCAAGCTGGCGCAGATGTATCCGGAGGCGACCTTTCCGCCGGTGACCCTGCTGATCGGGCGCGGCCGGCCGATCGGACTGACCGACAAGGAGGGCGCGATCGTGGGCCTGGAGGCTCTGTGCGCCGCCGACTTCATGGACCCCAATCTCGAGGACCGCTTCGTGCGGGTCACGATCCACGAGTACGCCCACCTGCAGCAGTCGCCCCGCCAGCTGGAGCTGGAGGAGGGCAAGCCCGGCGTGACCCTGCTCGACATGGCCCTGATGGAAGGCGCGGCGGAGTTCGCCACCGAGCTGCTGACCGGGCAGCCGGGCAACTACCAGCACAGGGCCTGGACCCAGGGCTGCGAGGCGACGATCGAGACGGCGTTCGCGCGCGACATCGACGACGTCGAGCTGACCGCCTGGATCAACACCGGCCCCGGCACGGCGGAGAGGCCGGGCGACCTGGCCTACTGGGTGGGCCACCGCATCGTGAAGCGCTACTACGAGCGGGCCGGGGACAAGCGCCAGGCCCTGCGCGACATCCTCGAGATGCGCGACCCCAAGGCCTTCCTCGCGGCCAGCGGCTGGGCCCCCGCCAAGGACGGCGCCTGCGCGCGACTGGAGCCTATGTTCGCCCAGCGCTGATCGCGCCGTAGGGGTGTTCGAACTGCAGGGCCACGAAGCGGGCGGTCGTCTCGCCGTAGGCTCGCCCGACGGCGTCGAAGGTGCGGACCATGACGTCGGGGCCGGGCAGGACGACCTGACGATCGAACCGGGCGGGCGTCGCCGCGGCGCGGTGGATCGTCAGGCCGTGGCGGGATCGGACGGCCGGCGCGCCCGTCGCCCAGGCGGTGGACCGATAGGTCCTGGACCAGGCGTCCAGCGTCGTCCCGAAGGCCAGTTCGTCGAAGCCGGGCGTCAGCGGGATGGCGACCTCCTCGTGGCGCCAGACGGCGATCCTGTTGATCACGACCGTGCTCATGCCGCGCGCCGTGAGGCGATAGTCGCGGCCGTCGTGGCGCGGGTCGGGCAGGGGCAGGCCGAGGCGGGCGGCGGTCTCCCGCATCACGCCCTCGCCGGCCAGTTGGCGCAGCAGCTCGAGCGTGCCGGGCTCGCCGGCGCTGATCCCCGCGGTGGTCAGGATCGGCCCGTCCTGAACCCAGCGCAGGTCCTGCCGCCAGACGGTGTCCGGATGACGCTTCTTCACCTTGCCCATGCTGAACCAGTGGACGGTCGCCTGGCGGTTCTTCAGCAGGCCCGCGTCGGCCAGGACCAGCGCGCCGTTGCAGATCGACATGATCCGCGCGCCGGACTTGCGCTGGGCCTTGAGCCAGACGGCGCGGGCGGGGTCGTCCTCGACGAGCATGGCGGGCACGATGACCACATCCGGACCATCGGGTCGTTCCCGGGCCAGCCGGTCCAGCGTGATCTGCGGCGCGACCCAGGCCTTGCCCGGCAGCAGCCGCACCGGCCCGCCGGTCGGCGCCGCGACCAGGACCTCGACCGCGCCGCTCTCGGCCAGGATGGCGTAGGGCGCGAGCAGGTCGGTGGCCACCGTGCCCCGCGCGTCGGCCAGGATCACGACCAGGGGCTTGGCGACGGCGCTTCCGGCCAGGCCGAGGGCGACCGCGAGGGCGGCGACGAGACGTCCGATCATGGGAGCTCCTCCGAAGGGGCGCCGTGGGATCATCGGACTCTAGGGTCGAAGCGCGTCTGGCCGAATGACGAAGATCCGGCGATTTCCGCCAAGCGGACCTAGGCGGTCACGCTCGGGCCGGTCGAGCTCGGCGGCTGGATCGGCGTCCAGCGGTCCTGGAGCTGTTTCACGAGCCTGGCGGCCAGGGTGTCGGAGAAGGCCTCGGCGTTCTCGCGCGCCCGTTCGCTCAGGCCGGCCATTTCGCGGGCCAGGAAGGCCCAGCCGCCGTCCGGCGCGGAGAGCCGCTCGAGACGTTCGGCGATCAGGGCGCTGCGCAACTGCTCCGTTTCTTCCGGGCTGGCGGGGGCGGTCGGCGCCGTTTGCCCAGGCTCAGGGGTCACGGGGGCGCCGCGGACGATCTCGGCCGGCGGGGCGCCGGGCTTCAACGGGAGCTGGCGCATCCGGCCGGCGACGACTTCATCCGGACGCAGCAGGCCGTCGCCATCGGCGTCCCTGGCCATGAACACGGTCCTCAGGCCGTAGCCGGCGTCGAGCCCGCCCGCCAGCCGCAGAGTCTTCTCGGCGTCCATCTCCGCCTTGCTCAGAAGCCCGTCGCCGTCGGTGTCCGCGCGGGCGAACAGGTCGGCGACATCCTTGTCGCTCCGGGCCTTCCAATCGCCAGAGGCCTTGTCGGCGTTGGCTTCCTGAGCCTGGAGCAGGGCGCCGATCATCTCCGAGCCGAAGGTCCGGGAGGCGGTCATCTCCGCCCGGGTGATCGCCTTGTCGCCGTCCGTGTCCAGCGCCTCGAAGGCCTTCTGGGCGTCCAGCGCGTTGCCGGAGACGGCGCTGACCAGGGCCTCCATCTCGTTCATCGAGACGCCGTCGTCGCCGTTGGCGTTCAGGCGGTCGTACAGCCGGTTGTACAGCTGCTGGGTCAGCGAGGACCCGGTCTGGATCGACGTCATGGCGAGGCTCTCCCCGAACGCGCCGCAGCGGCGGCCCGGCCGGGGAGCGCAAGAAGGGCGCCAGCGTTCGTTGAGCTCGGGGCGGGCGCTACTTCCGCGCCGTCGCGCTCCGCGCCCGGATCGCCCTGAACTCCGAACCGGCGTTCCAGTCGGGCCAGGCGCGCTCGTTGGCCAGCCGGCCGGCGGCGTCGAGCACCAGGGCCACGTCGTCGGCCGCCCCGCGCAGGTCCCAGGCCTCGCTCCAGTTGTCGCAGGGCTGGTGGTAGCATTTGGTCGTGTACTCGGTGACCCAGCGGTCGCCGGCCTCACGGCCGCCCTCGACCAGATCGGGGCCGCCGCCGATGCCCATCAGCAGCAGCACCGGCACGCCGCGCTTGGCCAGGCTGAAGTGGTCGGCGCGATAGAACAGGGCGCGGTCGGGACGGGCGTCGGGCGTGACCACCCGGCCCTGGCGAGCGGCGGCCGCGGCGAGGTCGTTCTCCAGGCTGTTCTGGCCGGCGCCCACGAGCACGACATCCCGGCTCGGCCCAGCGGTCTGCAGGACGTCCAGGGTGAAGTTGGCGGCCGTCTTGTCGAGCGGCAGGGACGGGTGGGCGGCGTAGTATTCCGAACCGAGCAGGCCGCGTTCCTCGCCGGTCCAGGCGGCGAAGACCAGGGTGCGGTCCGGCCTCGGACCCTTGGCGAAAGCCCGGGCGATCTCGATCACCCCGGCCACGCCGATGGCGTCGTCGGCCGCGCCGTGCCGGATCGTGTCGCCCGAGGCGTCCGCCGGACCGATCCCGTAGGCGTCCCAGTGGGCCGCGAACATGATGCTCTCGTCCGGGTGTCCGCCGCCCGGGATCTTGGCGAGGACGTTGCGGCTCAGCAGGCGCTCCGCCGTCAGGGCGTAGTCGGTCGACAGGGTCGCGTCCTTCAGCGCCACGGGCGTGAAGGCGGCGGTGCGGGCGCGACGCTTCTCGGCCTCGAAGTCCAGTCCGGCCCGGCGGAACAGGTCGACGGCGACCTCGCGCTGGATCCAGCCCTGGACCAGCAGCCGATCCTTGGCCGGATCGGCGCGGACCACGTCGAAGCTCTCGCCGTTGTTGGCCTGGACGGTGGTCCAGGGGTAGGCGGCGCCGGCGGTCTCGTGGACGATCAGCGCGGCGATCGCGCCCCGGCGCACGGCCTCCTCGTATTTGTAGCTCCAGCGCGCGTAGTAGGTGGCGGCGTTCCCGCCGAACTTGCCGGCGACCGGGTCTCCCGCGGCGGCCTCGAAGTCCGGGTCGTTGATCAGGAAGACCGCGACCTTCCCCTTGAGGTCCACGCCCTTGAAGTCATCCCAGCCGCGCTCCGGGGCGTCGACCCCGTAGCCGACGAAGACCAGCGGGGCTTTGTCGATTTTCACCCGCTCGACGGGACGCTGGGTCAGGACCATGACGTCCGCGCCCTGGGCCAGCCTGCGGGTCTCGCCGCCGAGCGTGATCGACAGGGCCGCGTCCTTGGGGACCTGGGTGCGGACCAGCGGCACGTCCTGGGTCCAGCCGCCTTTGTCGCCGGCCGGCTGCAGGCCCAGGGCGCGGAACTGGCCGACGATGTAGTCGATGGTCTTGGGCTCGCCCGGACCGCCCGGCGCGCGACCGGCGAATTCGTCGGAGGCCAGGACCTTCACGTGCTCGGCGAGACGCTCGGGCGAGATGGGATGCTCCGCCGCCGGCGCCGGACCGGCGGCGAGGAGGAGCACGGCGGCGGCGGCGAGCAGGCGGAGCGTCATGGGTCTTACTTCCAGTCCGACGGGATTTCGTCCGCCAGCATCTCTTCGTAGGAGGGCCGCTTGCGGATGACGGCGTAGCGGTCGCCGTCGACCAGCACCTCGGGGACCAGCGGCCGGCTGTTGTATTCGCTGGCCATGGCCGCGCCATAGGCGCCGGCGCTCATGAAGGCGACCAGGTCGCCCGCGCCCAGCGGCGGCAGGGCGCGTTCGCGGGTGAAGGTGTCGCCGGTCTCGCAGACCGGGCCGACCACATCCATCACCACCGGCGCGGCGTCGGTCGCCTTCACCGGACGGATGTCGTGGAAGGCGTCGTACATGGCCGGGCGGATCAGGTCGTTCATGGCCGCGTCCAGCACCAGGAATTTCCGGCCTTCCGGACGCTCGTGCAGGTGGATGACGCTGGCCAGCAGCACGCCGGCGTTGGCGGCGATCACCCGGCCGGGCTCGAAGGCCAGGCGGATGTCCTTCAGGCCCTTGGTCACGCGGGCGACCATCGCGGCGTAGTCGACGGGCGAGGGCGGGTCGGGCTGGTTGAAGTAGGGCACGCCCAGACCGCCGCCCAGGTCCAGCCGCTCCACGCTCATGCCTTCGCCGCGCAGGCTCTCGACCAGGCCGACCATCTTGCTGAAGGCGGCCTCGAACGGGGCCAGGTCGGTGATCTGGCTGCCGATGTGGCAGGCCACGCCCAGCGGGTTCAGGTGCGGGTGGTTGGAGGCGTTGGCGTACAGGCGCGCGGCCTCGGCGAAGGAGACGCCGAACTTGTTCTCGGCCTTGCCGGTGGCGATCTTGGCGTGGCCGCCGGCGGCGACGTCGGGGTTCACCCGGAAGACGACCGGCGCGCGCAGGCCGAGCTCTTCGGCCACCTGGGCGACCAACTTCAGCTCGGGCTCGGACTCGACGTTGATCTCGGAGACGCCGGCCTTCAGGGCGAAGGCGATCTCGCCGCGGGTCTTGCCGACGCCGGAGAAGACGATCCTCTCGCCCGGAACGCCGGCGGCCAGGGCGCGGCGGACCTCGCCCTCGGACACCGTGTCGGCGCCGGCGCCCAGCGCGGACAGGAGCTTCAGGATCGAGAGGTTGCTGTTGGCCTTGACGGCATAGGCGACCAGCGGATCGACGACCCCGGCCTGAACCAGGGCGTCGCGGAAGACCGTGAAGTGCCGCTCGAACGTGGCCCTGGAATAGACGTAGACCGGCGTGCCGACTTCGGCGGCGATCCGGGAAAGCGGGACGTCCTCGCAGTGGAGCTCGCCGCCCCGGACCTCGAAATGGTTCACTCTGTACGCGTCCTAACGGGGGTCGGAGCCGGGGCCGGCGAAGGGATCGTTCGGCGCGCCGCCCAGCGGCGACTCGCGGGTGTTGCCGCGGCTGCTGGCCGGGTCGGACAGCTCGCGGGCCGACTTGGGGTTGGACGGCCGGTTGGCGCTGGCCGAGGCGGCGCGGCGTTCGGCCTCCCAGGCGGCGCGCTTCTGCGGGTCCATCGGCGCGGGACGCTCCAGCTCGCCCAGCGAGCCGCAGCCAGCCAGGGCCGCGCCGGCGAGGACGAGCGTCAGCGGGAGCAGTCGAATGGCCTTCATCGCAGGGAGTCCTTCCAGCGCTTGATCTGGGCCCGAACCTCGGAGGGGGCCGTTCCGCCGTAGCTTACGCGGCTCCCGGCCGAAGCGGCAGGGGTCAGGACCTCGAAAACGTCTTCGCTGATGCCTTGGTTGAGCGCCTGGAGCTCGGCCAGCGGCAGGCCGGCCAGGTCGACGCCCAGCTGCTCGGCCCGCTTCACCGCCGCGCCGGTCACGTGGTGGGCGTCGCGGAACGGCAGGTCCAGCTTGCGCACCAGCCAGTCGGCCAGATCGGTGGCGGTCGAGAAACCGGCGCCGGCGGCGGCGGCCATCCGCTCGACGTTCGGCTCCAGGTCGCGGACCATGCCGGCCATGGCCAGCAGCGCCAGCTCCAGCGCGTCGAAGGCCTCGAAGGTCGGGACCTTGTCCTCCTGCATGTCCTTCGAATAGGCGAGCGGCAGACCCTTCATGACCACCGTCAGGGTGGTCAGCGAGCCGAGGATGCGGCCGACCTTGGCCCGGATCAGCTCCGCCGCGTCCGGGTTCTTCTTCTGCGGCATGATCGAACTGCCGGTGGTGAAGGCGTCGCTCAGCCGGACGAAGCCGAACTGCGGCGTCGACCAGATCACGATCTCCTCGGCCAGGCGGGAGAGGTGGGTGGCGCAGATGCTGGCCGCCGACAGGGCCTCCAGGGCGAAGTCGCGCGAGGAGACGCTGTCCAGCGAGTTGGCGGTCGGCCGGGCGAAGCCCAGGGCCTTGGCGGTCATCTCGCGGTCGATCGGGAAGGGGCTGCCGGCCAGGGCGGCGGCGCCCAGCGGGCATTCGTTCATCCGCTCGCGGGCGTCGCGGAAGCGGCCGGCGTCGCGGCCGAACATCTCGACATAGGCCATCAGATGGTGGCCGAAGGTCACCGGCTGGGCGGGCTGCAGGTGGGTGAAGCCGGGCATCAGCACGTCGGCGTGGGCCTCGGCCTTGGCCAGCAGCGCGCCGATCAGGTCGTCGATCTGGGCGGCGGACCGCTCGGCGGCCTCGCGGACCCACAGGCGGAAGTCCAGCGCCACCTGGTCGTTGCGCGACCGGGCGGTGTGCAGCCGGCCGGCCGTCGGGCCGATCAGCTCGCGCAGCCGCGCTTCCACATTCATGTGGATGTCTTCGTATTCGTCGCGGAACGGGAAGGTCCCGGCCTCGATCTCGCCGCGGACCGTGTCGAGACCGCGCTGGATTTCGGCCTCGTCGGCGCTAGATATGACCCCGGCCTTCGCCAGCATGGCGGCGTGGGCCTTCGAGCCGGCGATGTCCTGCGCCCAGAGGCGCTTGTCGAAGCCGATCGAAACGTTGATCGCCTGCATCAGGTCGCTCGGCTTGGCCGAGAAGCGACCGCCCCACATGGCTTGGCCCTGGGCCTGGCCTTTGGGCTTATCGGAAGGGTCTTGAGTCATATGAGCGAAGTCCAGCCGGCAAAACCCGCGCCCCTACTGAAATGGGCCATCGGGTGCTTCGCCCTGATCGGCGTCGCGGCGGTTCTATACGTCATGGTCAGCGCTTCGTTCAAACCCAAGGAATCGGCCGATCTGCGCGACCTGAAGCGCGGCGGCCTGGCCAAGCTCGAAGTGCCTGCGACGCCGCGCCCGGCGCCGACGCAGAGCTTCCTGGGGCCGGACGGCAAGCCTATGACGGTGGCCGACCTGAAGGGCCAGGTGGTGGTGCTGAACCTGTGGGCCACCTGGTGCGCGCCCTGCAAGGTCGAGATGCCGACCCTGGCCGCCCTGCAGGCCGCCTACCAGACCCAGCCGGTCAAGGTCCTGGCCGTCAGCGTCGACCGCGACGTCGACCTGAACATCGCCAAATCGGACATGGCAAAGAACCCGCCGCTGCAGCTTTACCGCGACCCCGGCTACAAGCTGGCCTTCGCGCTGGAACCGCGCGCCGCCGGCTTCCCGACCACGATCGTCTACGACCGCCAGGGCCGCGAACGCGCCCGGGTGTCGGGCGAGGCCGACTGGAACAGCAAGGAAGCTCGCGAGCTGGTTGAGCGGCTGCTGAAGGAAGGCTGAGCCGCGCAACTGCCGGTTTTTGGTTGACCGCCGTTCTCTCGCGTGCGCACCGTTTCGCCCGCAATCGACGGACTTGGGCTAGCGTACACACCTACGCCACATTCCCAGACGACTGAGATTGTTACCGGGGGGCTTCGGCCCACACTGTGGAAGGCGATAGGGAGACGACCAGCATGCCCACCGGCACGGTCAAATGGTTCAACACCACCAAGGGCTACGGCTTCATCCAGCCCGACGACGGCGGCAAGGACGTGTTCGTCCACATCAGCGCCGTCGAGCGGGCCGGCCTGCGCAGCCTGAACGAAGGCCAGAAGGTCAGCTTCCAGCTGAAGGACGAACGCGGCAAGACCGCGGCCGTGGACCTCCAGGCGATCTAGTCTTATCGGAAGACCAAGGAGCGGGCGTCGATCCAGACCGGATCGGCGCCCGTTTCGATTCCCGCCCCTGGAGGCCGCCGTGGTCGACATCATCGCGCTCGAAGACGTTTCCGCCCGAGCCTGGCCTTCGCTGCATCGGGAGCGGCTGGGCGGCTGGCGGCTGTATGCTTCGACCGGACACACCGGGCGGGCCAACACCTGCTGGGTTCTGGGGGCGCCCGACCGGCCGCTGGACGACGCCTTCCGCGAGACTGAGGCCTGGTACGCGGCGCGCGGTCTGCCGTCGAAGTTCAAGACGGTGGACGGCGTGACGCCGCAGGGCTTTGAAGCGGAGCTTACGGGGCGGGGCTTCTCGCCGCGCACCGAGACGCTGGTCATGGTCGGGCCGGTCGGCGGAACCAGCGCGGGCGTTCTCCTTGGCGAGGAGCCCGACGAACCCTTCCAGGCGGTGCTGTTCGAGACCCTCTACCGCGACAAGGCCGACGCCGACGAGCGGCTGGACACCGCCCGGCGCATCCCGCGGCCCAAGCGGTTCGCGCGCATCGACGTCGACGGCGTCCCCGCCGCGGTCGGAGCCCTGGCCGTCGACGGCGACTGGGCGGGCGTCTCGCTGATGCGCACTTCGCCGAACCATCGCCGCCAGGGCCTGGCCGCGCGGATCGTCGCCGCGCTGCTGGCCGAGGCTGAGGCCGCCGGCGCCCGCCGCAGCTACCTGCAGGTCGAGGCGGACAACAGTGGCGCGGTGGCGCTGTACCAGGCCATGGGCTTCGCCGAGGCCTACAGCTACCGCTACTGGGCGCGTTGACGGCTAGCGGATGAGGCGAACCTCAACGCCCGCCGCGCCCGCTACGGAGGTCCAGGCGCGGTCGGCGGTCAAGGTAGGCCGGGCCAGCTTGGCGGCGAGCGCCAGGCAGGCTCGATCGCCGAACGAAAGACCCGCAAGTCGCGTCATCGGCGCGAGGAGGCCGGCAGCATAGGCCAGGTCCTCGTCGAACGGCGCGCGTTCGAGGGGCATGGGCGCCAGGAGCCGGTGGATGTCGTCCTCCGCGACGCCGTTTCGCGCCGCGTAAGCGATGACCTCGCTCAAGTTGACGGTGCAGATCACGGACTCGGCGAGTACGGCCTGGACGACTTCGGCGCCGGGCTCGTCGAGGATGAGCGCCAGCAGAGCCGAAGAGTCCAGGACCACGCCAGTCATTCGTCGCCGGCTTCGGCCCGCCGGTCAGCCAGGAAATCGTCAGTGCTGACGCCTCGACCGGCGAAGAGTTGTTTGGCGAGCGCCTGAGTGTCGGCCACCACCTCCGCGATCGAGCGCACCCGAATGGTCTGGCCGTCGAGCTCGATCACCACGTCGCCGCCCTGCTCAAGGCCGACGGCGCGCCGGAACTCGGCCGGCAGGCTGAGGCGTCCGGACTCGGTTACGCGGCCGCGAATGGCGTTCATGGCGCAACTCCTCGATGCGCCATGATATCACAGTGCGCCATGCGGCGCGATCTATGGCTACTGGGCGCGCTGAACCGGGGCGCGCTGGGCGATGACCACGCCGGCCAGGGTCATGAAGCCGCCGACGATCTGGATCGGGGTCAGGATCTCGCGGAACAGGATCCAGCCGACCACGGCGGCGACGACGGGCTGGGCCAGGACCACCACCGAGGCGATCGAGGCGGGCAGACGGCCCAGCGCCCAGGCGATCGAGCCCTGGCCGATCACATGCACGGCGGCCAGGCCGATACAGGCCCACCAGCCGCCCGGGCCGGCCGGAATGATGTCCTCGCCGAAGGCCAGGGCGACCAGCAGCAGGATCGGGGTGCTGACCAGGGTCGACCAGAACATGGCGCGGGAGGCGCCCGCCCCCTGGCGCGCCTTGCGCATGGCCAGGAAGTAGAAGGCGTACCAGACCGCCGTGAACAGCGAGAGCACGTCGCCCAGCGGCGCGTTGATCGCCTGGCCGTGGTCGGCCGTGAAGGCCATCACCGCGGCCCCGACGATGGCCAGGGCCAGGCCGGCGATGAAGATCTTGCCTGGCCGCTCGCGGAACAGGAACCAGGCGCAGACGGTCACGATGACCGGCGACAGGTTGGTCAGCACCGTGGCGTTGGCGACCGAGGTGAACTTCACGCCGTAGTGCCAGAACGACAGGTCGGCGGCGAAGAACAGGCCGGCCAGCAGCAGCATCCGCGACGGCGGCGTCTTCACGCCCTCGCCGTCGCGCAGGGCCATCAGCGCCAGGAAGGGCAGGGCCAGGAACAGCCGCCAGAAGCCGGCCGCCGCTGGTCCGGTCTCGGTCAGCCGCACGAAGATCGGCGCGAAGCCGATCGCGCAGGCGCCGAACACCAGCGCCGCCAGGGCGGGAAGGCGGGACTTGGTCGTGTCGTCGGTCATGAGAAGCCCAATTCGGCGCGGAGCGCTTGCGGCGAGACGCCCCGGCCGCGGAGGTCGCGCAGGGTCTCGGCCCGGTCGCGCTTGGCGAAACGGCGGCCCTCGGCGTCGGTCAGCAGGGGATGGTGGCGGTAGGTCGGGGTCGGCAGGTCGAGCAGCGCCTGCAGCAGCCGCTGGATGTGCGTCGCCTCGAACAGGTCGACGCCGCGGATCACATGGTCGATCCGCTGGAGGGCGTCGTCGACGACGACGGCCAGGTGGTAGGCGACGCCGACGTCCTTGCGCGCCAGCACCACGTCTCCGGCCAGGTCGGGACGGGCCTGGACGGATCCATGGCCGTCCTCGACGAAGGCCAGGCCGTCGAACCCGCCCAGCGCCTCGCGCGCGGCGTCCAGGGAGAGCCGCCAGGCGAAGCCCTTGCCCTCGGCGAGGAGGGCCTCCTCCTCTTCCGGCGGGAGGGGGTCGCCCCGGAACGGCTCTTCGGGGCCGTGCGGGGCGCTGGCGGCGGCTTCCACGATCTCCTTGCGGGTCTTGAAGCAGCGGTAGAGCAGGCCCCGGCCGCGCAGGCGGTCCAGCGCCGCCTCGTAGTCGATCATGTGTTCGGACTGGACCCGCGCTGGCCGCTCCCAGTCGAGGCCGAGCCAGGCGAGGTCCTCGAAGATCGCCTCGGTGAACTCCGGCCGGCAGCGGGTGCGGTCGATGTCCTCGATGCGCAGCACGAACCGCCCGCCGGCCGCGCGCGCGGCCTCGAACGCGGTGAGGGCCGAGAAGGCGTGGCCGCGGTGCAGGTAGCCGGTGGGCGAGGGCGCGAAACGCGTGGCGAAGGTCACGCGCCGCTTCTAGGCCGTTCGGAGCGCCGGTGGAACCGGGTCAGCAGCCCGGATGCGGATGTGGGAACATGCCCATGTGCGACAGCACCGCCCGCAGGAAGTTGTCCTCGCTGCCGAGCGCCTCGCGCAACGGATCGAACTGGTGGAAGGCGCTCATCTCGGCCAGGCCGTGGGCGGCGCACCAGGCGGCGATGGTGGCCAGCTCGACGTCCATTTCAGAGACTTCGGGACCGGCCGCCTTGCGGAAGGCGTCCTGCACCATGCAGTAGGCGCTGTCCTCGCCCTTCAGTCCCTCGGGCAGGGCGACCTTGTCCCGCGAGCAGTCGTACATCACCCGGTACAGGGCCGGATGCTTCTGGGCGAAGCGGACGTAGGCGACGCCGATCTCGGTCATGGCCTGGCGGTCGTCGACGGCGGCGGCGCGGGAGGCGCGCATCTCGTCGCCGAGCATGTCCCAGCCGACGTGGGCCACCGCGTCCAGCAGTTCGCCCTTGTCCTTGAAGTGGTGATAGGGCGCGGCCGGACTGACGCCGGCCTCGCGCGCCACGGCGCGCAGCGACAGGGCGCTGGGACCCTCGTTCTCGAGAATCCGGCGGGCGGCCTCGACCAGCGCGCGGCGCAGATCGCCGTGGTGGTAGGGGCGGTTGTCGGTGGGGGCGGCGTCTTTCATCGACCTCACTCTAAAACTTCATCCGAACGGTGTAAAGATTCATCTTGACGTCGTTCAGATCGGTGTTATTTAAACAGCGTCCAGATCGGACGGCCCCGCTCCCCCGGGGAAACAACTGGGGACCCGGTCTTCGGGTCCAAACTGAAGGATGTGTGTCATGTCGGTTTCTCGCCTCGTCGCTTTCGAACGTTTCTTCGACCGTTCGGCCGCCATCTACCTGCTGGTCCTGGGCGCCGCCCTGACCGGCGCCGTCGCCTTCGTGGGCGCGTAAGCAAGTTTCGCCCTCGATCCTACCGCTCGCGCCGCGTGGCGGGCGAGCGGACCCAGCCCAGACCCTGCCAGGGGCGCTTCGGCGCCCCTTTTCTTTGCGCGACGCCGCCCCGTTGCCGAAGGATTGACGCGCCTGTCGTGGAGCCGTCGCGGAAGCTGGTCTATCCTCTGAGTCGCGTTCGAGGGTGATTGGCGACCTTCGAGGATGCGTGGAAAGCGAGGTCGGTCTTCAGGTCGGTCGCGTATCTGATCGCTGAGAGAACCCGGGAGGGATCCGATGCTGGTGTCTAGCACGCCGCCGTCGGGTTGGCCGGCCCTGGTGCTGAACGCGGACTATCGTCCCCTCAGCTACTATCCCCTGTCGCTTTGGCCGTGGCAGGAAGTCATCAAGGCGGTCTTCCTGGACCGCGTCGATGTCATCTCCACCTATGACAAGGTGGTTCACAGTCCGTCGTTCGAGATGCGGCTGCCCAGCGTGGTCTCGCTGAAGTCCTACGTCTCGCAGGACCGACCGCCCGCCTTCACCCGGTTCAACCTGTTCCTGAGAGACGCCTTCGCCTGCCAGTACTGCGGCGACGGCGACGAGCTGACCTTCGACCACGTCATCCCGCGGTCGCGCGGCGGCCGGACGACCTGGGAGAACATCGTCACCGCCTGTGCGCCCTGCAATCTGGCCAAGGGCGGACGGACGCCGCGCGAGGCCCAGATGATCCCGTTCCGGCATCCGCGCCGCCCGACCATGCATGAGCTTCAGGACCATGGCCGGCGGTTCCCGCCCAACTACCTGCACGACAGCTGGCTCGACTACCTCTACTGGGACATCGAACTGGAGGCCTGAGACGGAGCCGTCTAGGGTCGCGCCGCGTCCGTGTCTTCGAGGTGATCGTGAAGCGTCTGAGTCTGTTCCTTCTCCTGTTCATCCTCGTGACGGGCGGCTGGGCGTCGACCGCTGCGGCGCAGGTCACCGTCACCTTCTACAGTCACGGCTGGGGTATCGGGCCGGGCGGAGTCACCTATTTCCCGCACGCCTTCATCAAGGTCGCCGGGACGCCGCTGGCGGGCGGCGAGGCCGTCGACCGCACGTTCGGCTTCACGGCCACCGACCTGACGACGGCGATGACCAACCGGCCGGGGATCGTGAAGCCCGCCGACCCGCGCTACATCGACGACAGCACGCCGCACTTCTCGGTCGTGGCGACCGACGAGCAGTACGCGGTCCTGCTGGAGAAGATCCGCTGGTGGATGACGCCGGAAGGGTCGGTCTATAATCTGAAGACCCGCAACTGCATCCATTTCGTGGCCGAGATGGCCGAGATCCTGGGGCTGAAGCCGGGCAATACGCGGACCTGGAAGCCGGTCGTGTTCATGACCGACACCGAGAAGAAGAATCCGGGCAAGCTGACGATCATCACGGCCGGGGCGAAGGCCAGGCCCGAGACCGCGCCGCCGCCGGAGGCCGCCGCCCTGCAGGAGAAGGGGCCGGACGGGAACTGAACGCTCGGGTCGCATGGCCGCGAAAATGTAAACTCACCTGCGATTTCAGGTTGAGCGGTCAACCGACTGGAAACCTGCCGCCGTTACCCTAGGGGCATGTCAGTCGTTCCGTTTGCTCCTCGTCCCGTCCCATCGTCCTCGGGCGTCCAGCGCCGGGGCGGCGTGCGTCATCGTTCGCTGCTGGCGGCCAAGCTGACCAACGCCGACGCGTCCGCCACCATCGACTGCACCATCCGCAATCTGTCCGAAGAGGGCGCGCAGATCGAAACCGCCTCGCTGCAGCTGCTGCCGCAGCCGGCGCCGTTGCGCCTGATGCAGATCAAGGACGGGGTGGCCTGGGACGTCGAGATCGCCTGGCGGCGCGGCAATCGCATGGGGCTGCGCCTGACCCGGCGCCACGACCTGCACGGCGCGGTCGAAGCGGATCTGCGTGCGCTGCGCGCGATCTGGAGCCAGATGGCGCTGCGCTAGGCCTAGATCTTTTCGCTGATCTTGATCGCCGCGCGGCAGCCGGCCTGGATCACGGCCGTCAGCAACGGATGGGCGGGCGCGTCTCGCGAGCCCTCTTCGATGGCGATGTCGCGGTGGGCCAGCTCCTCGTCGCGGAACTTGGTCAGCTCCGCCGCCAGGACGGGGTCGCGGTCGGCGATCTCCGCGATCTGGTCGGCGTAGTGCTTCTCGATCACCGTCTCGACCGCCTCGGTGCAGGCGTGAGCCGCCTTGTCGCCGAGCAGGGCGGTGCCGGCGCCCAGGGCGAAGCCGGCGGCGCGCCAGAGCGGCGCCATCAGGGTCGGGCGGACGCGATGCTGGTTCAGCAGTTCGTCGAAGCGGGCCAGATGGACGGCTTCGTGCCCTTCCATCTCCTCGAGCTGGGCGGCGGTGCGCTCATGGCCCTTGGCCTGGCCGAGCACGGCCCGCTGGCCGCGATAGATATGGACGGCGCCGAGCTCGCCGGCGTGGTCGACGCGGAGGATCTCGGCCAGGCGGGCGGCGGTCGCGCCGCGGCCGGGGCGCGCCGGCGTCGGGCGGCCGGTCATGCGTACTTCCTCCGGAAGGCCTGGAAGCTGAGCGCCGCCAGGGCCAGGGAGAAGAGGGCGTTCCAGCCCGCCATCGACAGGCCGGCGAAGACCCAGGCCGCCTTGTCGCAGGACGGGGCGCTGAACACCTCGCCCTTCAGCAGCGCGGCCATGCTCTCGGCGGTGACCGTGGCCGCGCCGCCGCCGCAGACGCTGGGGCCGGGCCACCACTTCCACTCCGCCCCGGCGTGATAGGCCGCCAGGCCGGCGCCGAAGAGGAAAACCAGCCCGAGGGCCAGGTTGAACCAGCGGCGGCTGTTCGCGCCCAGCTTCGTGCGCACCGCCAGCATGCCGACCAAGGCCACGGCCAGGGCGACCCAATAGACCTCGCGCTGCTTGAAGCAGAGATAGCAGGGGGCCAGGCCGCCGATGTGCTGGAACCCGTGGGCGATGGCCAGCATCGTCGCGGAGGCGATGAAGGCGGTCAGCCGCCAGCGGCGCAGGACGGGTTCGAGCAGTCGGTTCATGGTTATCCGCACACCGAGGTGGAAGAGCCCGATCCCAGATAGTGGCTGGCGACCAGTCCGGCCACGATAAGCGCGATCCCCAGCCCCGCGAAGAGGGCCAGCCGCTTCTCGACGACGGGGAGCATGGCCGGGCCGAACTTCTTCACCACCGCCGCCACCAGGAAGAAGCGCGCGCCGCGGGTGATCACCGAGGCGACGATGAACATCAGGAAGCTGAACTGGGCCAGGCCCGAGGCGATGGTGACCAGCTTGTACGGGATCGGGGTCAGGCCCTTGGCCAGGATCACCCAGGTCCCGTACTTGTCGTACCAGCACTGGAACTCGCCCAGACCCTCGGCGTGGCCGGTCAGGCTTAGCAGCCACATGGCCGCGTCCTGCAGGTAGAAGCCGATGGCGTAGCCGGCGATGCCGCCCAGCACCGAGGCCAGGGTGCAGAGGCCCGCGTAGAACCAGGCCCGGTCCGGCCGCGCCAGCACCATGGGCGCCAGCATCACGTCTGGCGGAATCGGGAAGAACGAGCTCTCCGCGAAGGACACGGCGAACAGGCTGGAGGGGGCATGTTTGGAGGCGGCGAGCCCCATCACCCAGTCGTAAAGTCGGCGCAGCATTGGGCTGTGCTATCAGGGCGGCGAAGCCTTGTCTCGTGCAGCTTCGATGCAGCCGTCGCGAAGGCGTCGCTTCACCCATCTAGTTTCATCTGATACTATCTCCGCAACGAACCACTGGAGCATCCGATGAACGCCCAACCCAAGGCCGACCTGTTCGACAACCCGCTCGGCACCGACGGCTTCGAGTTCGTCGAGTTCACCTCGCCCGAGCCGGAAAAGCTGAAAGCCCTGTTCGAATCGATGGGCTTCACGGCCATCGCCAAGCACAGGTCCAAGAACGTGCTGCGCTTCCGCCAGGGCGACATCAACTTCATCCTGAACATGGAGCCGGAAGGCCAGCCCGCCCAGTTCCGCGCCGACCACGGCCCGTCGGCCAACGCCATGGCCTTCCGCGTGCGCGACGCCGCCAAGGCCTTCAAGATGGCGGTCGAGCGCGGCGCCAAGCCGGTGGCCGGCCCGGTCGGCCCGATGGAGCTGAACATCCCGGCGATCGAAGGGATCGGCGGCACCAACCTGTACCTGGTCGACCGCTACGGCGCTCAGGAGATCTATGACGTCGACTTCGTGGCCATTCCGGGCGCGGCCGAGGCGGAAGAGGGCAATGCGGTCGGCCTGACCTATCTCGACCACCTGACGCACAACGTGCATCGCGGCGGCATGGCCAAGTGGGCCGACTTCTACGAGCGCGTCTTCAACTTCCGCGAAATCCGCTACTTCGACATCGAGGGCAAGGTGACCGGCCTGTTCTCGAAGGCCATGACCAGCCCGGACGGGAAGATCCGCATCCCGCTGAACGAGAGCCAGGACGAGCAGTCGCAGATCGAGGAATTCCTGCGCGACTACAAGGGCGAGGGCATCCAGCACCTGGCCTTCGGCACGGATGACATCTTCACCACCGTCGAGACCCTGCGCGAGCGCGGCGTGAAGTTCCAGTCGACCCCGGACAGCTACTACGAACTGCTCGACGGCCGGGTGAAGGATCACGGCGAGGACACCCAGCGCCTGCACAGCCTGAACATCCTGCTCGACGGCGCCCCGACCGAAGGCCAGGGCCTGCTGCTGCAGATCTTCACCGAGAACCAGGTCGGCCCGATCTTCTTCGAGATCATCCAGCGCAAGGGCAACGAAGGCTTCGGCGAGGGCAACTTCAAGGCCCTGTTCGAGTCGATCGAGCTCGACCAGATCCGTCGCGGCGTGGTGAAGGCGGACTAGTCGCATTTCCTCCCCCTTGGGGGAGGGGGACCACCCGATAGGGTGGTGGAGGGGGTCAAACGTCTCGGCCGGCGCGCGGACCATCCCGCCGAGGACCCGCTCCACCATGCTTCGCATGGTCCCCCTCTCCCTGAGGGAGAGGATGGCCTTTCGCTCGTCTGTTCGAACGCTAGGTTAGGGCCATGAAAAAGCGCCTCCTCGCCATCGCCGCCCTCGCTCTCTTCGCCACCCCTTCGTTCGCCGCTCCGCCCAAATGGGCCATCGTCGTCCATGGCGGGGCCGGAGTGATCGAGCGCAAGGACCTGACGCCCGAGCTCGACAAGGCCTATCGCGACGCAATGAACGCCGCCGTCGCCAAGGGGTCCAAGATCCTCGCCGACGGGGGCGGCGCCATGGACGCCATCGAGGCCGTGGTCCGCGATCTGGAGGACGACCCGCTGTTCAACGCCGGCCGCGGCGCGGTCTTCACCGCCGACGGCCGCAACGAGCTGGACGCCGCCTTCATGGACGGCAAGACGCTGAAGGCCGGCGCGGTCGCGGGCGTCACCCGCACGAAACACCCGATCACCCTGGCCCGCGCGGTCATGGAGAAGTCCAAGCACGTCATGCTGATCGGGCAGGGCGCCGACGCCTTCGCCGCCAGCCAGGGGGTCGAGCAGGTCGATCCGTCCTACTTCTTCACCGAGCGGCGCTGGCAGGGGCTGGTCAAGGCGCTGACGGCCCAGGGCCTGCCGATCCCGCCGCGCCCGGCCGGCGCGCCGGCGCCCCAGGCCTTCACCCCCATCCCCGATGACCGCAAATACGGCACCGTCGGCGTCGTGGCGTTGGACAGCGCCGGCAATATCGCCGCCGGCACCTCCACGGGCGGCACCGTGGCGAAGCGCTGGGGCCGGGTCGGCGACAGCCCGATCATCGGCGCCGGCACCTACGCCTCCAACCAGTCCTGCGCCGTCTCGGCGACCGGGACCGGCGAGTTCTTCATCCGGCTGACCGTGGCGCGCGATATCTGCGCCCTGGTCCAGTACGGGAAGGCGCCGCTGCAGAAGGCCGCCGACACGGTGGTCCAGCAACAGCTGACCGCCTTGGGCGGCGACGGCGGCGTCATCGCGGTCGCGCCCGACGGTCAGATCGCCTGGAGCTTCAACACCCCCGGCATGTACCGCGCCAGCGCCGCCGAGGGGCGGCCGACGGTCGTGTCGATCTACAAGGACGAACCCTAGGCGATGTTCCCCCGCCTGACCCTCGACATCGGCTGGCGCGACCTGGCCTTCGCCCTTGCGACACGCGGGGACGAGGGCGCGGTCCGGTCGATCGCGGCGATGGCGCCGGCGGGGCGGACGGCTGTGACGGCCCTGTCGGTGCGGACCGCGCTCGACGCCTTCCTCGCCGAGCTGGCCCTGCCGGCCGGCGACGAGGTGCTGATGAGCGCCGTCAACATCGAGACCATGGCCGAGGTGGTGCGTGCGCACGGCCTGGTCCCGGTCTCCGTCGACATCGAACTGGCGACCCTGGCCCCATCGCCCGAGACTGTGGAGGCGGCGGTTACGCCGCGGACCCGCCTGTTCCTGCTCGCCCACCTGTACGGCGCCCGCGTGGAGACGTCCGGGCTGGCGGAGGTCTGCCGCCGGCGCGGACTGATGTTCGTCGAGGACCTGGCCCAGGCCTATGACGGCCGGCTGACGGCGTCCGACGGCGCCGACGCCAGCCTGTACAGCTTCGGGCCGATCAAGACCGCCACCGCCCTGGGCGGCGCCGTGGCCCTGTTCGCGGACCCCGATCTCGCCCGCCGCGTGCGTGCGCGGCTGGACGCCTGTCCGGAGCCGGCGGCGGGGTGGTGGCGGAAGCGGGCGCTCAAGCACGCCGTTCTCAAGGCGCTCAGCCTGCCGCCGCTCTATGGCCTGGCGCGACTGGCCATCGCCGCGGCGGGCCGCGATCCGGAGGCCGTGATCGGCGCGGCGGCGCGGGGGTTTCGCAGCGGCGACCTGCTGCCTCAGCTTCGCCGACGGCCGCCCAAGGCGATGCTCGCCCTGCTGGCGCGGCGGCTCGCGCGTGGCGCGGCGCCCCTCGAGCGGACCGCCCGCGCTCGCCGCGTGCTCTGGCGGCTGCCGCCGCGCATTCCGGTTCCGGGCCGGGACCTGGCGTCTCACGCCTGGTGGCTGGCGCCCGTCCTGCCGCGTCATCCTGATCTCTTCGCCCAACGTCTGCGCGACGCCGGCTTCGACGCCACCCGCGGCGCGACCAGTCTGCGGGCTCTGCCCGGCGCGCCGAACGCCGCCCATCTGATCGACATGGTCGTCTATCTGCCGCTGTCGCCCTTCCTGTCGCAGGTCGACGAAGCCCGCTTGGCCGACCTCACGGTCGCGGCGTTTGACGACGACGCGCGTTCTTCCTTCATCACCGCACCGGCGGAGGCCCTTTCGACATGAGCAAGAAGACCTGGATCCCCGTTCGCGGCGCCCAGGGGCTGAACAGCCGCCAGGCGCACGCCGACCTGCCGGAGGGGACCTACGAGCGCGAGGTGTCCAAGGAAGGCTTCTTCGGCCCGGCCGCCTTCCTCTACCACCGCCGCCCGCCGACCGGCTGGACCTCGTTCGAGGGGCCGCTGCGCCCGCGCGCCTTCGACCTGAACGGTCTCAACGAGGCCGCGCCGTCGCCCTGGGACGCGCCGGTGGTGCTGCACAACGCGTCCTGCGAGATGCGGTTCTGGAAGCTGTCCGCGCCGATGCCGGCTTTGGCCCGCAACGCCGACGGCGACCAGCTGCTGTTCATCCACGCGGGCGAGGGCGACCTGTTCTGCGACTACGGCCGTATCGGCTATGTCGCCGGCGACTACCTCTACCTGCCGCGCGGGACGATGTGGCGGCTCAGCCCCTCGGCGCCGACCGCGATCCTGACCATCCAGGCGACCAACGGCCATTTCACCCTGCCGGACAAGGGCCTGCTCGGGCCGCACGCGCTGTTCGACCCGGCCATGCTCGACACCCCGGCGATGGACGAGGCCTTCCGCGCCCACCAGGCCCAGGACGGCGAGACGGCGGTGCATATCAAGAAGCGCGGCCAGGTCTCGGTGGCGACCTATCCCTACAACCCGCTGGATGCGGTCGGCTGGCACGGCGAGCTCGCGCCGGTGCGGATCAATGTGAAGGACTTCCGGCCCGTGGTCAGCGCCCGCTACCATCTGCCGCCCAGCGTCCACACGACCTTCCTGGCCGACCGGTTCGTGGTCTGCACCTTCGCGCCCCGGCCGTTCGAGACCGATCCGGGTGCGATCAAGATTCCCTTCTTCCACAACAACGACGATTTCGACGAGGTGCTGTTCTACCACGCCGGGGACTTCTTCAGCCGCGACCATATCGAGGCCGGCATGATGACCTTCCATCCGTCGGGCTTCACCCACGGGCCGCACCCCAAGGCGCTGAAGAAGATGCTGGTCCAGGACAAGGTCGCCACCGACGAGTACGCGGTGATGATCGACACCCGCGACCCGCTGGAGGTGGGCGAGGGGGCGTCGACGGTCGAGAACCCGGCCTACGTCGACAGCTGGAAGGCGCCGACGTGACGAACGGCGCCGTCGTCAGCCTGGACGAGAAGTTCGCGGCCTTCTCCGAGCACTGGCGGCCGAAGATCGCGGCCGAGCTGAACGGCCAGACGGTGCGGCTGGTGAAGGTGCAGGGCGTCTTCCCCTGGCATAGCCACGCCCAGGCCGAGGAGATGTTCCTGGTCTGGAAGGGCGTCTTCCGCGTCGAGTTCCGGGACCGGGTCGAGACCCTGCGGCCGGGGCAGTTCATCGTCGTGCCGCGCGGGATCGAACATCGCACCGCCGCCGACGAAGAGGCCGAGGTGATCATCTTCGAACCCGCAGAGGTCGTGAACACCGGCGACGCCGAGGCTTCCGCGTTCACCGCCCCCCAGGGAGTCCGCATATGACAGACGCCGCCGTCGATCCCGACCTGCTGGCCATGGCCGAGGACGAGCTGTCGCGCGCCGTGACCCTCAGCTGGCGCGAGGCCTCGAAGGTCACGCCCTGGGGCGACACGTTCGAGGGCATCTCGCCCGCCGGACGGAATGTGCAGGTCGAGCGCAACTACCTCTGGTCGGGCGCGCCCGGCGGAGACATTCTCGTCGAGATAGCGGTGTTCGGCGGCCCCTCGCGCTATGACGCGGGCGCCAGGGTCAGCCGAACCATCCGCAAGGGCGGCTGAGCCGTCGTCTCGTGGGGGGTCCGGCGATGATCGAGCACAGTGAGTTTCCTTGGGGGCCGCAGGATGCGCCGGGACTGCTGACGCCTCTGGGCGTCGTCGGCTGGGTGCTGGCGGCGGCGCTGCTGCTGATCCTGATGGCCGTGACGATGCGGGGCCAGGGCGGCGGCAAGGGTCCGCGCCGGCGCGGCGACGATTCGCAGCTGAACGAGATCTACGCCCATGTGCTGGCCGCGGCCCGCTACGCCCTGCGCCAGGACGAATTCGGCGTGCTGAAGGGCGCGGACCAGCTGCGCCGGGTGATCCGCACCCACCTCGGCGGCGTGCTGCTGGCCGGCGGGGGCCTGAACAAGACCCTGCGCGACCTGGGCGAAGCCATGGGCGAGGGCGGGAAGAAGCCCGAGCCGAAGCCGGCGAAGCACGACCATCCTCACGGCGGCGACGATCGCCACGGCGGTCACGGCGACTACGGCCATCGCCCCGAGCCGAAGCCGCTCGTGGTCGCCGAACCCGCCGGCGCGACGGTCGCCGAGACTGTCCACGGGCACAGCATCACGGTGAACATCGGCGGCGATGTGATCGAGCGGCCGACCGAGCCCGGCCACGGCGGTCACGGTCATGGCAAGCCGGACCACGGCAAGCCCGGCCACGATCCTCATCATCACCACGACGACAAACCCCTCACCCTCGAACAGCAGCTGGCGCAGGTGCGCCGCGCCGTGCGAGCGTTCGAGGTCTGGTGGAGCGACAAGCCGGCCCGGATGGCCGAGCTGCGCGCCGCCCATGACGACCTGACTTCCCACAGGAAGCCCGACCCGGGTCTCCTGGCCCTGCTAGAAGAGAAACGATGAAGCTTGCGTCCCTGAAGGGCGGCCGTGACGGTCGCCTCGTCGTCGTGTCCAACGATCTTGCCTGGTACGCCCCGGCCGACGCCATAGCGCCGACGCTCCAGGCGGCCCTCGACGACTGGGAGCGGTGCGAGCCGCTGCTGCGCGGCCTGGCCGAGAGCCTGGAACACGGCGCCGTGCCGCGCGACCGATTCCATGAGCACGAGGCCCATTCGCCCCTGCCGCGCGCTTACCAGTGGGCCGACGGCAGCGCCTATGTGAACCACGTCGCCCTGGTCCGGAAGGCCCGCGCGGCCGAGATGCCGGACAGCTTCTGGACCGACCCGCTGATGTACCAGGGCGGTTCCGACGGCTTCCTGGCGCCGCGCGATCCGATCCCTCTGAAGGACGAGGCCTGGGGCTGCGACCTGGAGGGCGAGATCGCCGTGGTCACCGGCGACGTGCCGCTGGGCGCGACGCGGGAGGAGGGCCTGGCCGCCGTTCGCCTGGTCATGCTGGTCAACGACGTCAGCCTGCGGAACCTGATCCCGGCCGAGCTGGCCAAGAATTTCGGCTTCTTCCAGTCCAAGCCCGCCAGCGCCTTCTCGCCGGTGGCGGTGACGCCGGACGCCCTGGGCGACGCCTGGAAGGACGGCAAGCTTCACGGCGCCTTGCAGGTCGAGCTGAACGGCAAGTCGTTCGGCGAGGCCGACGCCGGCGTCGACATGACCTTCGACTTCGGAACCCTGATCGCCCACGCGGCCAAGACCCGCGCCCTGTCGGCCGGCACGATCATCGGCTCTGGCACGGTCTCGAACCGCGACGCCGACGGCGGCCCCGGCAAGCCGATCGACCAGGGCGGGCTGGGCTACAGCTGCATCGCCGAGGTGCGGACGGTCGAGACCCTGCTCGCGGGCGAGGCGAAGACCCCCTTCCTTCGCCATGGCGACACGGTGCGGATTGAGATGCGCGACGCCAAGCGCCATTCGATCTTCGGCGCCATCGAGCAGACGGTCGCCGTACCGGGCAGGTAGGAGGCCGGCGAGATGGACTCAGGCGTGACGCGGTCGCAGGACCCGGCGGACGGCGACGTGGCGCTGGAGCTGGACGAGTACCTGCCGTTCCGGCTGTCGGTGGCGTCGAACGGCGTCTCCCGACTGATCGCGCGCGCCTACGAGGACCGCTTCGGCCTGACCATCCCGCAGTGGCGGCTGCTGGCGGTCCTCGCCGAGGGCGGGCTGACGCCCCAGGCGATCGTCGTGCGGACGGTGATGGACAAGGTCACCGTCAGCCGCGCCGCCCAGGTGCTGACCAGCCGGCGCCTGATCGCCCGCACGGCCAGCGAGTCGGACGGCCGGTCGCACACCCTGACGCTGACCGAAACCGGCCGCCGGCTGCATGCCGAGATCGCGCCCCTGGCCCTGGCCTACGAGGCCGCGCTGCTGGCCGGGCTGGCTCCGGGGGAGGTGGCTCAGCTCAAGCGCCTGCTCATGCGGCTGGAGGCCGCGGCGGCCCGCCTGTCCGGAGAGACGCCGGCGCGTTGACCCGCTCGGGCGGCGGGCGCAAACATCGCCGCCTGTTGTTCCTCGAGGGGCTTCCCATGCGTCCGCACATCAAACTCGCCTGGCTCCTACTGGCCGGCGCGCCCCTGGCCGTCGCCGCCCCGTCGGCGGTCGTCGCGGCCGAGGCCGCCGCGGCGTCGGCCTACGCCGTGATCCCCATGAAGCCGAACACCGCCTTCCTCACCCCCGAGGAGCGAAAGGTGGTCAATCTGCTGATCCAGGCGGCTGACCAGATGGCGGCCATCTACGATCGCCAGCGGGTGACCCAGGGCGGTCCCGACGGCCCCGGCCATGGATTCTATCCTTCCGGCCTGACCCAGGCGGACTTCGAGGCCTATCTCGCCGCCCATCCGGCCGAGAAGCCGGCCCTGATGGACGCCTACACGGTCGTCCGTCGGCAGGGGGACAAGCTGGTCGCCGTGCCTTACTCGGTCGAATACCGGGCCGAACTGGCCAAGGCCGCGGCCCTGTTGGAGCAGGCCGCCGCGACCACCAGCAATCCCAGCCTCAAGCGTTTCCTGACGCTGCGCGCCGAGAGCTTCCGGACCAACGACTACTTCCAGTCCGAGATGGCCTGGATGGACCTGAAGGGCACGCCGATCGAGGTCGCCATCGGGCCGTACGAGACTTACACCGACGAGCTGATGGGCCAGAAGGCGGCGTTCGAGGCCTTCGTGACCCTGATGGATCCGAAGGAGTCCGCCGCGCTCGACAAGTACAAGGGCTACCTCAAGGCCATGGAGGCCAACCTCCCGGTCGAGGATCGCTACAAGAACTTCAAACGGGGCGGGGACAGCCCGATCGCCGTGGCCGAGCAGGTGCGCGGCGGGGGCGACAACCTGCACGGCCCGCAGACCATCGCCTTCAACCTGCCCAACGACGAGCGGGTCCGCGAGGCCAAGGGGGCCAAGAAGGTCATCCTGTCCAACGTGCTGGGCGCCAAGTACGACGGCATCCTCAAGCCGATCGCCGCCCGGGTGCTAGTCTCCGAGCAGGCCGGCCTGGCCAACAAGAAGTACATGACGTTGGAGACCCTGTTCCACGAGCTGTCGCACAGCCTCGGGCCGGGCTCGATCACCGTCGACGGCCGCGCCACCACGGTCACCGCCGAGCTGAAGGACATCGGCGGCACGGCCGAGGAGGCCAAGGCCGACGTCATGGGCGCCTACAACATCCTGTTCATGATGCAGAAGGGCGAGCTGCCGGCGGCCGAGAAGCCGCAGCTCTACGCCACCTATCTCGCCGGTCTGTTCCGCGCCGCCCGCTGGGGCGACGAGGAGGCCCACGGCCGCGGCGCGGCGCTGCAGTACGGCTACCTGCGCAGCAAAGGCGCGGTGGTCTGGGACCCGGCGCAGAAGAAGTTCCGTTTCGACGACGCCAAGATGGAGGCCGGCATCCGCGACCTGACCGCCGACATCGTGCGGCTGCAGGGGAACGGCGACTACGCCGGCATGGTCGCCTTCTTCGACCGGTACGCCCATCTCGACGCCGAGGCGAAAGAGGTGATCGCGACGCTGAAGGACATCCCGGTGGATATCGCGCCGAACTATCCGGAGACGATCTGAGCCCGCAAGATGCTCCCCTCTGGGGGAGCTGTCGGCGAAGCCGACTGAGGGGGTCCTGCTGGGCCAGGCGTGGAAACCGCGAGGCCCACGACCCCCTCCGTCTCGCCTTCGGCGAGCCACCTCCCCCAGAGGGGAGGATCATGGCTCGCTACGCCGCCTGCGGAAGGTGGTTGGCGCGGTAGGCGGCGGCGTCGCTGGTGAACTCGGCGTGGCCATACTGGGCCAGCAACCGGTGGATCTTGCGCACCAGGGTCCGGTCGGCGGCTTCGCGCAGGCCGGGGACGTCGGCGGCGAGGTCGTAGGCCTTCCTGCGAAGGCCGACGAAGATCGTGCTGCCGAGAAAGAACAGCCGGTCGGCCGTGTTCAGCGTTACGCCGACCGATCGCGCCTCGACCTCGTCGCCCCCCAGGATGACGCGGACGAAGAGCATCTTCGAGAAGCCCTTCTCAATCCGATTGAACATTCTGCCGCCCAGACTTTCGTCGGCGGGCAGGTAGGCGTCCAGGGTGGCGCGCAGAAGCTCGCCGCAGGTCTTGTCGTCGAAGCCCTTGCGCAGGGTCTGGTCGCGCAGGTTCATGATTTCCACGATGCCTTGGGGCGTGTCCGGCAACAGCTCCTCGGGCAGGCCCAGCAGGAAGCAGCGATAGCGGGCCAGCTCGACTTTGGCCCGCTGCTGCGGCGTGTAAGCGATCCTGCCCTTGGCGAGCAGCGCGTAGGCCATGAAGAAGATCGGAGCCAGGCCAGCCGGCATCTGGTCGATCTGCGGGATCGGTATCCCGAACACCGCCTTGTCCCAGCCTTTGGATCGCAGGGCGTTGAACCGCACCATCGAGTGCATCAGTCGGACCATCGCAGCCGCGCGGAAGCCCGGGCCGTGCCGCTCCAGCGCGCCCGGCAGGGCCGTGGTCGCGAAGAAGGTCGCCGTCTCCTTCACGCGCTTGGCCGAGGTCTCGTTGGACAGCGTCCCGGTCAGGGCCATCGGCAGGGCGGCGTACTTGTTCATGAAGGTGGCGATGAAGCCGGCGCGCATTGTGAAGGGCGAGACGTTGACAATGTTGTTGCGGTCCAGCCGTGCGCCTTCCTCGACCAGGGCCATGTCGAGCCACGCGGGAGTCTGCTCCATCGCGTGGATGAAGGCGACCAGCTCCGGCGGGGCCTCAGGGACGGCGTCCAGGCCCTGGTCGCAGGCGCGGGTCAGCATGTCGATCAGCCCGCGGAAGCCGTGCTGCGGGATCAGAGCGGCGTAGGCGTCGGCCACCGTGTCGCCGAGCATGGAGTAGGCCCGCATCCGCTCGACCTTCTCCGGATCGGCTAGGATCCGGGCGCGGGCCGCCGAGGCCTTGTCGGTCGCCGTCGGGTCGATCGGGTCGTCGTTGAACCGCTCGGGCGTGGCGTCGAAATCGACCGATCCATAGAAGGCGGGCAGGGCGGTTTTCTGGCCGGCGACCTTGGCCTTCAGCTGCTCCAGGGTGAGGGTCATGATGTGTCCTTGGCTGGCTTTCGGAGGAAGCGTGGCATGAAATTGTGTCGCGTGACAGATTTTTATCTGTCGATCGATAGATTTTTAATCGGAGCGGCGCGCCGGCCTGGAATGGCCTAACCTGTCGCCAGGAAAGCAAGAGTTGCGATGCCGCCTGCCGAGACCTCCGATGACGCGCCCGTCCGCGGACGGCGACAGCCCGCGGCCGGCTACCGCAAGGGAGAGGCGACGCGCGCGCGCTTCCTGGAGGTGGCGCTGGCGGTGTTCGGGCGCGAGGGCTTCGCCGGGGCGACCACCCGCCGGATCGCCGAGGAGGCCGGCGCCAGCCTGCCGACGCTGAACTACTATTTCGGCGACAAGGAGGGCCTCTACCGCGCCTGCGCCGAGGAGATCGCGCGCCGCTCTCACGACGCCATAAGCGAAATCGCCATCCGCTCGGCCGAGGCCCTGCGGGCGCCCATGCCGCCCGCTGCGGCGCGGAACGAACTCAAGCGGCTGTTCGGCGCTCTGGTCCGGTTCGTAATGACCAGCGACGGGGGGGCGACGCGGGCCCTGTTCGTTCAACGCGAAATGACCGATCCGGGCGCGGCGGCGGAGATTCTCTACGGCGCGCTTTGGTCGCCGGCCATCGAGCTGATCGGCGCCCTGATCAGCCGGGCGATGGGGCAGCCGGAGACCCTTGCCGAGGCGAGGGTTCGCGCCGTCCTGCTGCTCTCCAGCCTCACCGCCTTCCAGACCGGCCGGATGGTCATCGACCGCGCCCTGGGCGAGCAGGGCGCCGGGCTGGACCAGGTCGCGGTCGTGACCCGGGTGATCGAGGAACAGATCGACGCCATCGGCCCGGCCTGAGGTCCCTCCGCAAGCTCGCCGACTTTCGAGGTGGACGCGCGGGCGCCGCCTGTGGCAATCCACGCGCTCACCGCTGCGGGGCCTGGGCTCCGCGGAACCTGTGCGGGTGTGGTGGAATGGTAGACGCGGGGGTCTCAAAAACCCCTTCCGAGAGGAGTGTCGGTTCGAGTCCGACCACCCGCACCACGTTTCACGCTCATGAAGGTCTGAGCTCGTCGCGGCGACGGTATCGATCTACTCTCCATGAGGATGGAGCGACCGTCATGCGACTGCCTATGACCACCGGCGTGGGAAGCGCGCTTCTCGCTGTCTCGATGGCTGTCGGGATGGCGGCCTGGCCGGCTTCGGCGGCGGAACTCCCAAAGGCGCTGGCGCATGCCGCCGAGGCCTATGAGCGAGCCCAGATCGAGGGCGACGCCGCGGCCTTGGAGCGGCTGATGGCGCCGGACTTCGTTCTGGTCGGGGGCGATGGTTCGCGGACCGGCAAGACGGCCCATATCGCCGAGTTCACCGATCCCAAGCTTGACCTTCAGCCCGTGGTCGTTCGGGAGGCTGTGGAGCAGGTCTGGCCCGACGGCGCGGCTCTGGGCGGGACCGTGGACCTTGTCGGCGCCTATGACGGCAAGCCGTTCCGCCAGACCCTGCGCTACATCGACGTCTGGCGATGGCGCGATGGGCGGTGGCAGGTGGTCTACGGCCAGGCCACCCGCGTTCCGCCGCAGCCTTGAGGCGCCCGGCTTCCGCCTGAGGCGCGAAACGCTCCGTCATCCGTTCTTGACCGTGACGACGGCGCCCCTCGGCGTCCGCGTTCGCGCGCGTCGACGTGGCGCTTGCAAAATCCTGAGTGACCGCTAGGAATAAACCAAGTGACCACTAGGAATTGGATCGACGGTGAGCGGACGTCTCGTCATCGGGTTGGATAGCGGGGGGGCCAAGACGGCCGGGGCGCTGTGCGACGAGCGCGGCCGGGTGCTGGCGCAGGCGCGGGACGTGGGCGCGGCGATCGTCGGCCTGCCGACGCCGCACTTCTACGCCGTGGCCGAGGCGGCGCTGGCCGGCCTGTGCCGCGACGCCGGGGTGGCGCTCGATCGGGTCGACCGCGTGGCCATCGGCCTGAGCGGCGTCGACTATCCGGATGAGCAGGCCGAACAGCACCGCCTGGTCGCCGAGCGGCTGGGACTGGGCGGCCGGCTGGACCTGGTCAACGACGGCCTGGTGGCGCTGTGGGGGGTCTCCGACACCACGAAGACCGCCCTGATGCAGCACGGCAGCGGGATCACCACCGCCTACCGCACCGCGCCGGGGCAGGAGACGATCTACGACAGCCTGGACATCGCCCAGGTCTACGACCTGCGCCGGGCGGCGTTCGCGCAGACCGCGCGGATGATCGACGGGCGGGCCCGGGTCACGGGGCTCAGGGACCGCGTGCTCGCCCATTGCGGCGTGACCGCGGACCGCTTCGCCGAGTGGGCGTTCCGTGACCCGGCGGCCCGCGCGCGCCGTTTCGCCGTGGCCGGGGTGGTGTTCGACGCCTGGCGCGAGGGCGATCCCGCCGCCCGGGTGATGGTCGAGCGCGCCGCCGCCGACTATGTCCTGTCGATGCGCGCCATGGGCGACCGCATCGACGGTTCGTTCGACGCGGCGTTCGGCGGCGGCGTCATTACCCGCGGCGGTCGCGCCTTCCAGGACCTGATCGGCGACCTGATGGCCTGGGAGGTTCCGGCCGCCCGCATGGTCGACATCCGCCTGCCGCCGGAACTGGGCGCCGTCGTGCTGGCCGGCCACGGCTGCGGCCTGGACGCCCGGACCCTGTTCGCCGACCTCGCCGCCTTGGAGACCGCCTCGTGAAGTCCATCGTCCTCTGCATCGTCGGCGCCGGCGGCAGCTATACCCCCGAGATCGTCGAGGGGGTGCTCGAGCGCGAAGGGTTGGCGGTCGCCGAGATCAGCCTGACCGACGCCGATCCGGAGCGGCTGGCGGTCATGGCCGGGCTGACGCGCCGGATGATCGCCGCCAAGGGCGCCGGGATCGCTGTCCGCGAGGACCGGGACCTGGCCCGGGCGGTCGAGGGCGCGGACTTCGTTGTGACCCAGATCCGCGTCGGCGGCATGGCGGCCCGGCAGATCGACGAGACCATTCCGCCGCGCTACGGCGTGATCGGCCAGGAGACCACCGGCCCGGGCGGGATGTTCAAGGCGCTGCGCACCATCCCGGTGATGATCGACATCGCCCGGACGATCGCCCAGGTCGCTCCGAACGCCTTCATCCTGAACTACACCAACCCCAGCGGCATCGTGACCGAGGCGGTGCTCAATCACACCGACGCCAAGCTGCTGGGCCTCTGCTCGTCGATCCCGTTGCTGCAGCACCGGCTGAAGCGGTTGCTGGCCGATCCGTTCGGGCCGGTCGAGATCGGCAGCGTCGGGCTGAACCACCTGGGATTCGTGCACAGCATCGTCACGGTCTCCGGAGAGGACGTCACCGCGGCGGCGATCGCCTATCTGGCCAGCCGGCACGGCGCCAACGACAACATGTTCGCCTCGGCCCTGCACATGGCGCCGGTGCTGGGCGCCATCCCGGTGGAGAAGTACGGCGACCTCTATTTCCACCGCCGGGCCGAGGCGGTCATCGCCGCCGCCGCCAAGGAGACCCGCGCCCAGGCCGTGATGACCATCGAGGCCGAAGTCCTGGCCGAGGCCGCCGATCCGGCCGTCTCCGCCAAGCCGCAGGCGCTGATCCGGCGGGGCGGGGAGGGCTACAGCGGCGTGACCTTCGACACCCTGGACGCGGTGCTGAACGACCGCGGCGCGAAGATCGTGATGAGCGCCCTCAACCGCGGCGCCGTCGCCGGCCTGCCGGACGATGTGGCGGTCGAAACGGTCTGCCACGTCGACGCCTCCGGCGCCCGGCCGCTGCCGGTCGGCGAGATCCCGCTGCCGTTCCGGGGCCTGGTGCAGGCCGTGAAGGCGCACGAGAGCCTGACCGTCCAGGCGGCGGTGACCCGCAGCCGCGACGTCGCGCTGCAGGCGCTGCTCGCCCATCCGCTCGTCGGCGACATCGACATCGCCGAGCCGATGCTGGACGAGCTGTTGCAGGCCCACGGCCTGGACTACCGATAGAGAACCTAGGGGAGGGGACGTCATGGCCGGCATCGGGGAGCGGTTGGGCCTTGGCCCGCACGAGCGGCTGCTCATCGTCAACTGCGACGACGTCGGCTCCAGCCACGCGGCCAACCTCGCCTGTCTGGAGGCGATGCGGACCGGGGTCGCGACCAGCGGCACCCTGATGGTTCCCTGTCCCTGGGCGCGGGAGGCGGTCGACCTGTTCGAGGGGCTGGACCTCGGCGTCCACCTGACCCTGACGGCGGAGTATCCCGGCTATCGCTGGCGGTCGCTGACCGGCGCGGCCTCGCTGCATGACGCCGAGGGCTTCCTGCCGTCCAACGTGGCGGCGGTGTCGGCCAATGCAAGTCCCGACGACGTCCGGACAGAGTGTCGGGCGCAGATCGAGCAGGCGCTGGCCTGGGGCGTCGACGTGACCCACCTGGACTCCCACATGGGGACCAACCAGATCGATCCCCGCTTCTTCGCCATCTACGTCGAGCTGGCGGTGGAGTACGATCTGCCGCTGCGCATGGTCGGGCCCAGGCTCGACGGGCTGCTGGGCTTCCCGGGGCGGGACCAGGCCGCGGCGGCCGGGCTGGTCTTCCCGGACGAGTTCGTGTCGCACTGGGGCCGCCCCACCGACGCCCTGTTCCGTCAGGCCCTGCCGGCCGTCGGCCCGGGCGTCACCGAGGTCAACGTCCATCCGGTCCTCGATGGGCCGGAGCTGCGTGGCTACGACCTGACCGAGGCCCAGATCCGTGTCGACGATCACGCCGTGACGATGGACCCGGCGATGGCCGATTTTCTCGACGACCAGGGCTTCCGTCGGATCAGCTTCCGTCCCCTGCGGGACCTGCAGCGCGCCGCCGCGTGAGCGGCCCCCGCACAACCCGGATCGCCTACGGCGTCGGCTGTTTCGGCACCGACCTGTTCTGGCACGGGACCAGCTTCTTCCTGCTGTTCTATTACACCGACGTCCTGGGTCTGCGCAGCGACGTGGCCGGGCTGATCTTCGGCGCGGCGATGATCTGGGACGGACTGGTCGACCCGCTGATGGGGCTCGTCGCCAGCCGCACCCGGACACGCTGGGGCCGTTACCGGCCCTACATCCTGCTTGGCGCCGTCCCGCTGGCCCTGGCCTATGTCCTGATGTTCCTGCAGCCGTTTCTCGGCCTGGCGGCGTCGGCCCTGTTCGCGCTCGTGACCCAGATGGCGTTCCGGACCGCCTATGCCGCCGTCTCGATCCCCTACGGTTCGCTGTCGGCCGCCATCACCACCAGCGCCGACGAGCGCAACCGCCTGGCGACGTTCAAGGTCTGGGGCGGCGCGCTGGCGGCGCTGGCCGTCGCCCTGGGCAGCCAGCCGTTCGTGGCCCTCTCGCCGACCCCGCAGATCGGCTGGCTGATGCTGGCCGTGGTCGTCGGCCTGATCGCCACGGGGGCCTTCGTCTTCATGTTCCGTCGCACGCGCGAGCAGCCGCTGACCGAGGAGGCGCCGCCGCCGTTCGGGGCGATGCTGAAGGCGCTGCTGCGCAATCCGCCGTTCCTGATCCTGCTGGCGGCGATCGTGGTGGTGAACATCGCCACGGTGATCAGCGGCAAGGTCACGGTCTACTACTTCGAATACTATTTGCGCCGACCGGACCTGACCGGCGTCGGCCTGGCCATTCAGGTGGCCGCCGTGATGCTGCTGACCCCGGTCTGGAGCTGGGTCGGGCGGCGCTGGTCCAAGCGCGTCGCCTGGCTGGCCGGCGCGGCGATCGCCAGCCTCGGGGCGGCGCTGTTCTTCGCCTATCCGGGCACGCACCCGCTGACCGTTCTGGCGATCCTGACCCTGATGATGATCGGCGGCGCGGCCATCCCGGTCAGCATGTGGTCGCTGATCCCCGACACGGTCGAGGTCTCGCAGTGGACCAGCGGCGTGCGCGCCGAGGGGGCGGTGTTCGGCGTCGTCACCCTGGGCCAGAAGGTGGCGCTCGGCGTCGGGATCGGCCTGACCGGCCTGCTGTTGGAGGCCTCCGGCTACGTGGCGGGGGCGGTGCAGGGCGCCGACACCCTGCGCGGGCTGCACCTGATGATGACCGTGCCGGCGCTGCTGGGCTTCGCCCTGTCGGGGGCGATCATGGCCTTCTACGTCCTCGACGGCGGCCTGCACCGGCGGCTGGTGCGGGCGCTGGAGCGGCGGGCGCGCGTCAACTGACTCCGATCACCCCGGCGAAGGCCGGGGCCCAGATCGTAAGGTCGCGCCTTGCCGAGGACTCGCTTGCCGCGGAGACCGACACTGGGTCCCGGCCTTCGCCGGGATTAGCGGATTGAGGAGATCTACTTCCTCCGCGTCCGCGGCCCCTTGGCCAGCGGCCCAAATTCCGCCCGCGCCGTGGCGAGGCGCGCCTTCATCCCGGCCAGAACCTCGGGATGGCGGGCGGCGAGGTTGTAGGTCTCGCCCGGGTCCAGGGTCATGTCGAACAGCAGGCCGTAGTCGTAGGCGTCCAGCGGCAGGTCGTCGGTGCGGTAGTAGGATCGGACCAGGTACTTCCACCGCCCCGCGCGGATCCCGGCGATGGCCTCGTTGTCGAACAGCAGCAGCGCCTCGTGCGGCGAGGGCGCGCCGCGCCGTTTGAGCATGGTGGAGATGTCCCGGCCATCCAGCGTCACGGCGGGCAGGGGCGATCCCGTCCAGGCCGCCAGGGTGGGCAGCAGGTCGATGTTCATGCTCGGGGCGTCGCTGACGATCCCCGCGGGGATCACGCCGGGATGCCGCGCCACGAAGGGGACGCGGAAGCCGCCCTCCCAGCCCGAGCCGCCCTTGCGCTCGCGCCAGGGGCCGGCGGAGCCCTCGAACCAGGGACCGTTGTCGGAGGTGACGATGACCAGGGTGTCGCGGTCCAGGCCAAAGGTTTTCAGCCGATCCAGCAGCCGCCCGACGCCGGCGTCGATCTCCTCGACCACGTCCCCGTAGGCGCCGGCCGGCGAGCGGTGCGGGTGGTCCGGATTGGGCTCCAGCGGCACGTGCGGCGCGGTCAGGGCCAGCATCAGGAAGAAGGGCCGGGCCCGGTTGGTCTCCACGAAGGCCAGGCCGCGATCGAAGAAGCGCTGGGTCAGGCGCGGGGAGTCGACGTCCTCGCGGGTCAGCTCCACGCCCGGCGCCTGCGCCGCGTACAGCGCCAGCGGTTTCATGTCGTGGGAGTAGGGCAGGCCGTAGAACAGGTCGAAGCCCTGGACGGTCGGCGGCCAGTAGGGGGCGACATGACCCAGGTGCCATTTGCCGACCAGGGCCGTCGCGTAGTCGGGCTTCAGCATCTCGGCCAGGGTGATCTCGGACGGCGGCAGGCCGACCGTGTCGCTCTGCCGGACCACGTCCCAGGCCAGGCCCGTGCGGATCGGGTAGCGGCCGGTCAGCAGCCCGGCCCGCGACGGGGTGCAGATGTTGGCGCTGGCGTAGGCGGCGGTCAGCCGCGCGCCCTCCCGAGCCATCCGATCCAGGCGGGGCGTGCGGATCAGGCGGGCGCCATAACCGCCCAGGTCGCCCCAGCCCAGGTCGTCGGCGACGATCAGGACGATGTTGGGGCGACGCGCCGACGCGGCGGTGGCGAGGCCGGGCAGGGCCGCCGCCCCGGCCGCCAGAAGCAGGTCGCGACGGCGCATCCCCATGGTCTTCTCCCTAGAAGCGGGCCGTCACCTCGAGGCCGTAGGTCTGCGGCTCGCCGCGCTCGACGAACTTGGTGCCCAGGAAGTCGGCGGTGCGGTTGGTCAGGTAGTCCTGGTCGGTGATGTTCGACCCCCAGACGCTGACCGACAAGCCTGTGCCCAGATGGGTGAAGGTCGCCCGCGCATTGAGCAGCTTGCGCTCGCCCAGCCGCTGGTTGTCCTGGTTCTCCTGGCCGGCGTAGGTCTTGGCGCGGTAGGCGTACTGGCCGAACAGAGTCAGCTCGGAGCCCAGCGAGGGCAGGTCGAACCGGTACTGGGCCGAAGCCGTGCCGGACCATTTCGGCGAGAACGGCAGTTCGTTGCCGCTGGCGTCCGCGCCGCCCGGGCCGCCGCCTTTGAAGTCGTCGAAGGTCGCGTCCATGTAGGCCGCGTCCAGGGTGAGCAGCAGGTTGCGGATCGGCGCGGCCTCGAAGCTGACCTCGACGCCCTTGGTCTCGACCTTGGCGGCGTTGGACAGCTGGATCACCGTGATGCCGCCCGGGAACTGGACGAAGCGGTTGATCTGGTAGTCGTCGTAGTCGGCGGCGAAGACGGCGGCGTTCAGGCGTACGCGGCGCTCGAACAGCTCGGCCTTGGCCCCGATCTCGTAGGACTGCACCGTCTCGGTGTCGAAGGCGAAGTCGGCGCGGCCGTCGCCGTTCAGGTCCTTGACCTGGTTCCTGTTCAGGAAGTCGACGTTCCAGCCGCCGCTTTTGAAGCCGGTCGAGTACTTGGCGTACAGGTTCAGGTCGTCGTTCGCCTTGAAGGTGACGCCGATGCTGGGGCTGAAGCGGTTCTCCTCGTCCTCGTCCTTGAAGCCCTTCAGCGTCGCAATGCCGACCAGGCCGCTGTTGGAGCCGTCCAGGTCGTAGCGCAGCTTGCGCTGCTCGATCGTGTAGCGGCCGCCCAGGTTCACGGTCAGGCGCTCGGTCAGGTCGTAGTCCAGCGAGCCGAACAGGGCGTAGGAGGTCGTGCGGATGCCGGCCGACGACGGGGTCGAGGAGTTGGGCGCGAGGCCAAGTCCGAGGCCGACCGCCGCCGCGCCCCAGGCCGCGACCCGCTTGGTGTCGGCCTCTTCGGACAGCAGGAAGACGCCGGCGACGTAGCGCAGGCGGCTCTCGTCCGACGAGGCGATCCTCAGCTCCTGCGACAGTTGGCGGAACTCGTCCTCGTACAGGGTGTGGAGGAAGTCGATCGGCGTGTAGTCGTTGTCCGCCTGGACCGCGCTCTTGCTGGTCCGGTAGGCAGTGATCGAGGTGATCGTCGAGCCGTCGTCCTGCTCGTAGTTGACGTTCACCGCCCCGCCGCCGGTCTCGACATGCTTGAAGCGCGGGGTGTTGGTGTTGACCTCATAGGCGTTGGGCGCCAGCGGGTCGACCAGGCCGGCGCCGGTCAGGCTGGACACGGACTCGGGGCCGCCGCGGAAGGACTTGTCGCGCATGTAGTCGGCGCTGACATCGACCGTGACCTTCTCGTTCGGCAGCAGGCGGACGGCGCCGCGATAGGACTGGGAGTCCAGCGAGCCGATGACGCGGTTGTTGTCGAACAGGTTGCGGGTGTAGCCGTCGCGCTTCTCCAGCCCGACCGACAGCTTGGCCAGCACTTTGTCCTCCACGATCGGCAGGTCGGCGCGCAGGCCTAGGCTGCGGTACTCAAGGTTGCCTGCGCCCAGAGTGACCTCGCCGCCGAACTCGGCGGCCGGGGCGCGGGTGATGATGTTGGCCGCGCCCGAGACGGTGTTGCGGCCGAACAGATGCCCCTGCGGCCCGCGCAGAACCTCGACGTGCTCGATGTCGAGCAGCGACTGGCTCAGCGCCGCGGCCTGGCCGATGTAGACGCCGTCGAGGTAGACGCCGGCCCGCCCGCCGAAGCCGATGTTGCGGCCGCCGCCGCCGACGCCGCGGATGTAGACCGTGCCGTTGGCCTTCTCGACGCTGAAGTTCGGGGCCACCGCCGTCAGGTCGGCCAGCCGGGTGGCGTGCAGTTGCTCGACCCGCTCGGCGCCGACGGCGCTGACCGCAATCGGCACGTCCTGCAGGTTTTCGGTGCGCTTCTGGGCCGTGACCACGACCTCCTCCAGCACCACCTCCTGGGCCGTCGCGGTCGCGCCGCAGGCCAAGGCGGCGAACGCCGCGCCGCTCAGCAGAAGTCCACGCATGTCATCTCCCCCATGACGGTCGGCGAGGCCTCTCCGGACCAAAACCGACCATTCGCTAGAATTCTTGTGCTCACTAGGTATTGGTCAACAGCTAGCAGGCGCTAGGTTTTTGTGCAAGGGTCGTTCGGATGACGACCGCCACCGCTTCGCCGGCTCCCGGAACCCGCCAACCCCGCGGTCGAGCGCGCCGCGCCGCCGTTCTGGAAGCCGCGCGGCGGCTGTTCGCCAAACAGGGGTTCAAGGGCGCCAGCCTGGCCGCGATCGCCCAGGAGGCGGGGCTGACGGACGCCGGGCTGCTCTATCATTTCCCGACCAAGAGCGACCTGCTGCTGGCGGTGATCGCCGAGGGCGACCGCGAACAGGACGAGGCCCTGGAGAAGGTGCGCGAGGCGCAGGGGCTGCCGCTGCTGGAGCGGATGGCCGAGTTCGGCGCCGACCTGGAGGCCGACCCGATCCTCACCGCGCTGGACGTGACCCTGTCGGCCGAAAACCTGGCGGCAGACTCCGAGATCAACCGCTACTTCGTCGACCGCTACCAGCGGTTCCGGGACATGCTGACGACGGCGTTCGAGGAGGCTCGCCGCGCCGGCGACCTGATCGGCGACTTCGACCCGGCGGTCGAGGCCGCCAACATGACCGCGGTGCTGGACGGCCTGCGGCTGCAGTGGCTGCTCAGCGACGGCGCGGTCTCGATGGCGGACGGCATGCGCGCCTATGTCGGCGGCGTCATCGCCCGGCTGGCGCCCCGCGCCTGACCGCGGTCAGCGGCGCGCGGCGCAGGCCAGGATCGAGCCGTCGGTCTTGATCTCGCGCGTGGCGATGGTGGTCGAGAACCGCTGCACGCCGGGCAGCCGCCACAGTTCTCCGCGCAGGAAGGCGTCCAGGGCGATCAGGTCCTTGGCCATGATCTGCAGCAGATAGTCGGTCTCGCCGACCGTGGCGTGGCAGGACAGGATCATCGGATGCCGAACGGCGGCCTTCTCGAAGGCGTCGTGCTGTTCGAACGCCACCGTCACGCTGACGAAGCCTTTGGCGCCCAGGCCCAGCGCCGACGGTTCGACCACGGTGCGGTAGCCGCGGATCACCCCTTGTTCCTCCAGCGCCTGGACCCGCTTCCAGCAGGGCGACTTGGTCAGGCCGGTGGCCTCGGCCAGGTCGGCGTAGGACAGGCGTGCGTCGCCTTCGAGCAGGGTCAGCAGATGCAGGTCGATCTGGTCCATCGGGCCCTCCTTTGGCGATACTGAGCGGCAATCATACCGTAGAATGCGCTCAGGAAAGTACGTTGTTTCTTCCAGGCGTGAATTCGCCGCTCGTTTGCGGACAATGTTTCCCGCCGCCGGAGCTAGGGTCGCCGCAAAGGGAGATCCGCATGGACCGGGAAGCCATCTACGCGCGCCTGCAGGCGCCGGCCGAGCTCGACTACGAGCACTACCTCAACACCGAGCGCCTGCTGTCCTGCCAGAAGGACTTCGGCGCCCTGGTCAATCACGACGAGCTGCAGTTCCAGATCGTGCATCAGGTCGAAGAGCTGTGGATGAAGCTGATCGCCTTCACCCTGCTCGAGGTCGACGACTACATGAAGGCTGGCGAGACGCATCGCGTCGTGACCCTGATGGGACGCGCCCACCAGCTGCTGCGCCTTATGACCTCGCAGCTGGACCTGCTGGAGACGATGTCGCCCAAGGAGTATCAGCAGATCCGCCTGCAGCTGGGCAACGGCAGCGGGCAGGAGTCGCCGGGCTTCCGCACCCTGCTGAAGATGCCGATCCACCTGTGGGACACCTTCGTCGCCAGCTACCTGGAGCCGAAGGGGCGCACCGTCCGCTCGATCTACGACCAGGATTACGCCCATGACGCCGCCTACGCCGTGGCCGAGGCCCTGATCGATTTCGACGAGCTGTTCGGGCTGTTCCGCTGGCGCCACCTGTTCCTGATCCACCGCTCGATCGGCATGGGCTCGGCGTCGCTGAAGGGGCGGTCGGTCGACCTGCTGCAGTCGGGCGCCAAGCATCGCTTCTTCCCCGAACTGTGGGATGTCCGCGTGGCGATGACCGACGACTGGGGCGGCGAGTACGGCCGCGTCCGCGACAGCCTGACGGCGGGCGGCGCGGCGGCATGAGCGACCTGAGGGGGGCGTTCGAGGTTCCGCCGGGCGGGCCCTATCTGCTGGCCCATTCCGTCGGCGCTCTGCCCAGGGCGGCCCGTGCGGGGCTGGAGACGGCGGTGCTCGCGCCCTGGTCGGGCAAGGGCGGCGACGCCTGGGGCGACTGGCTGGGCGCCATCGACGGCTTCCGCGATGCGCTGGCCGGGCTGCTCGGCGGAACGGCGGCGGACTATTGCCCGCAGCCGAACCTGTCGGCGGGACTGTTCCGGCTGCTGTCGGCCCTGCCGCCGGAGGGCGAGCGCCGCGAGATCCTGGCCTCCGACCAGAGCTTCGCCTCGATCGGCTTCGCGCTGAAAGGGCTGGAGGCGCTCGGCTTCCGCCTGCGGCTGCTGACGGTCGATCCGACGGCGGTCGAGACCTGGGCCGAGGCGATCGGTCCGCAAACCGCCGCCGTCGTGGCCATGCACGTCCATTCCAACTCCAGCGCCGTCGGGCCGATCGCCGAGATCGCCGCCCTGGCGCGCGAGGCGGGGGCGATCGCGATCGTCGACGTCGCCCAATCGGCCGGGGTGCTGCCGCTGAACCTGCCGACGCTGGGCGTCGACGGGGCGATCGGCTCCTGCGTGAAGTGGCTGTGCGGCGGGCCAGGAGCCGGTTGGCTGTGGGTCTCGCCGACGCTCTGCGCCCGCGCCAAGCCCATCGAGATCGGCTGGTTCAGCCACGTCGACCCGTTCGAGTTCGACATCCGCGACTTCCGCTACGCCCCCGACGCGCGGCGGTTCTGGGGCGGCACGCCCTCGGTCGCACCCTACGCCCTGGCGGCGGCGGCGATCGGCGTGATCGCCGGCGTCGGGGTCGAGGCGGTCCGCGCCCACAACCGCGCCCTCATCGCCCGGGTGTCGGAGCGCACCAACGGCCGCTGGTTCGATCCGGACCGATCCGGCTTCGGCGGCACGATCTGCATCGCCGCCGAGGGTTCGAATCCCTCTCTCACTGCGATCGGCGCGAAGTTCGACCGGCGCGGCGACCAGCTGCGGCTGTCGTTCCATGTCTACAACACCGCCGACGAAGCCGACCGCGTGGCCGAGGCGCTGGCGCGGGTTTAGGGGGTGCGCTTCCTACAGCTTCCCCCGCGTCGTCAGCCAGCCGAACCCGGCCGCGGTGAAGAACATCATCGCCCCATAGACCGCGGCCGGCACGGCCATCTGGGGGCTGTTCAGCAGGCTCGGCGACAGGGCGATGGCGATGGCCAGGGCGGCGTTGTGGATGCCGACTTCCATGCCGATCGCGACGGCCTGGCGTCTGTCCAGCTTCAGCAGCCGGGGCAGGCCGTAGCCGGCCGCCAGGCTGACCAGGTTGAAGGCCAGGCAGGCCGCGCCGACCGCCCGGACGTGCGCGACCAGATCCTGGCGGTTCTGCAGCGCCGCAACGCCGACGACGGCGGCCAGCACGACGATCGAGACGATCTTCATCGGGCCGCGCAGGCGGGCTGACAGGCTCGGCGCGCGAAGGTTGACCAGCATGCCCAGGGCGACGGGCGTCAAGACCAGGGCGACCACCTGGGCGACCTTGCCGAACTGCAGCGGCATGTCCTGGCCGGCGCCCATGAAGTGCAGGGTCGACAGGCCGACGATGATCGGCAGGGTGATCGCCGTCAGCACCGAGCTGACCGCCGTCAGGGTGACGTTCAACGCCACGTCGCCGCCGGCCAGGTGGCTGTAGAGATTGGCCATGGCTCCGCCGGGCGAGGCGGCCAGCAGCATCAGCCCTACGGCCAGGACCGGGGGCAGGTTGAACAGATGGGCGATCCCGGCCGCGGCCAGCGGCAGGACCAGGACCTGCACCGCCAGTCCGACCCAGACCGCGCGCGGATAGGCCAGCACCCGGGTGAAGTCGCTCCCCCTCAAGCTCAGCCCCAGGCCGAACATCACCACCGCCAGCGCGAGGGGCAGCGTCAGCGTCGTCGTCAAGGTCGCCTGCATGGGATCAGGCCGCGCGCGCGGCGGAGCGGCCGGCGTTGCGGCCGGAGAACAGGCAGCCGCCGAGGAAGGTGCCCTCCAGCGAGCGGTAGCCGTGGACCCCGCCGCCGCCGAAGCCGGCGGCTTCGCCGACGGCGTAGAGGCCCGGGATCAGGCGGCCGTCGTGGCCGAACACGCGCGCCTCCAGGTCCGTTTCAAAGCCGCCCAGGGTCTTGCGGGTCAGGATGTTCAGCCGCACCGCGATCAACGGGCCGTGGGCGGGGTCGAGCATCCGATGCGGCTTGGCCGTGCGCACCAGCTTGTCGCCCAGGTAGCGGCGGGCGTTGTGGATGCCCATGACCTGGGCGTCCTTGGCGTAGGGGTTGGCCATCTCGCGGTCGCGAGCCTCGATCTGGCCGCGGAGACGGTCGAGCTGGATCAGGTCGTCGCCGGTCAGGGCGTTCATCCGCGGAACCAGCTCCTCCAGCGAGTTCGCGACGATGAAGTCGACGCCGTGCTGCTTGAAGGCCTCGACGGGGCCGGGCGCGCCCTTGCTGGTCGCCCGTTTGGAGGTCAGCAGCCAGTCGCGGCCGGTGAGGTCGGGGTTCTGCTCCGAGCCGGAGAGGGCGAACTCCTTGCGGATCACGCTCTGGGTCAGCACGAACCAGGTGTAGTCGAAGCCGGTCTTGCCGATATGCTCCAGGGTCTTGAGGGTGTCGTAGCCGGGATAGTTGGGCGCGGGCAGCCGTTCGCCCCGGGCGTCGAACCACAGCGAGGACGGGCCGGGCAGGATGCGGATCCCGTGCCCCGGCCAGATCGGGTTCCAGTTGTGGAGCCCTTCGACGTAGTGCCACATCCGGTCGCGGTTGATGATCCGCCCGCCGGCCGCCTCGGTGATCGCCAGCATGCGGCCGTCGACGTGGGCGGGCACGCCGGTGACCATCCGCTTCGGCGGCGGACCGAGGCGGGCGGGCCAGTTCTGGCGGACCAGGTCGTGATTGCCGCCGAGGCCGCCGCTGGCCACGATCACGGCGCCCGCGCTCAGCTCGAAGTCGGCGACGACGTCGCGGGAGGTGCTGACCCCGCGTGGGGCGTCGTCCGGCGCCAGCACCGCGCCGCGCACGCCGGTGACGGCGCCGTTCGTGACGATCAGGGCGTCCACGCGACGCCGGAAGCGGAAAGCGATCCGACCTCGAGCCTCCGCCTCCTGGACGCGGCGGGCGAAGGGCTCGACCACGCCCGGGCCCGTCCCCCAGGTCAGGTGGAAGCGCGGCACGGAGTTGCCGTGGCCGGTCGCCGCGTCGCCGCCGCGCTCGGCCCAGCCGACGATCGGGAAGATCCGGTGGCCCATGGCGCGCAGCCAGGACCGCTTCTCGCCCGCGGCGAAGCCGACATAGGCCTCGGCCCAGCGACGTGGCCAGTAGTCCTCGTCGCGGTCGAAGCCGGCCGTGCCCATCCAGTCCTGCAGGGCCAGGTCGAAGCTGTCCTTCACGCCCAGCCGCCGCTGCTCGGGGCTGTCGACCAGGAACAGGCCGCCCAGCGACCAGTGGGCCTGGCCGCCGAGGTTCTGGCGCGGCTCCTGGTCCAGGATGATGACCGTCTTGCCGGCGTCCGCCAGCTCCGCCGCCGCGACCAGCCCCGACAGGCCGGCCCCCACGATGATCACGTCCGCGTCCGCCATCGCCCGTTTCCCCTTGTTGGTCGTTGGCGGCATGTTATTATCAAGAATGACAATAACGCAACGGCAAGCTTCGGAACGCGGGCCCCGGCGACGCCGGACGCCGGCGGAGGCTCGGGACGAAGCGCTGGGCGCGGCGGAGGCGATCCTGGCGCGCGAAGGGCCGCCGGGCCTGACGCTGCAGGCCGTGGCGGCCGAGGCCGGCATGGCCCACGGCAACCTGACCCATCATTTCGGCTCCAGCGCGGGTCTGCAGGCGGCGCTGGTCGTGCGCATGTCCGAGCGGCTGGCGGGGGAGGTGGCGGCGGCGACCCTTCGCCTGCGCGGCGGCGAGGCGACGAGTCGTCAGATCGTCGACATGGTCTTCGACGCGATGGCGCGGGACGACCATGGCCGGCTGGTCGCCTGGGTCTGCTCGACCGGTCAGGCCGACAAGCTGGCGCCCGTGTTCGAGGTCATCGCGGGAACCGTCCACACCTTGAAGGCCACGGAGCCGGCGGGCGGCGATCCAGCGTCCCAAGGGGCGGGGGTGATCACCGCCGCCCTGCTGAGCGCGGCCTTGTCGGCCAGCCTGATCGGCGCGCCGCTGCAGCGGGCGGCGGGCTTGGCCGACGACGCCCTGCGCGACCTGGCCGCGCGCCAGCTGGACAGCCTGCGGGTGCGGTGAGGCCCCGACGAAGGCCTATCGCGACGCCGGAACGCCGGGAACGCTCCAGACGACCCGATCTCCGGGCTTGAGCCCGGCCAGCACCTCGACGGCGAACGGGCTGGACTTGCCGAGTTGGACCCGGACCTCCTGCGGCGCCTTGCGGGGATTGCTTTGAACCAACACGAACGGGTTCGCGGGCGATCCCTGGATCGCCTGCGGAGGCAGGGTTATCACCGAAGGGTTGGTGTAGGAGGTGATGTTCAGGTTGGCGGTCATGCCGATGCGCACCTGACGGGCCTGTTCCGCTGGCAGCGGATCGAGCAGCGCCATCGCCACGAACACCGCCTTGCCGCCGCCCGCGTCCTTCTTCGCCTGGCCCGCGATACTGTGGATCCGACCCTTCAACACGCCGGAGAAGCCAGCCCCGGTTACGGTCACCGCCTGGCCGAGCTTGATGGTGTTCACGTCGCCTTCGTCCAGCTGGAATCGCACGCCCAGAGCGCCGGCCCTCGCGATGACGCCCAGGGGCTGGCCCTTCGACAGCCGACCGCCGACCGTGACGCCTCCATCCGCCTTGTCCTGGCCGCCGGAGGGCGGCATGACGATGATGCCGGAGTCGGGCGCCACGACCCGGGCTTTCGCCATGTCCGCGCTGACCGTCGACAGCCGGTTCGTGGAGTTGCTCAGGTCAAGCTCCGCAATCCGACGATAGGAGCCTTCGCCGCGGCCGGCGGTGATCTGGAGATCCTGCTCGGCGGCTTCCAGGGCCATCTTCTGCGACTGCACCTGCCGCTCGAGCGTCTCGTACTCCATGCGAGGCACAAGGCCCCGGTCCAGCAGCGACCGCGTTTCCTTCAGGCGCCGCTCGGCCTGTTCGAACTCCAGTCTCGCGGTGATGAGGCTGCGCCGGGCGCGCGACATTTCCGGCCCGCTCTGCCAGTTCTGGAGATCGGCGGCGCCGCGGGCCGATTTCAGATAGGTGCTTTCGGCGTCGTTCCGGCTCCTTTGCACGTCGGCGACATCGAACTCCGCCAACACCTGGCCGGCCTCCACCTGATCGCCGTAGGCGAAGTTCAGGCGCTGCAGAACGCCGTCGAACGGCGCGACGACCGCCAGGCTCTCTCCCGGCGCGATCTCGCCCTGGAAACCGGTGGAAACGGCGAAGGACTGCTTGCTCACCGTGTAGTGCCGCTGGACCTCGCCCGCGCGCTTGGCGTCGGGCTTGCGCGCCGTGCAGGTCCAGACGGTCAGGATCAGCAGCGCCGCGACCGCCACGAGGGCCGTGCGTCCGGGGCGTCGCCGGATCGCCGTGGTCAGTCGTTCAAGTTGATGCGCCATGTTTCGAGCGTGCTTCCGATTTGCTGATCCAGCGCGGTGAGCGCATTGAGGTAGGAAATCCGGGCGTTGAGTTCCTGGGCGTCGGCGTTCCTGAGGCTGTCCTGGAAGGACAGGACCTCGAAGTTGGACGCCCGGCCTACCTTCAGTTTCTCCTGCTGCAGGTCGAGCGCGCGCGCGGCCAGGTCGCGCGCCCGCCGCGCAGCCTCGAGCTGGCGCCAGTTCATGTCGACCGTCTGGACGGCGTCGCGGATCTGCGCCTCGATCGCCTGCGACAGCTCCTCGTAGCGAAGCTCTGCCGTTCGAACGGCCGTCTCGGCGCGGAGCTCGGCCGCCTTGGGGCCGTAGTCGCCCAGGGGAATGCCCACGCGCACGCCGACGGTGGTGTCGTCCAGCGGGGTGCGCGGCCCCAGGATCGGGTCGATGACCTCGGACCGGCCGGTGGAGGCGGTCAGGCTGACGTCCCAGAGCCGATTGTTCTTGGCCAGCATCAGGCCTTGCCGGGCTTCGTCCAGGGTCAGCCGCTGGCTGAGGATGTCCAGGCGTGAATCGAACCCCAGGGCCAGGACGCGGTCCAGATCGATATCAACCCTCTCGACCTTCACGTCGTCGACGGCCACGACGTTGGTGCGCGGATCGAGGGCCAGAAGTCTCAGCAGGGCGAGTTGGGCGCTTTCCCGCTGCCGATAGGCGGACAGGACGGAGACCTCCTGGTTGGCGAGGCCGGACTCGGTCTGGACGAGGTCCGCCGCCGCCATGCGGCCAGCCTCGATGAGCGCCTTGTTGGTCTCCAGCAAGACCTTGGTCCGCTCGAGCGACAGCTCCGCGAGCCGGACCTGCTCCTGGCTCTGCAGCAGGGTGCGGTAGCTGAAGATGATCGTCGAGACGGTGTTCGAGACCGTGGATTCGAGAGAGAGCTTATTGATCCGCTCCCGGATGCGCGCCGATCGCAGAGGGGCCATCGCGACGTCCCATCCGCCGCCGCGGAGCAGCGGCTGCGTGAGGGACAGCGACGAGGTGTCTCTGCGGTCGGTGCTCCGCGCGTCGAGTCGCTCGAGGCGGCCCCAGGAGAAACCGATCGTGCCGCCGGTCGGCAGCAGCCACGACCCTTCGACACCGCCGGCGGCCTCGGTCGAGTCTCTGTTGGGAGCGTCGCTGCGAGCCTCCGTGACCCGCGCGGTGATGCGGGCGACAGGGACGAAGCGACGCTCGGCGACGGCCAGGTCGAACTTCTGGACCACGCGTTCCAGATAGGCCGACTTGAGGCTTCGGTTGTCGCGCAAGCCGATGGCCACGGCTTCGGTGAGGCCGAGTGGGACGGCGGGGCCGTTGGGCACCGGGTTCGAGGGCGGCGACGGGACCGGCGACAGGGCTTGCGCCGACGCGACGCCAGCGGTCGAGACGGAGAGGGCCAGGGCGAGCAGCAGGAGAGGCGAGCATCTAGTCCGCACGAAGGGCCTCGATCGGATCGATCCGCGATGCGGACAGGGCAGGATAGAGGCCGAACAGCACGCCGATCACGCCGGAACCGAGCGGGCCGATGGGCATCAGATGATAGGCGATGGCGAAGTCCCAGCTGAACAGTTTCACCGCGAGCGCCGAGAGCAGCAGCCCCAAGATCGCGCCCACCAGGCCGCCGGCGGCGGCCAGCATCGCCGCCTCCGCCACGAACATCAGCTGGATGTCCTTCGGCGTCGCGCCGATCGCGGCGCGCAGGCCGATTTCCCGTCGCCGCTCCAGCACGTTCATCAGCATGACGTTCATGACGCCGATCCCCCCGACCAGCAGCGATATGCCGCCGATGGCGGCCAGCACCGCGGCGATCAGGCCCTTCTGGCGGTTCATCGTCACGATGATCGACTTGGCGTTGGTGGTCTGGACCAACGTCGTCCGGTTGGTGAGCGAGCGCTTCAGCTCGCCGTCGATCCGATCGACATCGGCGTCGTCGGCGACCCGCACGAGCGCGGCGTTGGCCTGGTTGCTGGGCAGGACGCGTCGTGCGCAACCCTGCGGGATCATGAAGGCGTCGTTGTATCGGGCCACGCTGAAGCCGTCGCTCGGGATCGCTTCGAGGACGCCGACGACCGTGAACAGATAGGAGCCCAGGGCGACCTGCTGGCCGAGCATGTCTGCGGGACGTCGCGCCAGCTTCTGCGCGGCTTCCGCCCCGATCACGCCGACCGGCGCGCAGTCGTCGAAGGCGGTGAGCAGGCGGCCGGTCTGCGCCGTCAGCGCCAGCCGCGGAGCCAGCGACGGCGGGGCGGCGATGAGGAAGAGCGAGGCCTCCTTACCGCCCGCCCGGCCGGAGATCTGGGCTGTCGCGTAAGGGGTCGCCTCGACGACGCCGGGAACCGTCTTGGGAAGATCTTCGATCGTGGCTTTCGGAAAGCCGCCCTCGCCTCCATTGGGCGTGCTTCGGACCTGGATCGTGTCGATGCCCAGCCTCTCGAACTGCTTCATGGTCTCCAGCTGGGCGACATGGCCGATGTTGAGCATCGCGATGATGGAGGCCGTCCCGACGACGATGCCGAGCAGGGCGAGGCCGGAGCGCTGCCCTCGCGCGAGCAGGTTGGCGAAGGCCTCCCGCAGGACCTCGCCCAGCGGCACGCCATAGGGGCGCGCGCGCGAGGTCATTGACGCCTCGTGTCGGCGATGATCCGGCCGTCGCGGATCTCGATCTGTCGATCGCAGGTCATCGCCAGATCGCGATCATGGGTGACCATGACGATGGTGACGCCGAAGTCGCGATTGAGGGTGCGGAGGAGCGTCAGCGCTTCGCTGGCGGTGACGCTGTCGAGATTGCCGGTCGGCTCGTCCGCCAGCAGCAGGCGCGGGTTGCTGACCAGGGCGCGGGCGAGGGCCACGCGCTGCATCTGGCCGCCGGAAAGCTGATTGGGATGGTGCTCGGCGCGGTCGCCAAGGCCGACGCGCTCCAGCATGGCCAGCGCCTGCGGCTTGCGGTCCTTGCGCGGCACGTTGCGATAGAGAAGCGGCAGGGCGACGTTCTCCCAGGCGGTCAGCCGCGGCAGCAGTTGGAACGACTGGAAGACGAAGCCGATCAGGCGATTGCGCAGGCGCGCGGCCTCGGCCGCCGACGCGAAGTCCGCGGGCGCCCCGTCCAGAAAGACCTGGCCGCTGTCGGGACGGTCGAGCAGGCCGATGATGTTGAGCAGCGTGCTCTTCCCGGAGCCGGACGGGCCCAGGATCGCGCAGAAGCCCGCGCCCTCGATCTCGAGGGAGAGGTCTTTCAGAACCGGTACGGACCCTCCGGCCGTCTTGTAGGCCTTCTCGATACTGGCCAGCTTGAGCACTGCTTCTTCCCGCCAAGTCGCCGGGCGAGACCCCCTCCGGCGATGAACACGGTTTCGTCGAGCGCCTTCCCCGCCCCCGACGGAACCTCGTCTACAGGAGTGTAACTATCCGTTGAGATGGCGCCATCTTCAAGGCCGGGTAAGGGGCGGATTTGTCGGGTTGGTCCGTCGTCGGAGGGGCGGCGGCGTCAGTTGGTGATCGTGAGCGTGGGGCCGACGTACTGCGTGAGTTCGCCGTCGAACTGACATGTCCCGACGGTCTGGCTCGTGAGCACCATCCGCGGCGGCGGTCCCGGGACCCACTCGACCTCGATGTCCGCCGGCCCGCAGTCGTAGAGGGGGCTGGTGAAGCGGACGCCGTGAATCCTCAGCTTCTGGGCGGTCGCGCCGGCCGGCGTCGTCGGCGCGACGACGGTGATCGGATAGGTCAGGTTGGCGAACGCGCCGTAGTTGCAGAGGCCGCCCTCCAGCGAGAAGCTGTGGAAGACCGCGAGGTTGTCTCCGGCGGCGTCGAACGGTCCGGTGCGCAGCGTGACGAAGCCGTCGCAGGTCACCTGCAGGCCGAGGAGATGAACGTAGAAGACGCCCTGGAAAAGAAGCGTGTTCTGGTTCGGCGGGCTGAAGGTGTCAGCGCCAGACGGGGAGGCGCCGGCCAGGGCGGCGGCGCCGACGAGAGTGGTGAGGATCCTGTTCATCGGAGTACCTGTGTGGCGCCGGCCAGGGGCGGCGGTCCGCCGAAGCGCGGCGGTCGCTAGCGGCCCGAGGGGACGAGCGGGCGAAGAGATGCGGGTCATTGGGTGATCGTGAGAGCCGGTCCGCTCACCTGGCTGAGCGTGCCGCGGATCGTGCAGCCGCCGGTCAGCGTGCTCAGCGGCGAGAATGTGATCGTGGCCGGAGCGCCGTCCGACCAGTCGGCCCAGAGGTTGCCGGTGCAGGTCCCGCCCATGGCTGTGACGACCGAGATCCCCTGGATCTCAATATCCGTCGCCGGGACGCCCGACGGCCCGGTTGGAAGGACGGCGATCGGGTAGAGGGCCTGCTGGAGGGAGACCAGCGAACAAAGGAAGCCGTTCGACAGACCGGCCGCATAGACGTAGCCCTCGTTGTTGCCGGCGCCGTCGGGGTTCGTCGTGAGGACATGGGCCGTCATCGTACAGTTGAAGGTGAGGTTTTCCCGAAACTCGACGTCGCCCTCGAAGACCATGTTGATCGCATTCGGAGGGCTGAAGGCGGCGGCGTGGGCGGTGTGGGCGTTGGTGATCGCCGTGGCGGCCGCGATGGCGACGAACGTGGCGAGGATCTTTCTCATCGGAGAGCCTCCGTGATGCCGGCGCACGCCGACGGGGCCGCCGAGGCGCGGCGGTCGCAAGCGGTTCTGAACGCGACTGGTAGGGACGGCGCCGGCCGGCGCCGTAACGCTAGTTGGTGATCGCCAGGGGCGCCCCGCTGGTCTGGGTGAGCACGCCCTGGAAGGGGCAGGGGCCCGGGAGCAGCATGGTTCCGGGCGGGAAGGTGATCGTCGGCGGCGATCCCGGGGTCCAGGTCGCGATCAGGTCGCCCGGTCCGCAGACGACCCCGCCGACCACCCGGACGCCGGTGAACCTCAGCTGCGTCGCCGGCTGCCCGGTTGGCGGCGGGAGCGGGGTCTCGACATTGATGTTCCAGGGCAGGCCGGAGAATGAGAACAGGCCGCACAGCCCGCCGCCGCCGATCCCGCCCGTGGCGACCCAGGCGTCGCTGCCGGCTGCGTTGGAGACGATGGTCACCGACACGGTGCAGACCAGCGGAGGCGACGCGTTCAGCAGCACATTGCCCGTGAACACGGCGGTGCTGCTGGGCGGGGTGAAGGTGTCGGCCACGGCGGTCGTGGCGCCCGTCAGCGCCAGGGCGGCCGCCAGGGCCCGCATCGTTCGCATCATGCTCTGTCCTCCTCGTAGGGGTCCGGTCGGACCGTCGGGGCGAGGGGCTCAAGCCCGGCCCCTCCAAGATGGCGGGGTTATTTGGTGATCGTCAGCGGCGGGCCGTCGACCTGCTCCATGACGCCCGAGAGGCCGCAGCCGCCGGGGAGCGTCGTGCCGGGCGGGAAGGTGATGGTTGCCGGGGGGCCGGCGTTCCAGTCGACAAGCACGTCGCCGAAGCACGGCGCGTAGAACTGGGCCCGTATGTTCCAAAGCCGGAGCCGCGTCGCCGGTTCGCCGGGAGGCCCGGAGGGGGTGACGACCTCGATGCCCCACGGGGGGTTGGGGAAGGTCCAGTTGACGCAAAAAACGCCCGTTGCGCGCGCGTCGAGGACGAGCGCTCCGGTCCCGTGGAAGCTCAGGTGCATTGCGACTAAGCAGGGAGGAAGGGAGACGCCGCTCTGTGAGAGCACCATGTCGCCCTCGAACTGAATCGGGCCGTTGGGCGGCGTGAAACTGTCGGCGGCGGCGAACGAGGGGCTGATCAGCGTCAGCGCCGCTGCAAGCCCAGGCGTGATACGCGTCATGGCTTCTTCTCCCTGAGCGGGCTGGCGAGGCCCCGGGGCCGGGGCCTCGCGCGCGCTAATTGGTGATCGTCAGCGCGGGGCCTGAGGTCTGCTGAAGGACGCCCGCGATGCCGCAGCCGCCGGGATTGATCGTCGAGCCGGTCGGGAAGGTGATCGTCGCCGCCGGCCCCGCGTCCCAGTTGACGATCAGATCGCCCGGGCCGCAGGCGAACGGGAAGTTCGTCTGAACGCCGGCGATCCTCAGCTGGGTGGCCGCGGCGCCGGGAGGAAAGGCGGGGGCGACGACATCGATGTTCCAGGGGAGGTTGTTGAAGACCAGCGACGAGCACCACCAGCCGCCCGATGAGACGGCGCTGGTGACGTCGGCGTCGCCCGAGCCGTTGTTGGTGATGGTCAGGCTGAAGTCGCAGACAAGAGGCGTGCCCGGCACGAAGTCGACGGTTCCCTCGAAGGTCGTGACGGCGCCGGATGGGCTGAAGGTGTCGGCGGAGGCGGCTGAGACGCCGGCGAAGGACAAGGCGGCGATCAGGGGCAGTGCGGTCAGGGTTCTGGCCATGTCAGACTTCCTTCTTCGGTTCGCGGACGCGATCGCCCGAACGGACGTGCGCCGCCGAAAGCCGCGGATGACGCGGCGTGGAAAACGATGACGCTGAAAAAGAAAAAGGTCCCGGGAGCGCAGCGCCCCCGGGACCAGTCCACACAGGTGAGGTGACCTGTTGAGGGGGAGTCTTAGTTCGTGATCGTGATCGCCGAGCCGGCGACTTGGGTCAGCGTGCCGCCGATGGTGCAGCCGCCGGCGATCGGGGTGCCCGGCGCGAAGGTGATCGTGGCCGGAGCGCCGTCGGACCAGGCCGCCGGAACGTTGCCCGCGCAGGTGCCGCCCAGGACGGTGACCACGCTGGCGCTGTTGATCTGAACCGCAGTGGCGGGCACGCCGCCGCCGCCGCCCGGAGCCGTCACAGTCACCGGGTACGGGAAGTTGTTGAAGGCGACCAGGTTGCACATGAAGCCCGAGGACAGGCTGGCCGTGTCGACTTGGGCGGTGTTGTCGCCGTTGCCGTCGAGCGCGGTGGAGCTGACGTCGGCCTTCATCAGGCAGTTCAGCGAGAAGTCGCGGAACACGTCGACGTCGCCTTCGAACTTGGCGCCCGTGGTGCTGGGCGGGCTGAAGGTCGCGGCTTGGGCGGAGACGCCGGTCAGAGCGATGGCGCTGGCCGCCAGCACGTACAGAATCTTTTTCATTGGAATCCTCTCCTAGGTTTTTTGACCTCGATGCGAACCCGAGGTGTTGAAACTTTCAATGATGTTTACAAAAGAGTCCAGTCAAAATTTCGCCCTAAAGGCGAAAATTGCAACTTTTGATGGTTGCTTCTGGGTTGAAGAAAGATATCCGGGCTCGCGAATTCCTGCGAGCCCGGCATCTATGCCTAAAATTACTTAACGACTAGAACCGGCCCATGATGCTGACGCCGATGATCCGAGGATCGAGAGTGAAGACGTTGGCGGTCAGGCCGGTGTCGTCGGAGTTGGTGAAGAAGTCCGTGATCGGAGCGTCGTCGAAGACGTTCTTCACATAGACCTGGACCACCATGTTGGAATTCGGGTTCTCCAGCGTGGCGGACAGGTTGGTGTTGTCCCACGCCTCGAGCCGGTCGTATTGGGTGTTGTAGACGCGGGCGTAGCTCTCGCTCTGGCGGTAGTAGTCGCCGCGGACGGTCAGTCGCCAGTCGTTGATGTTGAAGGTGTACTGGGCCCCCAGATTGAAGGTCCAGTTGGGCGCGTTGGGCAGCTCGTTGCCTTCCAGATTCGCGTAGAAGCCGCGGCCTCCGTTCGGAGCGTCCTTCAGCGGATTGTAGGTGAAGCCGAACATCTGCCAGAAGCGGAACAGGGAGGGCAGGGCCGGATCGAACGAGCCGATGCGGGCCGAGCCGGAGCAGAGCGCGGTCAGCGCCTGGGCCGCCAGGGTGTCGTCGAGCCCGCGACCGAGGATCGTGGCCACGTGCCTGGTCGGCGCGACGCAGTTGGACGGCACCTGGACCCACGGGCGGACCAGGGTCCAGTCCGGGTTGCCCTGGGTGCGGTTCATCACGTCGATCGACTGTGCGCCCTTGCCCAGTTCGGTGTGCAGGTAGCCGATGTTGGCGTCCAGCCGCAGCTCGGGGGTCGGATGCCAGATGACTTCCAGTTCGGCGCCCATGTTCTTGGCGTCGAAGTTCTCGTTCAGCGAGATCCGGTCGACGATCTGGGAGACCTGGTAGTCCTTGTAGTCGTAGTAGAAGGCCGTGGCGTTCAACCGCAGCGCGCCGTTCATGAAGGTGTTCTTGGTCCCGATCTCGAACGCGTTGAGGTACTCGGGGCGGAACGTCTCGGCCAGCGGCTGGTACTGCACCACGTTCGGATCGATATCCACGCGTGGCGGGTTGGAGCCGCCGCCCTTGTAGCCGCGGGCGTAGGACGCATAGACCAGCGTGTCGTCGCTGAACGACAGGTCCGGCTTCCAGTCGACCACGAAGCGGCCGGTGAACTCGTTCCAGCCCTGCTTGATGTCGGGCAGCGCCGGGTAGCCGCGGCTGTACTTGCCGCCCGTCGAAGGGCCGCTGGTTCCACGGTCGGCGCCCAGCAGCAGCTGGCTGGGATAGGGCGTGCTGACCTTGCTGTCGTCGGTGTAGCGCAGGCCGGCGGTGATCTTCACGTCCGGCGTCACCTCCCAATAGGCTTCACCGAAGATCGCCCAGGACTCGATCTGCACCACGTTCTTGCTGCGGAAGTAGTTGTGACCCTCGCCGTTGATGCTGCTCAGCGGATTGGGGTCGACGTAGACGCATTCCTTAGGCGTCGTGGGCTCGCAGATCACCGGCGTCTTGGGCGGCGCGCCGGAGTTGTAGAGGTACTCCGCCAGGTAGGTGAAGGTGTTGTTGAAGACGTAGTAGTCGTCCTGCGACTTGAACTTCAGATAGTTGGCGCCGAGGCTGAAGTTGAGCGGGCCTTCGAACGCCGACTGCAGGCGGACTTCCTGGCTCCACTGCCGGTTCTGCGACTGGCTCAGGTCGACGGCCAGCATCCGGTCCGACGCGCCGAGCTGAGGGTCGGTATAGACGCCGCCCGGGGTCGGGGGGCGGATCGTCGCCGAATAGCCGTAGGGCAGGTTCGACGCGTTGACCATCGGCTGGCCGGTGTCGCTGAAGATCGGGTTCGACACGAAGCGGTTGTAGTCCTGCGAGGAGTAGTAGCGGTCCTCGGTGTAGGCGGTCTGCGAGATCAGCTGCAGATTGTCGCTCAGGTCGAAGCTCAGGTTCAGCTGGACCACGTCGTTCTTCGACCGGAAGATCGGGTCGTAGCTGGTGGCGATCTCACGCAGGTCGCGCGACTGCACCAGGCCCAGATAGGGATCGGTGAGCCGGTTCTTGAACGCCCTGACGAGCGTGTTCTGGTTCCGCGGACCCGGGGTCGGGTAGCCGAAGGTGATGCCGTCGGCGACGAGGAACTGCGGGAAGGACAGGCCGTTGGGAACCCCGTAGGCGGTGTCGTTGAACAGCGTGCCCGGCAGACAGCCCTGGCTCAGGCGAGCGCGAGTCAGCGCCGAGGTGTTGACGCCGCCGACCTTGGCCGGACCGTCGTCGCGGGTGCAGAGCTGCTTGCCGGTCCGCGAGCGCTGATCGTCTTCCTCGAAATGTTCCCAGATGACGTTGGCGCTGAACCAGTCGACCGGATCCCACTTCGCCGACAGGCGCGTGGACCACAGATCGCGGTTGTTCACGTTCTTCTTGGTGAAGGTGTTGTAGTCGAAGCCGTCACGCTGGGTGAGGGCGCCGGCCACGCGGATCGCCAGCGTGTCCCCCAGGGGCATGTTGAACATGCCGCTGAGCCGTCCGGTGGAGTAGTTGCCCAGCTCGGCCTTCATCATGGCTTCGAGGTTGGGTCCCGGCAGCCTGGGGATCATGTTGACCACGCCGGCCGTGGCGTTGCGGCCGTACAGGGTGCCCTGCGGCCCGCGCAGCACTTCCACCCGCTCGACGTCCAGGAACTCCTGCTCGAACAGCCGGTTCCGGATCAGGGGCGTGTTGTTGAAGCTCACCGCGACGGCCGGGTCGCTGCTCGCGGAGATGGCCTTGGTCCCGATCCCGCGGATCGAGAAGTTGTACATGCTGAAGTTGGCCTTGGAGAAGCTCACGTTCGGGATCGCGCGGAGCAGTTCGGGTCCGCCTTCGATCTTCCGCTCGTCCAGGGCCTGGGCCGAGAAGGCCGACACGGCGATCGGCACGTCCTGGATCGACTCCTCCTTCTTCTGGGCGGTGACGATCAGTTCATCAACGAGGCTTGGTTCCGCGCCCTCGTTGGCGCTTGCGCTCTGGGGGGCGTCGTCTTCCTTCTTGACGATCAGGAAGGTTTCGCCGCTGCGGCGGTAGGTCAGGCCGGTGCCGGCCAGGAGGGCGGTCATCGCCGCCTCGGGACCGGAGGCGTTGCTCACGCCGGCGGAAACCTTCGCCTCGGCCAGGCCCGGTCCGTAGAGTACGGGCGCGCCGGTCTTGACGCCGAATTCCTTCAGGGCCGCCGGAAGCGGCTGGGGCCGGATATCGATAATCTGCGGTTTGACCTGAGCCTGCGCCAGGCCTGCCGAAAAGATCGTCGCGGCAGCAGCGACGCCGACCAGCAGGCCAGCACGGTACTTGTGGGCTCTCACGTTTCACTCCCCCGTTGATGCGAACATTGTTCGTTCGCTTGCGACGGAAGAGGCAGCCCCTCAAAAACACCCCACACACGTTTTGCGGGAAGGTGAAGATATTATGGCGCCGACAGCTCGATGGCGCCGTCGCCGCGACGCGCCACGCCCGCGTAATCGTAAGCCGCCAAGGCTCTTGCGAAGCCGTCGACGTCTCCAGGCCGGAAGTTGCCGCTGATCAGGGTGCGCCCGACATCCTCGTCGGTGATGATGATTTTTCGGGGAGAGCGTCGATTCATCTGCTCCGCCACGACGGCGAGCGGCTGCGCCTCGAAGATCAACTGGTCGCGCGTCCAGCTGGTTTCCTGCGACACGTCGGTGCGGGTGACCCGCCAGCCGTTGATATCGCCCGCCAGTTGCGATCCGGCGACCATCTCGGTCGTCTCGATGGAGGGGGGCACCAGGCCGTTCGGGCGAGCGCCCAGGCTTGGGGCGGCGGCCACCGGCGTCTGCACGCGCACCCGTCCTTCGACCAGGGTGATGGCGAAGGCCTGCTTCTCGACGCTGACCTCGAAGGCGGTGCCGAGCGCCGTGACGGTCCGGCCGCCGGCCTGGACCACGAACGGATGGTGCTTGTCCTTGGCGACGCGGAAATAGGCCCGACCGCTCTCGAGGCGGACCACGCGGCGGCCGCGTTCGGCCAGCGTGCGAAGGCGCGCGCCCTCGTGCAGCATCACTTCGGTGCCGTCGGCGAGGGTGAGCACCGACCGTTCGCCCTCGCCGGTCTGATAGAGGTGGGGCTGGAGCAGGCCCGCCACGACCGGCGGCGGCGCCTTTGACTGAGTCGAGGGCCAGGCGACGATCCCGATCGCTCCGACCACCGCCGCGACGACGCAGGCGGCGATCGCCTGGGGCGGGAAGTAGCGCTCCAGCCGGAACGGGCGCTGTTCGGGCAGCGCATCGCGCATCGCCAGCACCCGGGGGTGCATGCGAACCAGCTCCAGGGCCGTCCAGGTCCGCTCGACCGCGTCGTAGGCCGAGCGGTTCGCCGGATCATGGTCCAGCCAGGCCTCGAGCGCGGCTTCGTCGCTTTCGGTCAAGGCGCCCGAACGCATCCGCGAGAACCAGTTGGCCGCCAGACCGTCGACGTCGTCGATGAGAAGGTTTTCCTGGGTCATCGACGCGCCTCCAGGGTGGCGGTCAACTGCTTCAGGGCGCGGGTGATCAGTCGCTCGACGGCGCTGACGGTGATGCCCATGCGGCGCGCGACCGAGGCGTAGGTCGCCTCTTCGAAACGGTGCAGGAGGAGAGCCTCTCGAGATCGGGGCGGCAGGCTCTCGAGCGCCAGCATCAGGCGGTCGAGGGATTCCTTGCCCATCAGGATACGCTCTGGCGACAGCTCCTCGATCGACGCTTCTGCGGGCGTGAGGGGGCGGCCGAGCGCCGGATAGTTGTAGCGGCGGTGCGCCAGGACGCTGCGGGCGACCTGGAAGAGATAGCCTCGCGCGTGCTGGATGCCCGCCACGCCGCCGCGGATCTGCAGGGACAGGAAGACGTCCTGGACCATGTCCTCGGCCTCGGCCGGGCTGGCGCGCTTCTCGAAGTACCGGCGCAGGGCGGGTCCGTAGTCGACAAGCCAAGCCTGCATGGTCCGGTCCATGTCGGATCCTGGATCATCCATCGGCGGCGTCGTCGGCGAGGCCATGCGGCCGAGCTCCCTCATTCGTCCCGTCTGGAAGGCCCGGCGTCGCTACATCCGCGTCCTGGCCCCCGGTCTAGACCGGAAGAGGCGAAAGTCCCGCGGGCCCCCACATTCGGGACGCGTTTTTCTTCAGCTTTTTCGCGAGTATCCGCTTCCCTGGGGGAAGTAGACCCACGAGCGTTGCTTTCGTCCAGGGGGAATTCCACCGAAATTCCACTTTCGGTTATGCGCCGGCTTCGGACGAAGTGACGCGGCGACAAATGTGCCAAAACGGCCTAATCCGAGAGTCTGCGAAGCGTACCTGAGCCCCGGCGGCCTCCGTATCGGCCCCGGGGCTCTTTGCTGTCTGCCGTGCATCCCCCGTTGAACCTGGCCGCGAACACCGCGAGGGTGCCGCCGCTCGACGCAGGAGACTTCAGATGACCAGAGAACGGATCGGCGCCGCGGCCGCGGTGGAGCGCCTGCAGGGCTGGAGCGTGAAGCCCGGCGACCGTGACGCCATCGAGAAGACGTTCGTGTTCGAGGACTTCAACGCGGCGTTCGGCTTCATGACCCGGGTCGCCCTGAAGGCCGACAAGCTCGACCACCACCCGGAGTGGTTCAACGTCTACAACCGCGTCGAGGTGCTGCTGGCCACCCACGACGCCGACGGCGTCACCGATCTGGACGTCGAGCTGGCGAGTTTCATGGACGCGGCGGCGGCGTAGCAAGAAGCGGGTCGCCCCGGCCGGGCCGCCGGTCCATCTGCCGCTCCCGATCAGACATCAGGAGCGGATCATGGCGACGTTGGACGGCAAGGTGGCGATCATCACGGGCGCGAGCTCGGGCATCGGACGGGCGGCGGCGCTGCTGTTCGCGCGGGAAGGGGCCCGGCTGGTGCTCAACGCCCGGCGCGAGGCCGAGCTGGCGGCGGTGGTCGATCAGATCGAGGCGGAGGGCGGACAGGCCGCCTACCTCGCCCGCGACGTCCGCGACGAAACCCTGGCGCCGGATCTCGTCGCCCTGGCCATGGACCGCTTCGGCGGCCTGGACATCGCCTTCAACAACGCCGGGATGACGGGCGAAGCCGCGCCGGCGGCGGAAACCCGGCCGGACGTCTGGCGCGAGGTCCTCGACGCCAATCTGACCAGCGCCTTCCTGCTCGCCCGGGCGCAGATCCCGGCCATGGTCGCGCGGGGCGGCGGTTCGCTGATCTTCACCTCGACCTTTGTCGGCCACCTGGTCGGCTTTCCGGGCATGGCCGCCTACGGGGCGTCGAAGGCGGGCCTGGTCGGACTGACCCGGGTGATCGCCGCCGAGTATGGCGCGGCCGGGGTTCGCGCCAACGCGCTGTTGCCGGGCGGGGTCGACACCCCGATGGGCCGGGCGGTCGCCGACACGCCGGAGGCCCGCGCCTTCGTCGAGGGGCTGCACGCCCTCAAGCGCCTGGCCGCGCCGGAGGAGATCGCGGAGGCGGCGCTCTATCTGGCCTCCGAACGGTCCAGCTTCATGACCGGGGCGACGCTGCTGGCCGACGGCGGGGTGACAATCACGCGGACCTGACCATTCGGGCCTCCGCGGGGCGGGTCTTCAAAGACCCCGGCGCAATCTCTAAGTCTGTCCGTCGAGGGAGGGAAACCCGATGGACGCCGTCGTCACGTCGCGCCGCGAACAGGCCAAGGAAGATCGCCGTCGCCGTCTGATGGACGCGGCGCACGATCTGCTGCGCGAGGTCGGCGGCGAGACGGTGACGGTGCAGGCGATCGCCGAGCGGGCGGGAGTCAGCGCGGCGACCGCCTATAATCTGTTCGGGACCAAGACCGCGATCCTGGCCGGGGTCTATGACCAGGATCTGGAACGCTTCGAGGCGCGGGTGGCGCAGGCGGACTGCGGCGGCGGCGTCGAGCGGATCTTCCGGGCGATGGAGATCGCCGCCGACCTCTACCGCCGCGATCCCGGCTTCTACCGCACCATGATGACCGACGGCCTTGCCGGGCGGGACGGCGCCTTCGCCGCGGCGATCCGCCAGCCGCGGGTGCGGTTCTGGCGGCGGATGGTCGAGGCCGCGGTGGCCGAGGGCGGATTGAGGCCCGAGACGGATGTGGAGGCCTTGGGCGCGATGTTGGTCCATGTCGTCGGCGGCGGTCTGGCTGACTGGGCCGGCGGCGCGATTTCGGTCGATCGACTGGAGGCGGAGAGCCTGTTCGGCTTCGCCGCCCTGCTGGCCGGGTTCGCGTCGGACGATGCGCGAGCCTCCTTGCGCGTGCGATTGGAGGCGGCCAATCGCGCTGTTTCGGCGGCGAGGTCCTGACGACGCCTTGCGCGCGCCGCGATTGCCCGTGAACATTGTTCACCCACCCGGAAGACCGGGGGCGATCCGCAGGGGAGGCGGGACATGGCTCTGGAGTTGGAGGCGGGCGCCGCGCGCCCGGCGGACGCGTCCGCGAACGGGGTCAGGCTGAGCGCCTGGCGCCTGGCGATCTTCTCGACGCCCTGTATCCCGCTCGCGGCGATGCTGATGCCGGTCACGGCCTATCTGCCCAACTACTACGCCACCGATCTGGGCGTGCGGCAGGCGGACCTGGCCTGGGCCTTCATGGCGGTGCGTTTCTTCGACCTGTGGTTCGATCCGGCCCTGGGCCTGCTGATGGACCGCACCAACAGCCGCTGGGGGCGGTTCCGCGTCTGGTTCGTCGCTGGCGCGCCCATCGCCATGCTGGCCGTGTTCATGCTGTTCATGGCCCAGCCGGGGATCACGGGCGTCTACATCCTGATCTGGCTGATCGTGGGCTTCGCGGGGCAGTCGATGGGGCAGCTCGCCCACATGGCCTGGGGCGCGACCATCGCGCCGGCCTATGAGGACCGCTCCCGCGTCTACGGCTGGTGGCAGACGATGAGCGCGACGGGCATGATCGTCATCCTGCTGCTGCCGCCGCTGGTGAAGTACGGCTTCGGCGGAACCTTCGCCGACGGCGTTCAGGCCATGGGCTGGTTCGCGATGCTGATCCTGCCGGTCGCCGCGATCCTGGCCCTGGCCGCCATGCCGGAGCCGCCGGTGAAGCCGCATCACGAGCCGCCGCGCCTGGCGCATTTCGGGGCTCTGCTGAAACGGCCGACGGTCCTGCGGCTGCTCGGGGCCGACATTCTCTGGGGCACCGGCCTGGCGCTCGCGGGGACGCTGCTGTTCTTCTACTTCGACGCCGTGAAGGGGATCGACCGCGGCCTCGCGGGCCTGGCGCTGATCCTCTACTTCCTCGGCGCCCTGGTCGGCGCGCCGCTGTGGACCCGTTTGGCCAATCGCCTGGGCAAGCACCGCGCCCTGACCATCGGCGGCGTGGCCTGGGCCCTCGCCCAGCTGTCGGTGCTGGTGGCGCCGCCTTCGGTGGTCTTCCTGTTCTGCGCCATGTTCGTCGCGGGCCTGCCGTTCGCGGCCGGGCCGGTGCTGCTCAAGGCGATGATGGCCGATGTTGGCGACGAGGAGCGGCTGTCCAGCGGCGTCGACCGCACCGGGCTGCTGTTCTCGCTGCTCACCGGTTCGGTCAAGATCGGTTCGATGCTGGCCGTCGGCGGCAGCCTCTATGCCTTGGACAGGGTCGGGTTCGAACCGACCAAGGGCGCCGCCAACGCCGAGGCGGCCCTGACGACGCTGTCGGCGATGTTCACCTTCGGCCCCGCGCTGCTGGCGCTGGGCGCGGCGGGGCTGATCCACGGCTACCGCCTGGACGCCGCCGCCCATGCCGAGGTGCGCCGCCGCCTCGAGGATCGGGACCGCGGCGCGGGCTAGGACGTGGACGCCAAGGCGCGCCCCTCGGAGGCGCGCCTTGGGGACCTCTAGGGCTTGAAGCCGACGAACTCGACGAACTGCGGCAGGACCAGCAGCCAGGTGTCGACGGCCAGTTCGATCTGCTCGGAGCTGGCGCCCTTCTCGGCGTCGATGTCGTAGCGGATGTAGGGGTCCATCTCGTCGTCAAGGGCGGCCCGCCCGAAGCGCTTGGTGTAGTTCCACTCGTTGGCCTTCGAGTAGGTGATCCCGTGCTCCAGGTCGAAGCCGGCCGAGAACTGGATGCTCTCGCAGCGGTCGTTCGTGCAGTTGTAGAAGTAGACGCTCCAGTCCACGCCGTCGGCCGCGCTCTTCACCAGCGGGTCGTCGGAGTCGTCTCGCGTCACCTCGGCCTTGTAGCCCTTGGCCTGCAGGACGGCGGCGACTTCCTTGGCGGTCACGCCGCCGGCCGGGTAGGGCTTGGCCGAAGCAGGGGCGGCGGCGAGCGCCAGGACGCCCAGGGCGCCAAGGCCGAGTGCGGTGAAAACGGTCTTCTTCATGCTGCGAATCCCTCCAGCTGGGTCTCTAGGCGTCGACCATAGAGCGCGGGCGGCGCGCGCCCTACCTCAATTAGGGGGTTGTCCACCGCCTGTTGCGGCGGAACAGTGTTCGCTCCGGCGCTCGGCGCGCCGCCAAGGACGAGCCTCATGACCCGCTCCAACGTTCTGCAGATCGAGCCTCTGACGCCCGCCATCGGGGCGATCCTGCGCGGCGTGAACATGGCCGAGCGGGCGTCGGACGACCTGATCGCCGACATTCGCCAGGCCCTGCTGGATCATCAGGTGATCTTCTTCGAGGGGCAGGAGGCGACCCCCGGCCAGCAGCGCGACTTCGCCGCGCGGTTCGGCGAACTGCACGTGCATCCGCTGTACGACCGGAACGCCGAGCATCCCGAAATCATGGTTATCGACAACCACGTCGACAATCCGACCGACAACAATTTCTGGCACACGGACGTCACCTTCATCGATACGCCGCCGATGGGCTCGATCCTGGCCGCCCGCCAGCTGCCGCCGGTCGGGGGCGACACCATGTGGTCGTCGATGACGGCCGCCTATCGCGCGCTGTCGGAGCCGATGAAGCGTTTCCTGGAAGGGCTCGAGGCGATCCACGACTTCGCCTACGCCTTTACGCCGGACGGCCTGGCCGGATCGCAAGCCGGGCGCGCGCAGTACGAGAAGGCGGTCGCCGCCAACCCTCCGGTGACCCATCCGGTGATCCGCACCCATCCCGAGACGGGCGAGCCCTGCATCTTCGTCAACTCGGTGTTCACGCGCCGGATCAAGGGTCTGCGCCGCGAGGAGAACCGCGCGATCATGGGCTTCCTCAACCAGCATGTGCAGCAGCCGGAGTTCGTGGTCCGCTGGCGCTGGCGGCCCGGCGACGTCGCCTTCTGGGACAACCGTTGCACCCAGCACCGGGCCGTGGACGACTTCCTGCCGCACCGGCGGATCATGACCCGGGCGACGGTGCTGGGGGACAAGCCGACGTTCCGGGCGGCCTAGGCCGCGCGTGGGGACATGCTCCGCGAAGCGGTGCGTGTCCCCGAGACCGACGCTTCAGGGGACACGCACCTTCGGAGCATGTCCCGGTGCGAGACGCGTCAGCCCCGGCACGCCGCCACGCACCGCCTCGCCAGCGTCTCGCCGGCGTCGATCAGCGGGACCTCCAACGCCTCCGGCGCCACGACCAGCGGGATCTCCGTGCAGCCCGCGACGACGGCGTCGGCGGACAGGCCGCGGAGCAGGGCGGTCATGGCCGTGCGGACTGCAGGCCCCAGGTCGCCGCCCTTGATGCGATAGAGCGTCTCCATGAACCGCGCCTGGCCCTCGGCGTCGAGCAGGACGGGGGTCAGTTCCGCCGCCGCCAGCCGCTCGACATAGAGGTCCCGCGCCATCGGCGTCCCGACCACCCCGACGCGCCGCGCGCCGGCGGCCTGTGCCGCTTCGACCGCGACGTCGATCATGTCGATCAGCGGCAGGCCCGATCCGCGCCGGACGTCGTCGGCGAAGGCGTGGGCGGTGTTGCAGGCGATGGCCAGGACCTGCGCGCCGGCCCGGGCCAGGTTGCGGGCCATCTCCGCCAGCACCGGTCCCGGTTCCGTATCCGCGGCGTTGCGGTCGGGGACGTGCGGGTTGATGTCGACCAGCACCCGCAGGTGGTCCTGGTCCCGCGCCGCTGGCGTCGCCGCCTGCAGCTTGGCCAGGAAGTCCAGCGTCGCCGCCGGCCCCATCCCGCCCAGGACCCCGAGGGTTTTCACAGCATCGCGTCCAGCTCGTCGCGGTAAGCGAACAGGCCCTGGGCGCCGCCGGTGTGCAGGAAGACCACCGTCTGCCCCTCGAAGGCGCCCTGGCGGGCCAGGGCGATCAGGCCCTTCATCGCCTTGCCGGTGTAGACCGGGTCCAGCAGCAGGCCTTCGGTCCGGGCCGCCAGCTTCAGCGCCTCGACCACCGCCTGGTCGATCAGTCCGTAGCCTTCGCCGACATAGTCGCAGTCGGCGACGACCAGGTCGCGGGTGACGCGGTCGGCGTGACCCAGGCGGCCGGCGGTCTCGACGGCCAGGTTGAACACCGCTTCCTCCTGCTTGGCCTTGGGCGCACGCACGCCGACGCCGAGCACAGGGATGTCGGCGCCGCTGACCGCCAGGCCGGCGACGAGGCCCGCCTGGGTGCCGGCGCTGCCGGTGGCGGTGACGATGCGGTCGATGACCAGGCCTTCGTCGTTGGCCTGGGCCGCCAATTCCAGCGCGCAGTCGACGTAGCCCAGCGAGCCGACGGCGTTCGAGCCGCCGCCCGGGATGATGTAGGGCGTCCCGCCGGCCTTGCGCACGGCCTCGGCCTCGGCGAGCAGTTCGGCGTTCATGTCGGTTCCGGCGACGACGGTCCGGATCTGGGCGCCCAGCAGGCGGTCGAGCAGTACGTTGCCGTTCCAGAGGTAGTCGTCCGCCTGGTTGCCGGTGCGGTTCTCCAGGATGATCCGGCAGCTCATGCCGAAGTTGGCCGCCGCCGCCGCGGTCTGGCGCACATGGTTGGACTGGACCGCGCCCTGGGTGATGAGGGTGTCGGCGCCCTGTTCCAGGGCCTCGCCGAGCAGGAACTCCAGCTTGCGGGTCTTGTTGCCGCCGCCGGCCAGGCCGGTGCAGTCGTCGCGCTTGATCCACAGATCGATGCCGAGCTCGGCGCTCAGGCGCGGCGCGGGTTCCAGCGGCGTGGGCAGGTGCGCGAAGCGGGCGCGAGGGAACTTGGCGAGGTTCATGCGAATCCTGTGGCGCAACTGTGTTATGCTGCCTTCATACACCAGCACGCAGCGAGGCGACGCCATGTCTCCGAAAGTCGTGTTCGCGTTCCTAGTCTTCGCCGCCGCCCTTCTCCTGCCCGCCGGAGCTGCTTCGGCCGCCGCCTTCGTGCTCGGCGGCGGCATGGCCAACGCCTGCTCCCAGGCGGCCATCGCCGGGCGGGATGACCGCGCCTCGATCGAGGTTTGCACCCAGGCCCTGGAAAGCCAGCCGCTGCTGCGTCGCGACCGCGCCGGCACCCTGGTCAACCGCGGGGTCATCCAGCTGCGCCGCAAGGCCTACGCCGAGGCCGGCCGCGACTTCGACGCCGCCCTGGCGCTGGAGCCGGGACTGGGCGAGGCCTTCGTCAACCGCGGCGCCGCCTTCATCGCCCAGCGGCGCTATCGCGAGGGCGTGGACCAGATCGACCGCGGCCTGGCGCTGGGCCCCGACGAGCCGGAGAAGGCCGATTTCAACCGCGCCCTGGCCTGGGAAGGCCTGGACGACATGAAGGCCGCCTGGCTCGACTACCAGAAGGCCCTGGAGCTGCGACCCGACTGGGACGCCCCCCGCCAGGAGCTGACGCGGTTCACGGTGGCGAGGCCTTAGGGCCGGGGACATGCTCCGGCGAAGCCGGTGCGTGTCCCATGATCGCAAGTCCAGGGGACACGCACCCTTCGGGAGCATGTCCCCATCCGTTGCTGAGACGATCCGCGCGCTCGCGCGTTAGACAGGCGGACCCCATCTGGAGCGGATGATGCGCGCCGCCGCGACCGTGTTGCTGACTGTCGTTCTGGCCGGGCCGGCCCTGGCCCAGGCCGATCCCGCCTGGGAGCGCCAACGGGCCGCGGCCCTGCAGGCCCAGCGGGACGCAGAGCGCGACGCTCTGGCCTGGCGGCTGGAGGCGGAGGCTCGCCGCCAGCGCGCCCAGACGGAGGCGACCCTGCGGTCGATGCCGTCGGACGCCTTGGCCGGCGGCCCGTCGGCGACGCTGCCGCGCCGGGCGCCCTCGACGATCGAGATGGCGCCGCCGCCGGAGCGTCCGACGCCCGCGCTGACCGCTGACCAGGCGCGCATGGACGCCCTGATGGCCGAGGCCATGGCCCGCTCGAACGCGCGGGTGAAGGCGATCGCCGGGAGCAGCGACAGGCGCTAGACGCGGGCCGCCGTTTGGGGGCAGCCTGAACCTACGGATCCAAGGGAGGAGACGCCCATGCGCTGGGAAGGCGGCAGGCGATCGGGGAATATCGATGATCGGCGCGGGATCGGGCCGGTCGGAGCGGTCGGCGGGATCGGTGTCGGCGGCATCGTCGTCGCCCTGATCGGGATCTTCGTGTTCGGCATGGATCCGGGCCAGGTCATGAACATGGTCAGCGAGGGCGGCGGGACGGGGGCCCAGGTCCAGCAGCAGGCCGGCAAGCAGGGCAGCCCGCAGGACCAGGCCGGCGCCTTCGTCGACGTGATCGAGACCTCGACGACCGACGTCTGGAGCCAGCTCTTCCAGCGCGCCGGTCAGCGCTACGCGCCGCCGGAGGACGTGGTGCTCTACGACCAGGCCACCGGCACCGGCTGCGGAACCGGCCAGGCGGCGATGGGGCCCTTCTACTGCCCGAACGACCGCAAGGTGTATCTGGACCTCAGCTTCTGGAACGAGCTGGAGAGTCAGTTCGGAGCCAAAGGCGAGTTCGCCCGGGCCTATGTGATCGCGCACGAGGTCGGCCATCACGTCCAGAACCTGACCGGTTCGCTGCGCAACAGCCGCGGCGGCAGCGGGGCGGAGAGCGGCGCGGTCAGGGTCGAGTTGCAGGCCGACTGCTACGCCGGGGTCTGGGCCGCCCACGCCGGCGCCGCGTCCGGCGGCAGGATCACGCTGGAGCAGGGCGACCTGGAGTCGGGTCTGGGCGCGGCCAGCGCCGTCGGCGATGACACCATCCAGCGCCGCACCCAGGGTCGCGTCGTGCCGGACGCCTTCACCCACGGCACCGCCGAGCAGCGCATGCGCTGGTTCCGTGTCGGCTACGAGAGCGGCGACCCCGGCCAGTGCGACACCTTCAAGGCGCGGCGGCTGTAGCGGCGGTTCAGCCGCCCTTCGGGGCGTAGGCGATCAGCTGGATCTCGACCACGCCGCGCGGGGAGAGCAGGCCGGTGGTCCCGACCGCCGTCCAGGCCGGATGCGGGCCCTTCACGTACTCGGCCTTCACCTTGTTGATGATGGTGATCTGGTCGCCGCGCGGCATCGGGGCGTTCGGCCCTTCCCAGACGTGGAAGCTGTTGATCATGGCCACGTCGTCGAAGCTCGCGCCGGCGGCCTTCAGGGTCGCGTCGAGCTGCCTGAACGCGCGCCGCACCTGCTGCTCGAAGGCGGCCGCGTCGGTTCCCTCGTCCGGCGCCGGGCCGACGATCACGCCGGAGACATAGATGACGTCCCCGATCCGCCGGGCCGGCGCGTAGTGGAACTCGTCGTAGGAGGCCTGATGGCGGGCGGAGGGGATGACGACCTCGCCGCCGGGGGCGGGAATCTTCACCGGATAGGTCGGCTGGGCCGCCGCGGGCATGGCGATGGCGGCGATGAGCGGCAGAGCGAGGGCAGGGCGCATGGCGAGGCTCCGGCGGACGAAGACGCGGACCCTGTCATCTCCAAGAACGGCGTTCAACCTGTGGCGCGATCCTGCTCGGCGGCCGGGCCGCCGGGGCGAACGAGCGCCAGATAGACGAGCGCGGAGAGAACGAGCCCCGGCGCACGCAGCGGCCAGGTCAGGAGTCCGGTCGCGGCCGCCGTGACCTCCCGCCACTGGGGATCGATGACGGCGAGGGCGATCGGCGGGGCGACCGCCAGCGCCATCGGCGCGGCGCCGAGCAGAAAGAGCCCGATCATCGGCCAGGCCAGGCGGCGGGTGAGGGCCAGTCCTCTGCGGATCGCCGCCGACGGGGATAGGCCCTCGGCCATCGCGGCCGCCCGGGCGGGGAGCAGGGCGGCGGAGGTCAGGGTCAGGAAAACGGCGACGGCGAGACCGGCGCCCGCCGATAGGCTCCCCAGCAGCGGCAAGTTGGCGTCGGGCGCCTCGGCCGCCTGTCGGGCCATCAGAAACAGCACCTCGCCCGCCACCGAGGGCAGGCGCGCCGCCAGGCCGATCGCCAGCAGCGCCGGCAGAGCGCGCGTCGTCGCCCGCCACGCCTTCGCCAGCGCCTCGCGGGAACGCCAGGGTTCGGCGGCGGTCAGGGTCAGGTGGATGAGCAGGCCGCCGACCACCGCCTCGATCAGGACCAGGACGGCGGTCAGGACGAAGGGGCCCTGCGGATCAAGAAAGAGCATCGTGGCCAGACCGCCCAGCCGCCAGGATTGCTGCAGCGTGATCCAGACCGGTCCAGCCGCCAGGAGCACGAGCAGGATCGCGATCCATCGCGCCTTGAGCACGGCGCCGGCGTCGGCGGCCAGCGACCGCAGCGAGAGTGTTCGAGACATGGACTTCCCCCGAGGAGAGCCTAGTCGGCCCGGACGGTCCGTGTCCATCGCTTGCCCCGGCCTCGCCTCCGGCCTAGTCTCCGCCCGTTCTCCGCGGGGCGCCGCTCAAGGCGCTGAGATTCGGCTGAAGCCGTGACGCGCCGAACCTGATCCGGGTCATGCCGGCGAAGGGAGAGACCGCTTCCCCGCAAGAGGGGGGAGTCCCCTATGCCGGCGCAGTTTTGGGAAACCGCGCCATGAACGCTCACACGCCTGTCACGCCGAAGACCGACGACGTCGCCATCGGCCCGCGCCTGGGCGGGCGCAAGGTCTACGCCTCGGGCGAGCTGTTCCCCGACCTGCGGGTGCCGTTCCGCGAGATCGCGCTGCACCCCTCGGCCAACGAGCCGCCGCTGACGGTCTACGACCCCTCGGGCGCCTACACCGACCCGGACGCCAAGATCGACATCGAGACCGGCCTGGACGCCATCCGCGCGCCCTGGATCGCCGCCCGCGGCGACGTGGAAGAGGTCGCCGAGCCCCGTGAGGTGAAGCCCGAGGACAACGGCTTCGCCCAGGGCCGCCACCTGGCCCCGGCCTTCCCGGCGGTGAACCGCAAGGTCTTCCGCGCCAAGGCCGGCCGACCCGTCACCCAGCTGGAATACGCCCGCGCCGGGATCATCACGGCGGAGATGGAATATGTCGCCATCCGCGAGAACCTGCGCCGCGAGCAGAACGCCCCCTGCGTCCGCGACGGCGAGGACTTCGGCGCCAGCATCCCGGACTTCGTGACCCCCGAGTTCGTGCGCCAGGAGATCGCCCGCGGCCGCGCCATCATCCCGGCCAACATCAACCACCCGGAAGTCGAGCCGATGGCCATCGGCCGCAACTTCCTGGTCAAGATCAACGCCAACATCGGCAACTCCGCCGTGCTCAGCACCGTGGCGGACGAGGTCGACAAGATGGTCTGGGCCACGCGCTGGGGCGCGGACACGGTCATGGACCTGTCGACCGGCCGCAACATCCACAACATCCGCGACTGGATCGTCCGCAACAGCCCGGTGCCGATCGGCACGGTGCCGATCTACCAGGCGCTGGAGAAGGTCAACGGCGTCGCCGAGGACCTGACCTGGGAGGTGTTCCGCGACACCCTGATCGAGCAGGCCGAACAGGGGGTGGACTATTTCACCATCCACGCCGGCGTCCGTCTCCCGTTCATCCCGCTGACCGCCAAGCGCGTCACCGGCATCGTCAGCCGCGGCGGCTCGATCATGGCCAAGTGGTGCCTGGCTCACCACCGCGAGAGCTTCCTGTACGAGCGCTTCGACGAGATCTGCGAGATCATGCGCGCCTACGACGTGTCGTTCTCGCTCGGCGACGGCCTGCGCCCGGGGAGCACGCGTGACGCCAACGACGAGGCCCAGTTCGCCGAGCTGCGCACCCTGGGCGAGCTGACCAAGGTCGCCTGGGAGCACGGCTGCCAGGTGATGATCGAGGGCCCCGGCCACGTGGCCATGCACAAGATCAAGCAGAACATGGACGAGCAGCTCAAGCACTGCCACGAGGCGCCGTTCTACACGCTTGGCCCGCTGACCACCGACATCGCCCCCGGCTACGACCACATCACCAGCGCCATCGGCGCGGCGATGATCGGCTGGTTCGGCACGGCGATGCTCTGCTACGTCACGCCCAAGGAGCACTTGGGCCTGCCGGACCGCGACGACGTGAAGACCGGCGTCATCACCTACAAGCTGGCCGCCCACGCCGCCGACCTGGCCAAGGGCCACCCCGCCGCCCACCTGCGGGACGACGCCGTCAGCCGCGCCCGCTTCGAGTTCCGCTGGGAGGACCAGTTCAACCTCGGCCTGGACCCGGAGACGGCCCGCAAGTTCCACGACGCCACCCTGCCGAAGGAAGCCCACAAGACGGCCCACTTCTGCAGCATGTGCGGCCCGAAGTTCTGCTCGATGAAGATCACCCAGGAGGTGCGGGAATACGCCGCCGGCATCGCCCCGAACGCCCCCGTCGCGGGCGCCGAGGCGGAAGCCGGCATGGCCGAGATGAGCAAGAAGTTCCGCGAACTGGGCGGCGAGATCGAGGTGAAGGTCTAGGCCTTTTTAGAACCGTGTGCCCCCGCGAGGGCGGGGGTCCAAGCGGGGGGTCAATCTGTCCAAGGCGGTGAAGCCGCACGGTCAGCTTGGCTCCCCGCCTTCGCGGGGACGATCGGAGGAGGGGCAGCGCCCTTGCCGAACCGCCCCGCGCCATGTTCGCCTCCCCACGTCACAATGAGGAGACCCCGCGCGTGAACTGGCTGGACAAGCTGCGGGGCCAGCGGCCCAAGACCCCCGTCCTGGCGACGATCGAGCTGCCGCCGCCGGACCCGGACGCGCCGCCGGTCCGGCTCTACGGCGACCAGCCGATGCGCAAGGCCTGGGCCGAGGACGTCCTCCGCGGCGAGGGCGTGCCGATCAACCCGCATCTGCCGGTGATCGAGAGCGAGGCCGAGGTCGCCCTGCGCGCGCCGCGCGAGGTCGCTGAGCGCCTGCTGGCCCTGACCCTGGTCGCCGCCAAGGGCGTCGACTTCCCGCAGGACGAATTCCTGGAGCTGGTGGCCGAGCGGGGCGCCCTGCCGCTCTTCACCGACCGCGAGCGCGCCTTCGTCCTCGATCCCGCCCCCTCGACGCACGACCGGGTGCAGTTCAGCTGGCGCTACGAGGCCGCCTGGGCGCTGCTCTGGCCGCTAGGCCACGTGGACGGCGTGCTCGGCCCGCCGCGCGAGCCCTGCGACGTCGACCACCTGGTCGACGTGATCCGCGACACCCCCGACCTCGACGACCTCGCCGCCAAGGGCTTGCGCCGCGCCAACGACGTCCTCTGCGAGACGGACCTGATCTACCGCTATCACTGGGCCGTCCGCCAAGCCGGCATCGACGGCAAGGACCCGCCCGCCGGCCTCCACGGCGGCGTCACCATGGAACGCCACCAGGCCCTGAACTGGCTGATCGGCTACGGGGAGCGGGCGGACTGGGAGGAGGTTGGGACGGATACGTGAAGGGGGGCTATCTCTCGCCTAACTCAGGTTGCGCGTTGACTATTCGAAACGGCTGATTAGGTGATCCACCTGTAAGATCTATGCCGAACCTGCTGGATGGGACTCTAGGCGCATATGGCTGAATTGCTCGGAATCTGCGTGCGTAAAAGCGATGCTGTTATGCCGCTGCCACGCATTTCCTTCACTCGGTTTGGACCCATCACCCACGGGAAAATCGATCTAGCGAAGTTTCTGATTTTCGTCGGGCGGAACAATACTGGAAAGAGCTATCTCGCCAACCTAGTTTGGGCATTTCGAAATTTCCGTACAGCTATGCTCGCGGGGGAATCTCAAGATAAGCTTCTTGTGCCGGAGTGGTTTCGTTCTTGGGTAGAGCGTGACCATGTGGCGGAGCAATTTAGCCCTCTAGAGATAAGGGGGCAGGATATTGAGGCTGTACTAAACCCCTGGCTCGCCGAAAATGGCATCAAGGTAGCTCGTCGGGTTCTCTCCTATGAGGGGGTCCCTGTCGAAAACCTGTCCATTCGCCTCAGGGGCTCCATTTGGATTAAGAAGCGGCCGAAGCTGCCGCCGGCTTTTGACACGAATAAATTTTCGTTCCTTAGGTCAGATTTTCCTTCTCCCTCTTCTTGGGAAATATCTGGGAAGAAATTCGAGAAATCCGGGGTGGAGGAAAGGATTGAAGACTATTCAGCTCAGATGTTGAGTGTATATGCTTCTGACTCTGTGTATGAGCTCTTTATATCAATAGTTGAGAAGTTTATTTCCGCAGATTTGGATGCGGGAAGGTCGTCATCGATATATATGCCTGCTGCTAGAAGTGGGTTGATGCTTTCGTTGCCTTCCCTGTACTCGTCGCTTTTGGAGAATTTTACGCTATCGGCAGATGGCACTGCGAGTGTAAATCTGCCGCTTGGCACTGTGCGCTTTCTGCAGGCGCTGACGCGTGCTCCTGCAGGGGCAAAGCCTGGGCGTTTCTCCGAGATAGCTGATTTTCTGGAGGGAGAGGTGGTTCGGGGAAAGGTCTCTCGTGACGGAGAGCAGCATGGGCGGTTTTCCTATGCGCCTCAGGGCGCGAAGGTGAACTTGCCTCTGCATGCCACCTCGTCGCTTGTTAGCGAGATGGCTCCCTTTTTGTACTTGCTGAACGGGCACAATATTGATCAGGGGCTTGTCCTGGAAGAGCCTGAGGCGCATCTGCATTTAAGTGCTCAGCGCGCAATGGCTCGAGCTATTGCGCGGCTATTAAGTGACGGGGTGTCTGTCGCGCTAACAACTCATAGCGACACATTTGTTCAGCAAATAAATGTTCTGGGCCGTCTTCATCGTCATCCTGCCAAGGAAGATTTAATGAAGCGATATGGGTATGTGGATAATGAATTGATCGATCTCGATTCTGCTCATTGCTATGAGTTTGTGAAATCTCGTAGCGCGACGAAGGTGGTGCGGCTCGATGCTACGGATATGGGATTTGCTGTTCCTTCGTTGAATGAGACGTTAATAGAGCTTGCTGAGGAAACTATTAGCACAAACTTGGAGAACTAGAATGTTCTCAAATTTTGAGCAGGGCCGGTTTGTTCGTGAGCACGTTTCAATAGAGGTCGGGCCAATTGTTCAGGTGGAGGAAAGGAATGCGGGGGGGAGTGGAATTGTCTCATTTGAGGCAAGCAGTCCTTGTTTGGCTATAAGAAACCCCGGGGATAAGCCGCCTCTAGCCTGGAGTGCGCTTAAGAAATGCGCCGATGGTGCATTTCTTTTTCAGAACAATGACAAAATTCACGCTCATATAGTGGAGCTGAAGTCGGGAGTTGGTCCCGGCTCCTGGGGATCTATAAAGGAGCAGTTTGCAGGTATGCTCACAAATATACTTGCAATATCTGGGGTGGCGAGTTTGCCTAAACCGGAGCGGTTAGTTTGTCATATCGCATACAAGAGAGATCTTTTTAGGGCACAGGAATCTGCCGATCCTGTTCTTCTTAAGGTGGCCACCGGTGGTGGCCAATCTATCGGTAAAGGCGGCGATTGGCACGATCAGGCAATAGAGCTCGTAGGATTTGGAAGGGCAGAACTCAGAAAGATCGAAAGAGATGCGGCAAGTGGCGGCGGATCTGGTCGGTTTGACTAGGGGCGTATTCATTGCTGATCTGAGCAATTTGCTCTCCCGATACCCTTCTGATGTGCTGGTCTTCTTTAGTCTAGGCGGTGAAGTGATCTGCAGATGGAGCCGCGCCTGAGCCAGCTCATAAAGGCTCATCACCGTCGGGTTGCGGCGGCCGCGTTCCAGGTCGCTGATGTACTGCTGGCCGAAGCCGGAGCGTTCGGCGAACTGCTCCTGGGTCAGGCCGGCGGCGAGCCTCAGCCGTTTCACGTTTTGCCCGACGCGGCGCCGCATGTCCGTCATGCGGCCGGGCCTCAGCCGACGTCCGCCACCAGCGCCGCCGCGCTGACGCCCAGCGCCCGCGCCAGCGCGAACACCGTCGTCGCCGCCGGATTGCGCTCTCCGCGTTCCAGGAAACCGATGTAGTTGCGGTGCAGGCCGGCGCGTTCGGCCAGGGCTTCCTGGCTGATGCCGAGCGCCTTGCGGCGCCGGCGGATTTCCCGTCCCAGGGCGATGAGGTCTGCGTTCTCGGCCACGCGCGACGGTTGCGCGGGCGCGCGAGTCTGTTCTACACACTGTCGGTGTGTATTTTCGTCCTGACAGGAGCCGGCGCAGCCATGGGTCGAGTGCATGACGCCAAACCCGAACCCCACCCCGTCGACCGTCACGTCGGACGGGCGATCCGGCTGAGGCGGCGCGGGGCGGGGATGTCGCAGCAGGTGCTGGCCGCGTGGGTCGGGGTGACCTTCCAGCAGATCCAGAAGTACGAGCGCGGGGCCAACCGGGTCAGCGCCTCGGTCCTGCACGCCATCGCCGGGGCGCTGGGCTGTGCGCCGGGGGCCTTCTTCGAGGGGCTGGAGACGGGCGGCGGCGGGAAGGGCGGGCCTCGACCCGGCCAGATCACCGGGCTGGTGGCCGACATGCTGGCCGCGCCCGGCGGGGCCGAACTGGCCGCGGCCTGGCTGGCCGTGCCGCCCGGGCCGGTCCGCTCGCGCCTGACGGCGCTGGTGTTGGCGGTCGGCGACGGCGCGCGGGAGGTCTCGGCGGGGTAGGGGGAACTCAACCCAACTCCGTCCATCCCCGCGCAGGCGGGGATCCAAGCTGAGGCTGCCGGTCCTCCACCCGCTAAGCCGCCGGTTCGGCTTGGGTCCCCGCCTGCGCGGGGACATACGGATGATAGGTGCTCCCACACCCGTCCCTTCATCTCATGGCGAGACGATCGCCGGGCGGTCCGGGCTGCTCAAGGACCGCGCGCCGCGCGGCCGCGGCGCGGCGGGCCGCAGGCCCGTCCTTGACCAGCCCGGTCCGCCCGGCACGCTTGCATCCATGAGATCGAAGGCGGGGTTTCCCTCCTCGCGGCCGGGCTGAGGGTGCGTCGTGGCGGATACGCCTTTGGGCCCCTCCACCACGCTTCGCGCGGTCCCCCTCCCCTGAAGGGGAGGAGAAGGAAAGCAGGGGAGGTAAGGGAGGACGGGGGGCCGAAAGCGGTTGCGCCGTCCCGCGTCTGGATCATTCTTCCGCCATGGCCGATCAAGCGCCCAGCAAGCCCGCCTCAGCGCCCGCCGTCGCCGTCGGCGCCGACGCCGTGGGGGCGGCGGCGCTGGGCGGCCTCATGCTCGGCGCCCTGGCTCTGGGCGCGGTCGCCGTCGGGGCCCTGGCGATCGGCCGGCTCGCGGTCGGCCGGGCGCGGGTGCGGCGGCTGCAGGTCGACGACCTGACCGTCGGCCGCCTGCGCATCGGGCGCATCGAGCGGCTCGACTGAAGCGGGACTCCCGGGACGGATAGTCCGGAGACATCCGGAGACATTCGGCCCCTTCCCGGGACAACCGTCCCGCCGTCAGGCCGGCGACTTATCCCCGTCCCGTCCGCCGGGCGCATACTGCGCCGATGAGCGCCGCCTTCGCCTTCGTCGACCGCCGTCCCGCCTCGTCCGCGAGGGGAGGGCGCCGACCCGCGGCCGGGCGGGCGGCGTCCGATCCTGGCCGGGGCGGCCGTCCGCGTCCGCATTCTTCCCCGTTCCGGCCGCCGCCGGCCGGCGCCTTTTCCGTCGGGCGGGACAGCGAGGACGTCCGCCGCGCCGGCGCGATGTCGGAATCCGCTCCGCCCGCGCGTCCTTCGGCTAGTCTGGTCCCGTCGCCGTCGCAGGAGCCCGCCATGCGCGCCTCAGCCGTCCCCGCCGCCGCCGTCGAGGCCTATCTCGCCGCCGTGCCCGAGCCCTACCAGGCGGCGCTGCGCCGGCTGCGGGCGGTGATCCTGTCGGCCGCGCCGGACGCCGTGGAGGGGATCAGCTACGGCATCCCCACCTTCAAGGTCGGCGGCAAGGCGGTGGCGCACCTGGGGGCGGCGGCCCGGCATTGCAGCTTCTATCCGGGCGCGGTGATGGACGCGTTCGCCGAGGAGCTGGCGGGCTTCTCGACCAGCAAGGGGACGGTGCGGTTCGCCCCGGACGCGCCGCCGTCCGACGACCTGGTCCGGCGCATCGTCCGATGGAATATCGCTCGCCAGCAGGTGGGGTGATCGGCCAAATTCGCCTCTACGGAGAGCCGGGGCGTGCAAACCCGGCCATGAAAACAAGATCGGGGAGGAATACGTGATGCTGATCCTGACTCTGGCCGCCGTGATGGCGGCGGCGACGACGTCCGCCGAACCGACTCTGAAGATCGGCGACCCGCTGGCGCCGGCGCGGGCCGGCCAGCTGCTGTGCCAGACGCCGGATGCGGCCAACAAGTCCTGCGTGGTGCTGAACCACTTCGACTTCGCCGCCGACGGCGCGATCGTGAACCGGATCGACGCACGCCTGTCGCGGAAGCCCTGGGTCGGCATCACCATGTCGACGCCGGTCGTGGTGCGCGACGGCGCCGTCTGCAGCCCCCTGAAGGGAGTCGACAAGGCCGAGGTGTACCAGGACGGCAAGCCGGCGGACGAGGCGACGGTCGCGCGTGTCCGCAAGGGCCTGGGCGAGATGTACGCGCCCTACGCCGGACAGGAGGGCTGCGTCGCCTACAAGCCCGGCGAGGGCGGTCTGGACGCCTATCTCACGGTCGGCAAGGACACCGCCAAGGTTCCCGACCGCGTGATCTGGGTGGATCCGGCCGCCGGCTGGACGACCAAGCCCTGATCACCCGGCGTCGCCGCGCCGATCGTCCACTTCCCTCCACGTCACCCTTGCGCCGGCCGCCGGGCCGCCGCATGGTGCGCGCACTTCAAACAAGTGTTCGGGAGGAACGGATGATCGGCGTAGTCGCGACCCTGAAGGTGCAGCCCGCCAAGGCGAGCGAGTTCGAGAAGGTCTTCCTGGACCTGGCCGCCAAGGTGAAGGCCAACGAGCCGGGCTGCCTGATGTACCAGCTGACCAAGAGCCGCACGGAAGAGGGCGTCTACAAGGTGTTGGAGGTCTACGCCTCCGCCGACGCGCTGAAGGCCCACGGCTCGACCGAGTACTTCAAGGCCGCCGGCGCGGCCATGGGTCCGACGATGGCCGCCGCGCCGTCGATCGAGTACCTCGACGGCGTCGAGTAACGCCGATGGACCTCGCGTTCTCCGAAGAGGACAAGGCCTTCCAGCGCGAGGTCCGCGACTGGATCGCCGAGCACTACGACGCCGACCTGCGCAAGCAGATGTCGCAGTCCAAGAACGGCTATCTCGACAAGGCCGGACAGGTGAAATGGCAGAAGCTGCTGGCCGCGCGCGGCTGGGCGGCGCCGAACTGGCCGGTCGAGCACGGCGGGCCGGGCTTCACCTCCTCGCAGGCCTATATCTACAACATGGAGATGAGCCTGGCCGGCGCGCCGCGCTCCTCGCCCATGGGCCTGACCATGGTCGCTCCGGTGATCATGGCCTTCGGCTCGGACGAGCAGAAGAAGCAGCACCTGCCGCCGATCCTGCAGTCGGACATCTGGTGGTGCCAGGGCTATTCCGAGCCGGGCAGCGGCTCCGACCTGGCCAGCCTGTCGATGAAGGCGGAGCGTGACGGCGACGACTATGTCCTGAACGGCAGCAAGATCTGGACGACCCACGCCCAGTGGGCCGACTGGATGTTCTGCCTGGTGCGGACCGACGCCAGCGGCAAGCCGCAGCAGGGCATCTCCTTCCTGCTTCTGCGGATGGACACGCCCGGCGTCTCGGTGAAGCCGCTGCCGACGCTGGACGGTCCGGCCGACGGCCAGCAGGAGATCAACCAGGTCTTCTTCGACAACGTCCGTGTCCCGGTCTCCAACCGCATCGGCGAAGAGGGCAAGGGCTGGACCTACGCCAAGTATCTGCTCGAGTTCGAACGCGGCAACGCCTTCGCCCCGGCGTTGATGCACGCCCTGAAGAAGGTGCGGACGATCGCCTCGGCGGAGTTCGGCGACGGCGGCGAGCCGCTGATCGGCGACCGCGACTTCCAGCGCAAGCTGGCCGAGATGGAAATCCAGGTCGCGACCCTGAACGCCACGGAGCTGCGCATCTTCTCGGCGATGGGGTCGGGCGAGCCGGTGGGGCCGGCCTCCTCGATGCTGAAATGCGCGGGGTCGGAAACCCAGCAGGCGATCACCGAACTGGCCCTTGAGGCGGTCGGAAACTACGCCGCGCCGTTCGTCCAGGACACCTGGTCCGCGACCAACGAACCGCGGCCAGGGCCGGATCACGCCGGACCGGCGGCGCCCGCCTACTTCAACTATCGCAAGGCGTCGATCTACGCCGGCTCGAACGAGATCCAGCGCAACATCATGGCCAAGCTGGTTCTGGGGCTCTGAGACCTCAGGAGCCTCAGGCCTCGGCGACCAGATCGGCGATCAGGTCGGGGGCCTGGAAGTAGATCAGCAGGCCGGCGTCCGGGATCAGGCGGTAGCGGACGTTCGGCAGGCCGTTCCAGGCCTCGCGGTTGCCGGCCAGGGCCACCGCCTCGCCCTCGACCACGATCCAGCCGGCGCCGCCGACGACCTCGGGCGGGGCCCAGCCCTCGGAATAGGCGCGGTGCTCGGCGGCGAAGCCGGCGCTGGTCCTGGCGAACATGCCCTGGGCGTCGCGGACCAACGTCTCAAGCACGCCGGGCTGCTCTAGGGTCGCGCTGTCGCAGGGCGGCGCCGCCAGGGCCTGGCGCATCACGTCGGCCAGCAGCTCGGTCCGCGTCTGCCGGCGCAGGGTCTCGGCGACCAGCTCGATGATGTGGGGGCTGGTGATGAAGGCGCGGGCCACGGTCCCCATCAGGCTGGCCGGGATTCGGATGGCCGGCGCATGACGGGCGGACGGCAGCTTGGGATTCACCGCCAGGCCGGCCTCGACCCGGTCGGAGCGCTCCGCCGCGAAACGCAGGCCGCTCGGCGTCCCGGAATCCCGGACCACCAACCGCACGCGATCGATATGCAGCGCGTCCAGCACCCGGGCCATGTCGTCCGCCGCCTGGCCCAGGTAGTCGCCGCGCGCGACGTCGGTCAGGCCGTAGCCGGGGCGCTGCGGCGTGATCGGGCGGAAGCCGCGCGCCTGAAGGGCCGTGACCAGCGGCGCGGGCAGGCGGCGGCCGGTTCCCGCGCCGTGCATGACGACCACCGGACGACCGCTGCGGGGGCCGTAGTCGGTCAGGCCGATCCGCCGGTCGCCGTCGGCCACCACCCGCAGGCGGCCAATGCGGTCGGCCGGCTCCAGCACGGTCTCGGCCGCGTCGGTCAAGGCGGCCAGGGCGCCGGTCTCCGAGGCGAGCCGGACCAGGTCCTTGGTCTTGCCGACCCCCGCTTTGGCGAACACCGCCTTGAGCTGGCCCCGCACGGTCGTTTCGCTGAGGCCCAGGTCGTGGGCGACCTCGCGAGCGGTCAGGCCGCTGGCGAAGCGCGCGGCGGCGCGGGCCTCCGCCGCCGTGGCGCCGAAGCTGGCGGCCAGCACGGCCTCCAACCTCCGGGGCGGAGGATGGTCGCCGCACATCAGGTCCATCAGCCGGCGGACGAGGTCTGGCGAGCGGCGCGCGCCGGCCTTGCGCAGGGCCTTCTTCAACGCTTCGCGGGCGGTCTCGCGGCCGACGCCGATCCGCTCAGCCGCGGCGCCCAGGTTCGGCGCGTCGAGCAGAGCTTCGGCCAGCCGCGCTTCCAGGGGCGTGAAGCCGAAAGCTTCGGTCGCCCGGCGGGCCAGTTCGCCGACGCGTGACGGCGCGAAACAGAGCAGCGCCACGCGCGCGGCGCTCGCCTCCAGGGCGCGTCGGGCTCCGTCGGACAGCGGCCAGCTGGTCGCGGCGCTCCGCAGGCCGGCGCAGGCGGCGATGACGGAGCCGTCGGCGGTCTCGACCAGGCCGAACGCCTGGCCGGCCCTGGCCGCCGCCTCGATCAGCCGGCGGAACGTCGTCTCGTCCGGCGCCGAGCCGAACCAGGCGCTGAAGACGGGATCGGCCTCGATCACCAGGCCCTTCGGATCGATGACGGCCCGGCCCAGGGCGGAAGGCGGCGCGACAGCGGCGGCGCCCTGTTCCGGAGCGAAGCGAGAGGCCTCGATCAAGGCCTCGGTCAGCAGCGTCGGCTCGCTGGCGATCGAGCGCTCGAGCCATTCCCAGCCGTCGATGATCCCCTGGGCCGGCCGGCCCTCGGCCAGCCGCGCCCGCAGGAGATCGGGCAGGCTATGCGCTTCCCCGTCGTGCAAGGTCCGTCCCCGTCCGTCCCTCTCCGGACGATTCAGCATAACGTTGTTCTGGGGGCGTCTTGAAGAAAAACTCCATGGCTGAGGGTTCGAACAACTGTTTAACCTCGAGCCTTCGCCAGCCGGGAGCCGCGCCTCGTGTCCACTGACCACCTGTTCTCGCCCTTCAAGGTCAAGTCGCTGACCCTGAAGAACCGCATCGTCATGGCGCCCATGACGCGGTCGTTCTCGCCGGACGGCGTGGCGACACAGGCGGTGGCGGACTACTACCGCCGCCGGGCGGAGCACGATGTCGGCCTGATCGTGTCGGAGGGCACGGGCGTGGCCCGCCCGGCCTCGCTGAACGACAGGAACGTCCCGCGCTTTCACGGCGACGCCGAGCTGGCGGCCTGGAAGACGGTCATCGACGAGGTTCACGCGGCCGGCGGCGTGATGGCGCCGCAGATCTGGCACGTCGGGGCGGTCCGCACCCGCGATCCCGACTGGACCCCGCCGGGCGCGTACGACAGCCCTTCCGGCTATTCCTCGCCCGGCCATCAGTTCGGCGAGGCGATGACCGACGCGGAGGTCGCCGACACCATCGCCGCCTTCGGCAAGGCGGCCGGCGCGGCCAAGGCTCTAGGCTTCGACTCGGTCGAGCTGCACGGCGCCCACGGCTATCTGATCGACCAGTTCTTCTGGGGCGGGGTGAACCTTCGCGACGACCATTGGGGCGGCAAGACCTTGCCGGAGCGGTCGCGGTTCGCGGTCGAGATCCTCAAGGCGGTGCGGGCCGAGGTCGGCGAGGACTTCCCGGTGATCATCCGCCTGTCGCAGTGGAAGCAGCAGGACTTCACCCACAAGCTGGCCGAGACGCCGGCGGAGATGGAAGCCTGGCTGCGGCCGCTGGCTGACGCTGGCGCGGACATCTTCCACTGCTCGCAGCGCCGTTTCTGGGAGCCTGAATATGAGGGCAGCGACCTGAACTTCGCCGGCTGGGCCAAGAAGCTGATCGGCAAACCGACCATCACCGTCGGCTCGGTCGGGCTGAGCGGCGAGTTCATCGCCGCCTTCGGGGGAGAATCAAGTCAGCCGGCCACGCTGGACCGGCTGCTGGAGCGCCTCGATCGAGGCGAGTTCGATCTGGTGGCCGTCGGCCGCGCCCTGCTGCAGGACCCCGAATGGGCGACCAAGGTGAAGCAGGGGCGGAACGACGAGCTCAAGCCGTTCGAGCGCCAGGCGATGGGCGTGCTGTACTAGCAGCCCATCGCCGAGCTTGCGGCCCTCCTTACCGGGAGGGCTCCAGGCCGGTGTTCAGCACCCAGCCGACGTTGTCGTTCTCGTCGGCGACCTGCCACCACATGCCGTTCTTCTCGCCGGTCGGATAGACCGTCGCGCCGATCGGCAGGCTGCGGACCAGCTTGGCCTTGGCGTCGGGCGCCGCGCGCATGTTGATCGCGCGGGTGGCGGTGAAGGTCTTGGCCGGAGCCGCGGCCGCGGCGGGCTGGCCGCCGTTGGTGGCCAGGCCCAGCTCGCCGACCATCTTGCTGTAGGCGTTGATGAACGACAGCGTGACGATGCGGCCGATCTCGGTGTCTTCGTAGCCGCCGCCCACGGCGCCGCCGAAGCCCGCGCCGCCGCCGACGCCCCAGCCGATGTCGTTCTTGGCCGCGTAGCCTTCCTGGACCGCGATCGTCTCGGTCGTGCGGACGTTGGTCAGCGACAGGACGGTGTTGGCTTCGAGCTTCTTGGTCTTGATGCCGCCGACCAGGGCGCCGAAGCCGCCGCCGATCAGGCCGCCCACGGCGCCGGCCACGGCGCTGCCGCCGGAGTCGGAGTCCTTGGCCTGCACCTCGGCGACCAGCACGTAGTCAGCCGCCTTGACCTGGCCCTTGCCGACGTTCGAGCCGCGCTGCAGGCCCAGGTCGCTGCCGATGCCGCGCTCGATCTGGGCGGCGTTGAGGCCGGCGCCGCGATCGACGAGGTTGAAACAGCCCGACCGCTGCACGATCACGCGCAGCAGCTTCTGCGGCGAAGCCAGATTGTACTGGCGCCAGCCCGCGACGTCGTCGCCGTCGATGATCGACAGCGTGCCGAGCTTGCGCGAGCACTGCGGCACCTGGGACATCGCGTCCACCTGCATCCGCTGCGCGCCGCTCGGCTTGACCGGCTTGGTCTGCGCCCAAGCGCCGGTCGCCGGAATCGTCATGGCGAGCATGCTCGCCCACACCATGGGGGTGGTGATCTTCATCTACGCCCTCTCCCTGAATAGGCCGTCGGCTAGATAACAGGGTGCGCCAAGCTCGACTAGCGCCGACAACGTATTGGCGAGCTTAATCAGGCGTTGAAGTTCAGTTTCAGGCCCGGGCGTGGCCATTTCGCCCTGTAAAGCTTCCCAGTTCCGGAAGCTGTGACCCAGGCGGTGGTCATTTCGGGCCCGCCGAAACAGATATTGGTCACCAGCAGGTCGGGGAAGGGGAAGTGTTCGGTCGCGCCCGACGGGTCGAAGACGGTGATTCCCCCGTTAATGATGGTCGCCACACAGACCTTGCCGCTCGCCTCGACGGCCAGGCTGTCGAGCAGCTGATAGCCCGGCAGGTTGCAGACCACCCGACCAGGCTGGAACGGCGGCGGTTCGGCCAGGACGCCGGGCTCGACGATGTCGAAGGCCCAGAGCCGTCCGAGCATGGTGTCGGCCATGTAGACCACCGTTTCGTCCGGCGAGAGGCCGACGCCGTTGGGCGAGATCATGTGCTCGCGCACGCGGGAGACCTTCGAGCCGTCGGCCCTGGCGTAGTAGAGCGCCCCGTGCTTGCGGCCTTCCGGCGTGCTGCAGCCGTGGTCGGTGAACCAGAAGCCGCCGGACTTGTCGAAGACCAGGTCGTTGGGTCCGTTGAAGGGCTTGCCGTCACATTGGTCGTAGACGGTGTCGATCTTGCCGGTCTTCGGATCGATGCGCTGGATGTAGCCGCCCTTGTGACTTGGCGGAGTCGGGCCGGGGATCAGCAGGCCGTTGATCTCCTGGAAGTCGAAGCTGCCGCCGTTGTTGGTCACCCAGACCGCGCCGTCGGGCCCGATCGCGGCCCCGTTCGGTCCCCCGCCGGTCTCGGCGAAGGTCTCCTTGCGGCCATCCGGCGTGATCCGGGTCAGGCGCTGGCCGGCGATCTCGGTGAGGATCACCGAGCCGTCCTGCATCGCGATGGGACCTTCGGGGAACCGCAGCCCCTCCGCGACCAGCTCGATCTCCATGGTTCGCTCCCTCTGGCTTGTTTTGCAGAGAGTGAACCGACTGACGCAGGGTCAGTGCAAGTCGTAGAGTTCGTATTCGCCCAGGACGAGGGCGCCTTTTTCGTCAAGGTGGGCGCGACCGTGACCGGAACGCTTCAGCGCCGGCATGTCGACCCAGCGAACCGGCCCGTCGGGCGTCCTCGCGTCCTGCCGGGCGCAGGGGACCTTCAGCCGGATCGCGGCGTCGGGCGCGAACAGCGTCCCGCGCTCGGACCGGATCACCCGTCCGTCGACAGTGCAGATCCCCTGGTCGCGGAACAGCGGCGTTCGCACCCGCACCACGTGGAAGACCACGACGTTGGGCGCGTCGCGGCGGGCGGCTTCGATGATGTCCATCGAGGCGTCGGACGGCGTCGCGACGGCGAGGGCGGCCAGGACCGCCGCGGCCGCCGTCATCAGCGGCGGCCGAACAGTTCGACCTGGTCGCGGGCGACCGCGCCGCCGTTGGTCCAGGCCTTGAGGCGTTTGGCGCCGTTCAGGCGGCTGACGTCGTGCCAGATGCGCGGGCCGGGCGGGGGGCTGCCGGGGCCGGCGATGCAGGCGACCTGCAGGGTGGCGTTCTGGCCGACCTTAAAGGCCGAGCCGCGCTCGACCTCGATCACCGTGCCGCTGACCGCGCAGTCGCCATAGTCGCCCGACGGCTTGCCGACGCCGGAGATCTCGATGGTCAGCACGTCGCGGGCGCTGGTCCGCGCCTCCTCGTAGTACTGCGGCGGCAGCAGCGCTTGGGCCGTTCCGGCCGCCAGGGCCAGGGTCGCCGCCAGGCCCGCAGTCGTCGTCAGTCGTGCGATCATTTCCGCTCCAGTACGCGAAAGACGAAGGCATGGTCGTCGCCTTCACCCGCAGGATATGGCTCGCGCCGCACCTCTTTCCAATCCTCTTCCGCGAACGGCGGAAAATAGACGTCGCCCTGTGGCTCGGCGTCCACTTCTGTCAGATACATGCGCCGGGCCTTCGGCAGGGCCAGCCTGAACAGCGCCACGCCGCCGATGACGCAGATCTCCTCGGCGCCATCCTCGGCCGCCTGTTCGCGGGCGATCTCCAGCGCCTCGGCGAAATCCTCGCAGGCCACCGCGCCCTTGGGCGCGAACGAGCCGTCCTTCGAAAGCACCACGTTCAGCCGGCCCGGCAGCGGCTTCCGCGGCAGGCTGTCCCAGGTCTTGCGGCCCATGATCACGGGCTTGGCCATCGTGACCTGCTTGAAGATCGCCAGGTCCGACTTCAGCCGCCAGGGCAGGGCGTTGTCCCGCCCGATGACGCCGTTGCGGGCGACGGCGACAGGACCGAGGGCGATGGGGATCAGGCTCATGGGGCTTGTGTAGCGCAGCGTCGGGCGGGGCGGGAAGCTTGAGCAGGCGGAAGATTGCGGGAGAGAAGTCGCGCGCCGAATTGCGTGGTTCGAGACGCGGACCTGAGGGTCCGCTCCTCACCATGACGAAGGTGGGGGGCTTTCTGACCTCGTCGTCCTGAGGAGCGAGCCTTGCGAGCGTCTCGAAGGACGCACGACGGATTCGAGGACCGCCTACACCGCGATCGGCGCCTTGATGCTCGGGTGAGCTTGGTAGTCTCGCAGCTGGAAGTCCTCGTACTCGTACGAGAACAGGTCGCCGCGTGGCGTGATGGTCATCTCGGGGAAGGCGTACGGCTCGCGCGAGAGCTGCTCCTTCGCCTGGTCGACGTGGTTCAGGTACAGGTGCGCGTCGCCGAAGGTATGGACGAACTCGCCCGGTTTCAGGCCGGTGACCTGGGCCATCATCAGGGTCAGCAGGGCGTAGCTGGCGATGTTGAACGGCACGCCGAGGAAGACGTCGGCGCTGCGCTGGTACAGCTGGCAGCTGAGCTTCCCGTCCGCGACGAAGAACTGGAACAGGCAGTGGCAGGGCGGCAGGGCCATGTCGTCGACGTCGGCCGGATTCCAGGCGCTGACGATGTGACGGCGGCTGTTGGGATTGGTCTTCAGGCTCTCGATCACCGCCGTGATCTGGTCGATGACCCGGCCGTCCGGGGCGGCCCAGGAGCGCCATTGCCGGCCGTAGACCGGGCCGAGCTCGCCGCCCTCGTCGGCCCATTCGTCCCAGATGCTGACGCCCCGTTCCTGCAGCCAGCGTACGTTGGTGTCGCCGCGCAGGAACCACAGCAGCTCGAGGATGATCGACTTGAGGTGCAGCTTCTTGGTGGTCAGCAGCGGAAAGCCCTGCGCCAGATCGAAGCGCATCTGACGGCCGAAGACGCCCAGGGTGCCCGTGCCGGTGCGGTCGCCGCGCTGGACGCCATTGCGCAGGATGTCCTGCAGGAGCGCCAGGTACTGGCGTTCCGGATGCTGGGGATCGCTCGCCGGCGGGGCGGCGAACAGCGGCGCGATGGCGGTCATGCCTGAAGCTCCTGTCGCGGCCGATTGTGCCCGATTCGCGGGAGCGACGGGCGGCGATGACGGAGTGTTGTCCCCAACTCTTGCCGGATGCTCCACAACCGGCGATCATCGATCAATGTTTCCCCGGGGAGGGACCACATGCTCATCTTGACGTTGACCCTGATGATGGCCGCGGCGGAGCCGGCCGCCAAGACGCCGCCGTCGCCGCCGGCTCCCGCGAAGACCGAAACCACGCTCCAGGTGGTGCGGAACGATCCGAACCGGAAGATCTGCCGCGAGGAGCTCAAGCCCAACTCGCGCTTTGGCCGCAAGGTCTGCAAGACGGCGGCTCAATGGGATACGCGAAGCGAGACGGCCCAGGCTGCGTTGAGCACCATGCAGGGGCGCACCCAGACCCAGTCCTGCAGCCCCAGCACCGGCTGCTAGCCGCCCTCAGCCCGAGAAGCCGCCGTCGTCGAGGAAGGCCTGCTCCTCCGCCGTGGTCTCGCGGCCGAGGCTGCGGTTGCGATGCGGGAAGCGGCCGAAGCGCGCGATGATGTCGCGATGGATGACGGCCCACTTCAGGGTGTCCTCGTCGCCCGTCGCGTCGCGGTGGGCTTCGCAGAGGGTCACCGACAGGTCCTGATCGGCCGGGTCCTCGGAATGTTCGAACGGCAGATAGAAGAACGGCCGCAGCGCCGGCTCGACCTCCTGGTCGAAGTCGGCCTGGACCGCGCGGCGGGCCACGGCGCGCGCCAGCGGATCGGCGGCGAAGGCGTGGCCTGAGCCGCGCCACAGGTTGCGCGGGAACTGATCCAGCAGGATCAACAGCGCCAGGCAACCTTCCGCCGTCTCCCGCCAGGCGTCGTACTCGCCCCGTGCGGCGGCGAAGTGCACCGGTTCGAACCGCAGGCGGATGGCCTCGTCGAAGCGAGGGTCCTTGGTGAACCACTTTTGCGGGCCTGCGGCCTGCCAGAAGCCGATGACGTCCATGGGGGTCGCGGTCATGACGGCCAAGCTGGCGCCGACCGCCGGATCGTTCAAGCACCGTTCAGATTGCCGAGCGCATCCGTAGGGTTAAGGGACCAGCGGGGCGCGTCCGAGTGGCGGCCCCATGGAGACGGATATGAAAAAGACCCTCACCACGGCGCTGGTGCTGAGCCTGATGGCCAGCACGGCGGCGGTCGCCCAACCCCAGGGACGAGGCGACCAGGCGCAGTCGGAGACGGAGCAGCCGCGGCGCGGCGACAGGCCTTCGCGCGGCGGAGACCGTGGAGACCGGCCGCAGCCGGGGCCGCAGGGGCCGGCGCAACCCGAGGCGCGGCCGGATCGTGGACCGCGCCCTGACGGCGGCGGTCGGCCCGGCGGTTGGGAGCGGCCCCAGCGTCCGGACCGTCCCGACCGCCCGCAACCGGGCGGATGGGAGCGTCCCGATCGTCCTGCCCAGCCCGGACGTCCCGGCGGCTGGGACCGTCCGGATCGCCCCGACAGACCTGGTCGCCCTGACAGACCCGACCGTCCTGACAGACCCGACCGTCCTGACAGGCCCGACCGGCCGGGCGGCGGTTGGGATCGTCCGGATCGCCCCTCGCAACCGTCGCAACCCTCTCAGCCGGGACGGCCGGGCGGCTGGGACAGGCCGGATCGTCCGGACCGTCCGGGGGGCTGGGATCGCCCCGACCGCCCCGGCCGCCCGGGAGAACCAGGGCGTCCCTGGGAGCCCGGTCGCCCGGGAGAGCCTGGCCGTCCAGGCCAGCCGGGCCAGCCGGGTCAGCCGGGCCGCCCCGGCGGCTGGGACCGCGACAACGACGGCCGGCCGGATCGCTATCCGGGACGACCGGGACCCGGCGGCTGGGAGCGCGACCACGACCGCGGCGATCGCCGCTGGGACGGCCGGCGTCCGGGCGAGGGGCGTCAGCTCCGGGACCGCGACCGGAACCGCCGCTGGTACGACTCCCGCCAGTGGCGGCGTGAGTACCATGCGCCGCGTCGCTACCGCGCGCCGAGCTATCGCTATCCCAGCGGCTGGTACGTCCGGCACTGGTCCTACGGCGACGTCCTGCCCTGGGGCTGGTTCACGCCGAGCTACTACCTCGGCTGGGGCGCCTACGGCCTGCCGATCCCGCCGATCGGCACCGAATGGGTGCGCGTCGGCGACGACGCCCTGCTGGTCGACATCTGGAGCGGCCGCGTCCTAGCCGTCTACTACGGACTGTTCTGGTAGCGGCTTCCGCGACCGCGAAGGCCCCGGGATAGCCCGGGGCCTTCGCTTTTGAGCGCGGACCCTTGACCTTTGCGCAATTTTCCGCTCGATAGCCCGGCCTTTGCTGCGGCGCCGTTGCGCACCCGCAGCGCTTTTGAGCCAACCGGAGAAAAAATCATGCGCGTCTATTACGACCGCGACGCTGATCTGGCCCGTATCCTGGACCGTAAGATCGCCGTTGTAGGCTATGGCAGCCAAGGTCACGCGCACGTCCTTAACCTTCGCGACTCCGGCGTGAAGAACGTAGCCGTAGCCCTTCGTCCCGGCTCTGCCTCGGCCAAGAAGGCCGAAGCCGAGGGCGTCAAGGTCATGACCGTCGCCGAGGCCGCCGCCTGGGCCGACGCCATCATGATCCTGGCGCCGGACGAGCTGCAGCGCGGCATCTACGAGAACGAGATCGCCCCGAACATCCGCGACGGCGCCGCCCTGCTGTTCGCCCACGGCCTGAACGTGCACTTCGGCCTGATCGAGCCGAAATCGACCGTCGACGTCCTGATGGTCGCGCCCAAGGGCCCGGGCCACACGGTGCGCGGCGAGTACCTGAAGGGCGGCGGCGTGCCCTGCCTGATCGCGGTGCATCAGAACGCCACCGGCAACGCCATGGATCTCGGCCTGGCCTACGCCTCCGCCATCGGCGGCGGCCGCTCGGGCATCATCGAGACCAACTTCCGCGAGGAGTGCGAGACCGACCTGTTCGGCGAGCAGGCCGTGCTCTGCGGCGGCCTGGCCGAACTGATCCGGGCCGGTTTCGAGACCCTGGTGGAAGCCGGCTACGCGCCGGAGATGGCCTATTTCGAGTGCCTGCACGAGGTGAAGCTGATCGTGGACCTGATCTACGAGGGCGGCATCTCGAACATGTCCTACTCGATCAGCAACACGGCCGAGTACGGCGCCTACGTCAGCGGTCCCCGCGTCGTGACCTCGGACACCAAGGCCGAGATGAAGCGGATCCTCACCGACATCCAGGAGGGCCGCTTCGTGCGCGACTTCATGCAGGAGAACGCGGTGGGCCAGCCCAGCTTCAAGGCCGTCCGCCGTCGTCACGCCGAGCATCAGATCGAAGAGGTCGGCGCCCGCCTGCGCGGCATGATGCCCTGGATCACCAAGGGCCAGCTGGTCGACAAGACCAAGAACTGATCGCAGTCCCTCACAGGACGGCGGCGGCGCCGGCGGATCCCGTATCCGCCGGCGTTGGTGTTTCTGGCCCCGAACAATCTGGTTGCGCGGCGCGTGGATCTGGCCACTCTTCACCCCAGGGGTGGATGGGAGAAGCACATGCGCATCGTCGGCGGGCTGGTTCTGGGGATAATGTTGCTCGGCGTCGGCGGGGCGGCGCACGCCCTCCAGGCCACGACGGCGGCGCCGACCGTATCGGAGCTTGAGATCACAGCCGCCGCGGACGTGCGCCTGACCGTCGCCGCCGGCGGCGACATGGATCCGAAGACCTATGTGGTCAGCGCGCCGGTCGGCGTGACCTGCGGCGGCGCGGAGTATCGCTATGTCACCCAGGAGAACCGTCAGTGCTGGCTCTGGGTCCGGCGCAACAGCGAGGTCGTGCTGACCGCACAGTCCACCGGCGGCTATGGGTCCGCCTGGACGGTCGAATGGGTCGGCTGCAAGCCGATCGGCAACGGCTCGGCCTGCGTGCTGAACCCAGGCGTCGAAACCAGCGTCGCGGCGCTGTTCACCCGCTCCGTAGCCCGCTAGGCGGCGTCGAAGGTCTGGCGATCAGCCCCGCGGCGGCGTAACAGTCCGCCCATGAGCCGTCGTGTCGAGAATCTGTATCTGGCCGGACCCGAGGTCTGGTACCCGAACGTCGGGGCGCACTTCGCGCTGCGCCAGGCGCTGTGCGAAGCCGCCGGCTTCTCGATGCTGCTGCCCGACACCAGCGCTCTGCGAGAGCTGGAGCCGGGCGAGGTCATGGCGCGCGAGATCTATGCCGAACGCGTGGCGCGCATGCGCAAGGCGGACGCCGCCATCGTCAACCTGACGCCCTGGCGCGGGCCGGCCGCGGATCCGGGGACGGCGTTCGAAGCGGGCTTCCTATCCGGTCTCGGCAAGCCGGTCTTCGCCTGGATGAACATCCCGGCCGAAGAGGACGCGGAGTATCGCGACCGCATCGACGCCCATATCGGCGCTCAGCTTGACGAGGACGGCGTCTGGCGCGACGCCTCTGGGGCCTTGATCGAGGACTTCGGCCTGCCCGAGACGGCGATGCTCTGGGCCGAGGCGCGGCGGCTCTTCGTGATCGTCACCCCCGACGTGATGGACGACGTCACGGGTCTGCAGCTCTGCCTGGAGGCTGTGCGGCAGTACGCCGAGTAGAGGCAACGCTCTCGCCGCCCGGGCGTTAGCCCCGTGATGGGGCTGCTTCCGGAACTACCGACCATATCGCCGGCCGTGCTGAGCGCCGGGCTGCTGTTGATCACGCTGGCGCTGTTCGCCAGCGACAAGGTCCGTCACGACCTGGTCGCGGTGCTGTCGTTGCTGGCGGCGGTGCTGTTGGGCCTGGTGCGGCCGGGCGAGGCGTTCGCCGGCTTCGGCGACAGCGCCGTGATCACCGTGGCGGCGGTGCTTGTGATCGGCCGGGCGGTCGAACTTTCGGGCGCGGCGACCATGCTGGTCCGGGCCCTGATGCCGCGCGGCGCGCCGCTGCCGGTGCGGATCGCGGTGGTGCTGGTTCTGGGCGCGGCGCTGTCGGCCTTCATGAACAATATCGCCGCTCTAGCGATCACCATGCCGGTGATGATCCGCATCTGCCGCGACGGCCGGATGTCGCCGGCGATCGGGCTGATGCCGCTGTCGTTCGCCACCATCCTCGGCGGAATGACCACCCTGATCGGCACGCCCGCCAACCTGATCCTGTCCTCGGTGCGCGAGGAGCAGCTTGGCGCGCCGTTCCAGTTCTTCGACATGACCCTGGTCGGCGGGGCGGTGACCCTGGTCGGGCTGGCCTATCTGATGATCGCCGGCTGGCGGCTGGCGCCCAAGCGGGACTCCGGCGCTGCGATGGACGAGGACGCCTCCCTGCGGGTGTTCGAGCTGTGGGCGCCCCTGAACTTCAATCGCCGCTACGAGGACGTGCAGCAGGCCCTGCGCGAGGCGGAGGTCTCGCTGCTGGCGGTTTGGCGCGACCATGCGCGCGTGGTGCTGGCGGGCGACGATCTCGTGCAGCCCGGCGACTGCCTGATCGTCTCGGCGCGAACTGATCCGTGGGTGGCGGCCAAGCCCCTGGATCTGCGCTTCGAGGCCCGCCGGATGAACACGGACGACGCCGCCACCGCGCGACTGGTGGTTGGCGACGGCTCGCCATTGATCGGCTTCTCCTACGGCGTCGTCGACGCCCAGACCGACGGCGAGTTGCAGGTCATCGCCGGCGGGGACCGTATGGCGCGCGAGCGGCGGCCGTTGCGCGCCATGACCCTGCGGGCCGGCGACCAGATCGTGGTGCAGGGGCCTGCCGGCGTACTGGCCGAGTACATCCGCTACGGCCGGCTGTTGCAGCTGGATCGGCGTCTGACCGCGCCGCCCAAGCCCCGGAGAGCGGTGGTCAGCGTGCTCGTCTACGCGGCCGCGGTCGTCGCCACGGCCGCGTTCGGCGTGCCGGCGGCGCTCTCCTTCGTGGCGGCGGCCGGGCTGATGATCGTGTTGCGCCTGCTCCCCGCCGACGAGGTCTATCGCTCGATCGACTGGCCGGTGATCGTGCTGCTGGGCGCGATGATCCCGGTCGGCAAGAGCTTCGGCGACAGTGGCGCGTCCGAGATCGCCGCGGCCTGGCTCAGTCACGCCATGGGCGACATGACCCTGTTCTGGGCGCTGGCGGCGATGACCCTGGCCACCGCGATCTTCTCGATGTTCCTGAACAACGTCGCCACCGCCATCGTCATGGGGCCGGTGGCGATGCAGGCGGCGGTCGCCCTGGGCGCGCCGCCGGACGCCTTCCTGCTGGCGGTGCTGATCGGAGCCTCGTCGGACTTCCTCACGCCGATCGGCCACCAGAACAACCTGCTGGTCATGGGGCCGGGCGGCTATCGCTTCCTCGACTATCCGCGCATTGGCCTGCTGATGATGGTGCTGGTGGTGCTAACCACGGCCTTCGTGCTGTCGAGAGTGTACGGCGGCTAGGTCCAGGGGAGGGCGGCCTCGCCCCGGAGGATAGCCTCGGCCTCGGTCGTGTGCTTGGCGTCCGAGCGGTCGTGCAGGACCAGCGGCGGCAGCAGGATCAGCGGCGCCCTGCCGGTCTTGATCGCCCGCACGATCACTCGCTTGGCCGGCTGGTCGGCGTAGGGTTGGACGGGGCGGATGCGGAAGGAGCCGGCCTTGGGCGCCAGCTGCGCCAGAAGGTCGGCGAGCCGGTCGGCGCGGTGGATCACAGTGATGGTTCCGCCCTCGCGCGCGGCCTTGAGCAGGAAGCCCGTCCAGGCCGCCAGCCCGCCGTCGGCCATCCAGGCGCCGGTCTTCTCGGGCGCCGGGGCGCGCAGCTCTCCCGGATCGTCGAAGAACGGCGGATTGGCCATCACCGCGTCGAAGGGCGCCAGGCCCAAGGCTTTGAGGCCGGCCTGAACGTCGCCCGCGATAACTTCGACGCGATCGGAAAGGCCGTTCAAGCTCGCGTTCTCGCGAGCGAGCGCCGCCGCCGCCGGGTCGCGCTCCAGGCCCGTGAAGCAGGCGGCGTCGCGTCGGGTCGCCGCCGCCAGCAGCGCCCCGCCCGCGCCGCAGCCGGCCTCCAGGACCCGTCCGCCGGCGTCGGCGTCGCAGGCGGCCGCCAGCAGAGCCGCGTCCATACCGGCGCGATAGCCGCGCGCGGGCTGGCGAAGGCGGACCCTTCCGTTCAGCAGCTGGTCCTCGGTTACATCCATGAGGGCGCCATCTCGGTCTTGTGCTCGTCCGTTCCGTGACCTATCCCGCCCATGATGACTCCCGCAACGGCGCCGGGCCGGGCGGGAAGCCGAGGAGCAGACGATCTTGGACGCAGCCAGCACGGCCGTCGCCCGACCCAAGGGCTCCGTCGAGGTGCTGAGCCATCTCGCCGCCGAGGATATCGTCGAGATCAACAACATCATCGTCGCCCGGATGCAGAGCCCGGTGGCGGTGATCCCGGCCCTGGCCGATCACCTGATCAACGCCGGCGGCAAGCGCCTGCGGCCGCTGCTGACCGTGGCGAGCGCCCGGCTGGCCGGCGCCCGCGACGACGCCTGCCTGAAGCTGGCCGCGGCGGTGGAGTTCATCCACACCGCCACGCTCTTGCACGACGATGTGGTCGACTCCTCGGAACTTCGGCGCGGCAAGGTCGCCGCCCATCTGATCTGGGGCGCGCCGTCCAGCGTGCTGGTCGGCGACTTCCTGTTCGCCAAGGCTTTCGAACTGATGGTCGAGGCCGGGTCGCTGCGGGCGCTGGACATCCTGGCCCGGGCCTCGGGCGTGATCTCCGAGGGCGAGGTCCTGCAGCTGACCCGGGCTCATGACCTGAACCTGTCGCAGGACGTCTATCTGCAGATCATCAGCGCCAAGACGGCTGAGCTGTTCGCCGCCGCCGCTGAGGCGGGGGCCGTCAGCGCCGGCGCGCCGGACGAGCAGATCCAGGCGATGCGGGACTACGCCCTGAACCTGGGCCTGGCTTTCCAGCTGGCCGATGACGCGCTGGACTACGGCGGCGCCACGGCGGACCTGGGCAAGAACGCGGGCGACGACTTCCGGGAAGGCAAGGCGACCCTGCCGCTGCTGCTGGCCATCGAGCGCACGGGCGCGGCCGAGCAGGGCTTCTGGGAGCGCACCATCGGCCGACGCGAACAGACCGACGCCGACTTCACCCGCGCCTGCGAGCTGATCCGCAAGAGCGGGGCGCTGGAGTCCACGCTCGATCTCGCCGCCGACTTCGCCGACAAGGCCAAGACGGCGCTCTCGCCGATGACCTCCAACAGCTGGCGCACGGCGCTGGAGGACCTGGCCGACTTCGCCGTCAGCCGGCGCGCGTGACGCGGCCCGCCGTGGGCGAGCGCATCCTGGTCATCAAGCTGTCGGCGCTGGGCGACTTCATCCAGGCGACCGGGCCGATGAAGGCGATCCGCGCCGCCCATCCCGACGCCCATATCGTGCTGCTGACCACCAAGCCCTATGTCGGGATGGGACAGGCCACGGGCTGGTTCGACGAGGTCTGGAGCGACGGCCGTCCCAGCTGGTCGGACCTGCCGGCCGTCTGGCGGCTGCTGCGCCGACTGCGCGCCGCGCGGTTCGACCGTGTCTACGATCTGCAGACCCAGAGCCGCACGGTCCGTTACTTCCAGCTGCTCTGGCCGAACCGACCGGCCTGGTCGGGCAACGCGCCGGGCGCGGTCTTCCACTACGGCGGCGCCGAGCGGGACCGGCTCCACATCCAGGATTCACAGCGCAACCAGCTCACCATCGCCGGGATCGCCGACGTCGGGCCGCCCGACATCAGCTGGCTGAACGGACAGGACGGCAAGTTCGATCTTTCCGCGCCTTATGCGCTGTTGGCGCCGGGCGGCGCGCCGCACCGGCCGGCCAAGCGCTGGCCGGCGGATCGTTTCGGCGCGCTGGCGGCGCGGCTGCTGGGGCGGGGGATCACGCCGGCGGTTCTGGGCCACGGCGCCGAGGAGCAGGCCCTGGCCGACGTGATCCTGGCCGCGGCGCCCGGCGCGGTCAGCCTGGTCGGCAAGACCTCGCTCGGCGACATCGCCAGCCTGGCGCGGGGCGCGGCCCTGGCGGTCGGCAACGACACCGGTCCGATGCATGTGGTGATCGCCGCCGGCTGCCCGGGCGTGGTGCTGTTCTCGCGCGACAGCAACCCGGCCCTCAGCGCCCCGCGCCCGATCCGGCCGGACCAGCCGGTCGAGATCCTGCGCGAACCGGATCTCGCTGACCTGGCCGTCGATCCCGTCTGGGCGGCGGCGGAGACGATCAGAAGCCGGTGAACAGCCGGTCCAGCGCCCGGCGGATGTCGTCCTCCTGGCGGGAAAGATTGTCGATCGACCGGCCCAGCATGCGTGAGGGCAGGTGGGCGAGCTCGGCGACCATCACCGCGCAGTCTTCATTTTGCACGCTAATCGGCACTTCGATCTCGGCATGGCCCTCGGCGTGGGTCTTCCGACGGATTGGCGCGACGATTGTGGTCGCCATGGGCGCGTAGTGCGATTGTAGAACGAGGATGTAGGGAACGATCGACCGCCGCGCTCCGTCCGGGTTTCGGATGATGTCGAACTGGCGCGTCACCAGCGTCGCCATTCCTCGCCGAAACAGCCTTCTCGTTCGATCCGTTCGCCGTGCCGGCGGATCGCCTCGGCGTTCTCGTCGGCCCAGCGCTTCGCACGCGCCTCGCCGCCCGCCGGATCGACCTTTTGCAGGTGAAGCCGCAGGTCGCGCTCCGTCCAGCCGGTCGTGTCGAGACCCAGCCGGGCCGCCTGTTCCAGCAGCTCGGGATCGATCGACGGGGCGGGGGCCTCGGGCCTGTCCATGGCGAGAGCTTACGCCTGGGGTGAACAAACCGGCAACTACAATCTCGCGATGTGGGTGGCGTCCCGGCGGTCCGACGGCTCGAAACCCATCGCCGCCCAGAACGGTCCAGCGGCCACCGAGGCGGCCGCGTTGACGGTCAGCCGCGGCGCGGCCTGGAAGCCCTGCTGCATCATCGCCCCGGCCAGCGCCCGCGCGACGCCCATCCGCCGGAAGTCCGGCCGGACGTAGAGCCGACGCATCCGCATGGCCGGTTCGCCCGGACCGGTTTCCGGCGAGACGCCGCCGACCCCGGCCAGGGCGCCGCCCACCCGCGCCGCGAACAGCGCGCCCGGCTCCTCGAAGCGCTGTTCTCCGCTCGCCCACTGCCGCGCGAGCAGGGCCATGTTGCGGACGCCTTCGGACGCCGCGTCCGCCAGGATGACCTCGAATTCATCCGGCAGAGTCTCGACAACCCGCGCGATGTTCACCACGTCTTGCATCGAGAGACCTTAGCCTGGGGGCGATCCTTTGAGACTGCTGCTCAACATCCTGTGGTTCATTTTCGGCGGCTGGCTGTCGGGCCTGCTGTGGCTGCTCGGCGGCGCGCTGCTGGCGATCACCGTCGTGGGGCTGCCGTATACCGGCGCGGCCTGGCGGATCGCGGGCTTCGCCTTCTGGCCGTACGGCAAGGAGATCGTCTCGCGCGATGTGCTGAACGGGCAGGGCGACCTCGGCACCGGGCCGGTCGGCTGCGTGCTGAACGTGATCTGGTTCGTGCTCGGCGGCTGGTACATCGCCCTGTCGCACCTGCTGATCGCCCTGGCGGAGGCCATCAGCATCATCGGCATCCCCTTCGCTATCAAGGACCTGCAGCTGGCCGCCGTGGCCGTGGCGCCGATCGGCAAGGTCGTTGTCAAGAAGCCCTAGCCGAGAGGGGACATGCTCCGCGCAGCGGTGCGTGTCCCCGTGAACGGGGGACACGTACGCTCCGCTTACATGTCCCCTTTATCGCGGCTTCGGCGCGTCCGGGTCGGGCTCCATCAGGATGTCCAGATAGGTCTGCCGCCGGTTCAGGAAGCCGCGGGTGATCTGGTAGTGTTCGGTGTCCTCGTACGCGACCCGCTCCAGCCCATGCTCCGAGGCCTGGTAAATCCAGGCGTCCGGATAGCCGAGGATGATCGGCGAATGGGTGGCGATGATCAGCTGCGACCGCGCCAGCACCAGCTCGTGCAGCTTGGCCAGGAACGACAGCTGCCGGCTGGGCGACAGCGCCGCCTCGGGCTCGTCCATGATGTAGAGGCCGTCGCCCGCCAGCCGGTTCTCGAACAGGGAGAAGAAGGCCTCGCCGTGCGACTGCTGGTGCAGCGACCGAGGCCCATAGCGTGTGCCGCCGGTCTGCTCGAGGTAGGTGGCGACGTTGAAGAAGCTCTCGGCCCGCAGAAAGAAGCCGTCGTGCGGCCTGGGATCCCTGCTGTTCCGGACGGGCCGGATGTGCTGGTGCAGAACGGAGTGGCTGTCGTGCGTCGCGAAGCGGTGGTCGCGCGAGCCGCCCTCGGCGTTGAAGCCCCAGGCCACTGCCAAGGCCTCGATCAGCGTTGACTTCCCCGAGCCGTTCTCGCCGACCAGGAAGGTCACGCGGGGATGGAAGGCGAGGCTGTCCGTCCGCCGCACGACCGGCAGGTTGAACGGATAGGCGTCGTCGTCCCAGCCCTCGCCGCGAACGAACTCGGCGGCGATCCAGTAGGGGCGGGTCAGGCCGGTCATGGCGTGACCTTCGCCGATGCGCCCGCAGGGTACAATCGTCCGCTCGATACAGAAACGGCGCGGCTCCAAGGAAGCTGCGCCGTCCGCCGTTCAGCCTCTGTGGAGCGCCGCGCTCACCCCGGCGAGATCATCTTCTCCGGGCGCACCCACTCGTCGAACTCCTCGTTGGTGAGGTAGCCGCCGCCGACGGCCTCCTCGCGCAGGGTGGTGCCGTTCTTGTGGGCGGTCTTGGCGATCTTGGCGCACAGGTCGTAGCCCAGCTTGCCGTTCAGGGCGGTGACCAGCATCAGGCTGTTCTCGAGACCGTGCCGGATGTTGTCCTCGCGCGGCTCGATGCCGACGACGCAGTTGTCGGTGAAGCTGATCGCCGCGTCGGCCATCAGGCGGACCGACTGCAGGAAGTTGTAGGCCATCACCGGGTTGAAGACGTTCAGCTCGAAATGGCCGCTGGCGCCGGCGAAGGTGATGGTCGCCTGGTTGCCGAAGATCTGGGCGCAGACCTGGGTCAGGGCCTCGCACTGGGTCGGGTTGACCTTGCCCGGCATGATCGAGCTGCCCGGCTCGTTCTCCGGCAGGTTCAGCTCGCCGAGGCCCGCGCGCGGGCCGGAGCCCAGGAAGCGGATGTCGTTGGCGATCTTGAACAGGCTGGCGGCGACGGTGTTGATCGCGCCGTGGCTGAAGACCATGGCGTCGTGCGCGGCCAGGGCCTCGAACTTGTTCGGGGCGGTGGTGAAGGCCAGGCCGGTGATGCCGGCGATCTTCTCGGCCACCATCTCGGCGAAGCCGACCGGGGCGTTCAGGCCGGTGCCGACGGCGGTGCCGCCCTGGGCCAGCTGCATCAGCTTGGGCAGGGTCTGTTCGATGCGCTCGATGCCGTTCTCGACCTGCTGGGCGTAGCCGCCGAACTCCTGGCCCAGCGTCAGCGGGGTGGCGTCCTGGGTGTGGGTGCGGCCGATCTTGATGATGTGGGCCCAGGCCTCGCTCTTGGCCTTCAGGGCCGCGTGCAGATGCTTCAGGGCCGGCAGCAGGTCGGAGACCACCTGTTCGGCGCAGGCCACGTGCATGGCCGTCGGATAGGTGTCGTTCGACGACTGGCTCATGTTGACGTGGTCGTTCGGGTGGACGGGCTTCTTGCTGCCCATCTCGCCGCCCAGGATCTCGATGGCGCGGTTCGAGATCACCTCGTTGGCGTTCATGTTCGACTGGGTGCCCGAGCCGGTCTGCCAGACGACCAGCGGGAAGTGGTCGTTCAGCTTGCCCTCGATGACCTCATTGGCGGCCTGGATGATGGCGTCGGCCAGCTTCGCATCCAGCTTGCCCAGGTCGCGGTTGGTCTCGGCGGCGGCGCGCTTGACGATGCCCAGGGCCCGGACGACGGGCAGGGGCTGCTTCTCCCAGCCGATCTTGAAGTTGCCCAGCGAACGCTGCGCCTGGGCGCCCCAGTAGCGGTCGGCGGCGACCTCGATCGGGCCGAAGGTGTCGGTTTCAATGCGCGTCTTGGTCATGGTCTTTCCCGGGGCGTCAACTTGCCGGGCTGGTTTAGCCCTCGGAGCCGGGACCGCAAGGGTTTGGGCGCAATTTCCTGGCCGGACGGCCTGTGCGACAATGCCGAGGTGACCGAGAACCCCTCCCTCAGCTTCCGCAGCTACGGCGTCGGCGGCGTCATGCACCGGCATGCGCACGTCCAGTTTGTGCTGCCCGTGCTGGGCGAGCTGGAGATCGAGGTCGGCGGCCGGGGCGGACGGCTGGACGTGGCCCGGGCCGCGTTCGTGCCGGAACAGACCGACCACGACCAGCTCGGGCGGGGCGAGAACCGCTTCCTGATCATCGACTGCAAAACCTCGGAGCTTGACGAGGCGGCGCTCGAGCGGCTGTCGCGCGATCCCTTCCTGTCGATCCCGGCGGCGGCGCGTCGGCTGATCGAGTTCATCGACCTGAGCCGGAGCGGCGATTTCGTGCCGCAGGCGGTGACGCGCCACGGCCTGCCGCTGCTGCTCGGCGCCCTGACGGCCGAGCCGGAGCGCGCCTCGCGCCTGGGATCGTTGCTGCGCCGGATCGAGGCGGCGCCCGGGCGGGCCTGGACGGTCGAGCGGATGGCCGGCGAGGCCGGGATGAGCGTCAGCCGCCTGCACGCCCATTTCCGACGGGAGCTGGATACGACGCCGCAGCAGTGGCTTACCGATCAGCGCCTGAAGGCGGTGCAGGAGAGCCTGGCCGGCACGGACCTTCCGATCGCCCAGCTGGCCTTCCAGGCCGGCTACTCCGACCAGAGCGCCCTGACCCGCGCCTTGCGGCGGGCCACGGGCCTGACCCCGGCGGCCTACCGGAAGGCGCACCGGCGCTAGCCTGGGCCCAGGATCGGCGAGGCTCGGTCAAGACGGCGCGCCGCGGAACCGCTATCCGACCGTCATGAACGCGACGGACCCCATCGATCGGAACCGGCAGATCCCGCTGGGCGTCGCCAACGGCGTCGCCGCCGGCGCCGTCTGGGGGCTGGTGTTCCTGGCGCCGCAGCTGCTCAAGGACTTCTCGGCGGCGCAGGTGTCGGCCGGCCGCTACCTGGCCTACGGCCTGATCGCCGCCCTGTTGCTGGCGCCGCGGTGGAAAGCCGTGGCGGCGATGATTGGCGGGGCGGAATGGCGCGCCCTGGCCGGGCTGAGCCTGCTGGGCAACATCCTCTACTACCTGTTCCTGGCCAACGCCGTCTGGTGGGCGGGCGGAGCCGCAGCGGCCCTGATCGTCGGGCTGGTGCCGGTGGTCGTCAGCGTGGCCGGGACGCGGTTCGCCGGCGCGATCCGCTTCCGCCGCCTGGCCGGACCGCTGGCGCTGTGCCTGCTCGGCGTGGTGCTGGTCGGCTGGGAGGCCCTGGCCAACGACAAGACCGCCCACGACCCGCTGACCCGTGCGGCGGGGCTGGCCTGCGCCTTCGGGGCGCTGCTGTCCTGGACGGTCTATTCGGTCTGGAACACCCGCTGGCTGGAGCGGCGGCCCGACATCTCCGGCCATGACTGGAGCCTGCTGACCGGCGTGACCACCGGCGCCCTGGCCCTGGTCCTGGCGGTTCCGGCGTTTCTCGCGCCGGGGCAGGGCGGACACGGGGAGACCGACTGGGGGCTGTTCCTGGGCGTCAGCGCCGGCATCGCGATCCTGGCCTCGATCCTGGGCAACGGCTTCTGGAACCGCGCCAGCCGCCTGCTGCCGTTGACCCTGGCCGGGCAGATGATCGTGTTCGAGACCCTGTTTGCGCTGCTCTACGGCTTCGTCTGGGAGAAGCGCCTGCCGACCGGCCTGGAATGGATCGCCATCGCCAGCCTGATCGCCGGCGTCGTCTGGTGCGCCCGCGTGCATCGCGCCAAGGGTCACTGACGCGGCGAGCGCCCGTCTGCTACAGGGCGCTGATGGACGACGAATGGACAGGCCGGGGCAAGGTGCGCGCGCGCGAGGCGGACGGCGTGTTCGAGATCGTCGTCGACGGGCTGACCACCCAGGCCAAGTACTACAAGCCGCTGATCTACGAGTTCTTCCGCAAGGAATGGCGCGGGGCGCGGCCGGCCTGGGGCGACTTCGCCGTCGAGATCCTGATGGACTACGAAGGCGATCCGCCCTGGCTGGACCTGGACAACCTGGCCAAGGCGATCCTGGACGCCATCAAGGGCTACACCTTCCACGATGACTCCCAGGTCGCCCGGCTGCTGGTCGAGCGGCGGCCCGGCGGCCGCGAGCGGATCAGCGTGCGGGTGACGCGGCTGGCTTGAACCAGGGTTCGAAGGCGGCGTAGGCGACCATGGCGTAGCCGACGAACAGGAAGGCTCCGTAGCGCCCCACGCTGACCGGCTGCAGGTGCGGGAACAGATCGGTCAGGAAGATCAGGGTCAGGGTCCCGCCGATCAGCCCCGGGGCCGCGAACGCCGCCGCGTGGCGGGGCCGTCGCCGGGGGCTGGTGCGGGCGATCTGGATCGCGGCTCGGAACAGGAACAGCACGCCAGCGCCGACCATGAAGGCGTTGGCCGCGTAGAACCAGAAGGCCCGCTCCAGCAGCGCCCCGCCGAACGCGGCGTAGTAGGCCGTGGCCATGACCCAGGCGAGCAGTCCCGCCACGGCGTGGATGGTGATGTCCTGTTTTGACACGATGCGCCCCCGCACAGTCCCCGATGAGGTTGACCGTGCGAAGGGCGTGCCGTCAGCGAGACCGATTGACGCGGACGATCCTCAAGTCGCCGAGGGTCAGCCGGCCCAAGGGAAGATCGCCCCCCAGATCGTCAGCAGGGCCGAGTAGGCGAGGTAGATCAGCACCGTCGCGGAGAAGGCCAGCTTGCGCCCGACCGTCCAGCTCTCGACCCGGCGGCCGCCCCGCCAGACGAAGGGCGTCAGGCCCAGGGCGATCACCGAAAGCACCGCCGCCACCAGGGCGCAGGACGAGGCTATCAGCAGCCAGGCGCCCGGCCAGTCGAAGAAGATCGCCGCCACGTCGCCGGTCTTGGACAGCCAGACCAGGGTCGCGCCGATCGCGGCCAGCCACAGCACGGCCTGCAGCGATTGGATCAGGCTGGCGCGGCGCTGCATCGGCGTCTCGCGGCTGTCGCGTCGGCCCCGCATCGGGATGCCGGCCAGGGTCGCGATCGCGGCGATGGCCGTCAGGGCCGTGAGCCAGCCCAGCCAGCCCTGGCCGCCCAGCAGGCCGACCTTGGCGTATTTGGCCACGCCGCTGCTGTTGTAGTAGCCGGTCGCGCGCCCGTCCTGCATGGCGAAAACGATGGTCCGCCAGCCGCCGACCTCGCGGAAGACGCCGTCCGTTCCCTGCGGGACCCAGGCGCTTGCGGAGTCGAAGCCGCGGATCAGCAGCCGTCCGTCCGGGCTGACGGCCACCGTCACCCGCCCGTTCAGCAGGCCGACGAACTTCTCCAGCCCGTGGAAGGCGCGCCGGCTGCTGACGTACTGGCCCTCGAAAGCCGCGGCGTTGCTCTTCAGCCAGGCCGAGCCGGCGTCGGGCAGGGCGGCCGGCGGGCCGTAGAAGCGCTGCACGATACGCCCGGCGGTCTGCGACGTCAGGCGCTCGCCGCTCTCGGCGTTGGCCGCGATGAAGATCCCGAGGCCCAGCTCCGGAACGGTGACCATCGAGGAGCGGAACGACAGCAGGGCGCCGTCGTGGCCCCAGCCGGTCCGGCCGCCGGGCAGACGGTACTGGAGGAAGCCATGGGCCAGGCCCGGGACGCCGGGCGCCGGCTGCGACTGGGCCGTGCGGAAGCCGTGGGCGGTCTGGGCGTTGTAGATGGCCGCCCCGTCCAGCGTTCCGCCGTTCAGGATCATCATCATGTACCGCGACATGTCGGCGGCGGTGGTCGAGACGCCGCCGGCCGGAGCGCCCTGCGAGGTGTACTCGTACGGCCGCTTGCGCCAGCTGTCGCCGGTCCAGAAGAAGCCGTCGGCGAGGTCGCGAGCCAGGGCGGGCGACATCGGCGACGGCAGGTCCGGCCGGGCGGGGTAGGGGTCGCGGAACGTGGTCCGGGTCATGCCCAGGGGACCGGTGATCGTGTTCTCGACGATGGTCTCGAACGGCTTCTGGCCTACATAGGCCACAGCCGCCCCGGCCAGGCCGACGCCGTAGTTGGAGTAGGCCGGCGTCGAGCCCGGCTCGAACTCGCGGCGCGGCCGTTCCTGGCGCAGGTAGGTGAGCTGCGGCCGCACGCGGTCGGCGTCGCGTTCGAACAGCTGACCCAGGGCGCGGTCCTCGAAGCCCGGCGTGTGGCTCATGAGATCCAGCATGGTGATGGGCTTGGTGAAGCCCTGGTCGCGAACCTGAACCTTCTCCGGCAGGTAGAGGTTGATCGGCGCGTCCAGCCGCAGGCGGCCGGCCTCGACCTCCTTCATCACCGCGATCCAGGTGAAGGTCTTCGAGATCGAGGCGATGCGGAACAGGGTGCGGTCCGGATCGACCGCGCGGGCGGCCGGCTCCAGGTTCGAAAAGCCGTAGCCCTTCTTCAGGATCACCTGGCCGTTCTGGACCACCGACACGGTCACGCCGGGGATATGGTCGGCCGACATGGCGTCGCGGACCATGCCGTCGACAAAGGCTTCCAGTTCGGCCGGCGCCAGCGGAGCGACGCCGGGGGCGGCGACCGGAGCGGCCGCGGACTGGGGCGCCGGGGCGACCGGGGGGCGGACGGCCGGGCGAGGCGCGGGGCGCGGCGCGGAGACCGGCGGCGTCGCGGCGGGCGCGGCCGTGGCGGATGGCGACGGCGGAGGCGTCTGCTGGGCGGAACTGGTGGTGGAAAGGCTCAGCAGAGAGACCAGACCGGCGGCCGCGAAGGCCTTCGACAACAGGCGCACAGACGTTTCCCTTGGGGCGAGGTTCACCCTGTTCTAGTGCGCCTTTCGTCTTTGTGGAAACCGGTTCGGCGCCGGAATTGGGGGCAACCGCGAAGAATTCGGGCGCCGATCGGTTCTATTCCCGGCGAACCGCCTTGGCGCCGGGGGGAAAGCTCCACAGCGGCAGGATCGGGCGCAGTCGGGCGCCGATCCAGACCTGCGGCTCGGAGGCCGGCGTCAGGTTCAGCTCGCGCTCCTTGCGGCCGACGCAGGCCTGGATCTGCTGACCAAGCATCGCGAAGTTGCGCGATCCCTCGACCGATTGCAGGAAACAGTCGTCGAAGAAGGGGTAGTGGTCGCTCTCGCTGCAGCCGAACGAGGCGCGGTCCGGCCGGGCGGCGGTCAGGATCAGCCGCTGGTCGTTGGCCAGCACCGGGATGAACACGCCCGAGAAGCAGGCGGAGATGATCACGATCGTCGGGCGGTCGGGGCAGGTGTCGTTGACCAGGCGAGCCAGGGCCTGCGGCGTGTAGAGGCCGCCGTCGCCACGGACGTCCAGCACCACGCCCGGCGGCGCGCCGTGAGAGGTGTAGTAGACGAGGCAGCCGCCGGTCTTGCGCGCGGCGCCGGCGTGCAGCGCCTGGACCAACGCCGGCGCCTCGGTGCGCGCCGGCCGGGTGTCGGGATAGCGTTCGGGACGGGTCGAGAACTGCACGATCTCGTCGCGGGCGAAGCCCAGGCCCTCGAGCGTCGCGGCGACGTCGCGGCGGGCGTTGTCGAAGGCCTCCGTCGGGCCGCCGGAATGGGCTCGCCAGTCGCCGGCCACGACGATCGCGGTCCAGTCGTTGAAGATGCTCCGAGGCGGCGGCTGGGCGACGGCGGCGGGGGCGGCGAGCACCGCCAGAAATCCGACGACAATCGACAGCCAGCGCCCCATCCCGACCCCCGCTAGGCCTTGTACCGGGCGAAGGGGGTGGGCATCGCCGTGCCGGTCGCCTTGGCCAACACCCGCCCCTCCGCGTCGTAGAGCTCGCCTTCGGTGAAGGCTATGGTCTTGCCCCAGCGAGACACCCGCCCGATCCCGCGGATCGGGCCGGGCAGGGCGGGCCGATAGAAGCTGGTCTTCATCTCGATCGTCGGGGCGACGCTGGTCATCCCCGAAGCGACCATGCAGGCCACGCTCATGCATTCGTCCAGCATGGCGCAAAGATAGCCGCCCTGGATCTGCTTCATCGGGTTGGTCAGCTGCTCGGACGCCTCGAAGGCGACCTCGACCTCGCGGTCGGCCTGGCTGACGCGGACCATCCGGAAGCCCAGCAACTGCGACCCCGGCGGCTGGCGCTTGCTGGCCGTGAAGCGGGCCAGGATGGCCTCGTCGGTCAGGGTCTGCGGGTCGTCGGAGGCGACGTCGGTCAAGACGGCCTCACTTCTTCCGGAACTGGTCCAGCGACACGACCTTGGGGCCGTCGTCGTCGGAAGGGGCGGGACGCTCGGGCTCCGGTTCGTCCGCGGGCTCGGGGATCAGATCGATCGGCGGCTCGAACTGCAGGCCGAACTGCACGTGCGGGTCGAAGAAGCGGGTGATCGCCGCATAGGGCACCGTCAGCTTCTTGGGCGAGCCGCCGAACTTGAGCGTGACGTTGAAGGAGGTCTCGCCCGGCGTCAGGTCCCAGTACTGGTGCTGCAGCACGATGGTCATCTCGTCGGGATACTTGGACAGCACTTCGACAGGGCCGGAAACGCCCGCGGCGCGGGTCTTGAACGTGACGTAGAAATGATGCTCGCCCGGCGGGCGGCCTTCGGCGGCGACCTTGAGCGCGGCCTTGACCACCCCGCGCAGGGCCTCCTGGGCCAGCGCCTCGTAGTTCATCAGGTCTTCGGGCGGCTTCTGCTGGGCCATGGATCACTTGCAACTGGTGGAATGGCCGCGAAAGGTAGCCTGTCGGCCTGCGAGCGCAAAGCGGTCTTGGCGGCAAAACGACCGGAGGGCGGATGACATTCAGGAAAGCCTGGGCTCTGGCGCTGATGGGGTTGGCGGTCGCCGGGCCCGCCGGCGCCGGGGCGGTCGGTCTCTGTTCGCCGGGCGAAGAGCCGGTGCTGTCCTGCCCGGTTGAAGGCGGCAAGGTGCTGTCGCTCTGCGCGACGGGGGCGGGCGGTCCGGCGGCGGGCCTGAAGCTGCAGTACCGGTTCGGTCGGCCGGGCAAGCCGGAGCTGGTCTATCCGGACCGGCCCGCCTCGGCGAAGGGGCGGTTCTTCCTGAGCACGACGCCCTTCTCGGGCGGCGGCGAGGAGCGCGTCCGCTTCCGCAGCGGGCCCTACGACTATCTCGTCTTCCAGCGAGACATCGCCGGCGCCTGGAACGAGGACGGTACGCGCGACCACTACCAGGACGAGGGCGTGGCCGTGGAGAAGGACGGCAAGGTCGTGGGGGTGCGCCTCTGCCTGGGCCCGACCGAGAACAGCGGCTTCCCGAAGATGTACGACCGCCTGGAGCGCGAGGCGCGCGACCCGATCGACAGGCCCTAGGGCGCTCTTCCTCCGGCCGTCCCGGCGAAGGCCGGGATCCAGATCGCAGGGCTCAGTCTTGGCGCGACGCCACTCGCTGCCGAGCTTAACGAGAAAGGGACACGTACGCCTTGCGTACATGTCCCTGCGAACTCGGTGGGGGATTCTGGCGCCAGGCTCACCATTCTTCCAAGCAAAGGACGGGGGAGCCTTTTGAAAGGCGAATGAGGTGGGGGATTCTGTTGCCAGGCTCCCCCGGGCCCCGCCTAGGGATCTGAACCCCTAGGAGTTTATAGGCGAGTTCACCAGCACCGCATTACGCGGCGACAGCGTACTCTTCAGCGAAGTTATCGTTCGCATTTAGTTTAATGGCCCGAAACGGTGAGCCACGCCGGGACAAAGATACGCCTTTACACGTCTGTCGATGCTGATCGGCCCCGCGCTCCCCAGCGATACCTGGAGGAGTATTGGTGGAGCCGCCGGGAATCGCACCCGGGTCCAGTCCGCTTATTACACGCTCGTTTATGCCCATAGTCCGAGCGAGCCCGGACGATTCCAATATAGGGACGAATGGTTTCCGGGGAAAGAAGAAGGCGCGCGGCGATGCGGCCATCCCCGGGTTTTCCCCCTATTCCGAGACTCACTCAAAGGGCGCAGCCTCGACTCCTTGCCGCCCGTGAGGCGGAGGAAGGGGAGACTCTGCCATGAACAGGTTTGTCGCCGAGTTTATCGGCACTCTGGCTTTGGTTCTGTTCGGCTGCGGCGCGGCCGTCCTGGGGGGAGATCACGTCGGGCAGCTGGGCATCGCCCTGGCGTTCGGCTTCGCCATCGTCGCGATGGCCTACGGCATCGGCCCGGTCTCGGGCTGCCACGTCAATCCGGCGGTCAGCCTGGCGGTGTTCATCGCCGGGCGGATGAGCGCCAAGGACATGGTCGTCTACTGGATCGCCCAGTTCCTCGGCGCGCTGGTCGGCGCCGGCATCCTGATGGCCCTGGCCAAGGACGGCGCGGCCAGCGGCCTGGGCCACAACGGCTGGGGGCCGGGCTACGGCGGCGAGTACGGCATGCACGCGGCGCTGATCTTCGAGATCGTGATGACGGCGCTGTTCGTGATCGTGATCCTCGGTTCGACCGGTCCCGGCTCGGCGCCGGGCTTCGCGGGCCTGGGCATCGGCATCACCCTGGCGGTGATCCACATCGTCGGCATCCAGGTGACCGGCGTCTCGGTGAACCCGGCCCGCAGCTTCGGCCCGGCGGTCCTGGTCGGCGGTTCGGCGCTGGCGCAGCTGTGGCTGTTCTTCGTCGCCCCGGCCGTCGGCGCGGTGATCGGCGCGCTGCTCTACCGCTTCAACGTCCTGAAGGCGCCGGAGGCGTCCTAGCCTATCCCTGTCATCCCGGAAGCCGCGTAGCGGCTATCCGGGACCCGGCCCTTCGCCGGCTGGGTCCCGGCTCTTCGCTTCGCTACGGCCGGGATGACGGATCTATGGAGGCAGGCTCGTCGGCGTCGGCGGGAACCGGAACAGCCGCCGGCTGAGGCCGGTCGGTCGGCGCCGGCTTCAGCCGTCCGCCGCCGGCGATCAGGACTTCGTATTGCCGCTTCGCCGCGGCGAAGTCGGCCCCGCGCGGAAACATCACGTCGAACCGAGGCTCGTGGCCCAGCGCCGCGCCGAGGGCGACCGTCAGCACGTCGGCGACCGAGCCGACCTCCTCGTCCAGGCAGGCGCGGCGCAGGTGGCGCGCCTGGCCTGGCACGAGCAGCGTCAGGTCCCAGGACACCCCGTCGGCGCAGGCCGGGGCCGCCGCGCCGTCCGGCGCCTCGACCAGCACGAAGCGCGGCTCCGCCCACATGCGATGGCCGACCAGGGCGCGGATCTGCGGGACGTAGCCCTCGGCCAGCGGGACGTCGAAGGCCACCCGGCGGCCGATCCGCGGCTCGCAGCAGCCCAGCCCGGCCCGGGCCTGGACGAAGGCCCTGTCGTCGTCGCGCAGGACCAGCCGGATCACCGCCTGGCGGACGCCGCGCGAAGGGCGGGCCCAGATCTCGATGATCGCCTCGTTGCGGCGCAGGACCTGGCTCTGCAGCGGCTGCAGGCCCCAGAGGCGGTAGAGGGCTGGGTCGATACCGTTGTCGATCGCGGGGCTGCCCTGCCCACGCGTCGGTCTCCGGCCGCCCAGCGGGTCGGACGCTTCCGGCTCGGCGGGCCAGGCTTCGCTCCACCACAGGTTCGGGTCGGGAGCAGGCAGGGTCTCCGGCGGCGGCGGGATCGTCGAGGGCGGCGCCGCGGCCAGCAGCAGGGCGGTCAGGAGGGCGGCAGGCAGATCGGGTCTCCCCTACATGCCCTCGGCGCCCCTCTCGATCGAGAGCACGCCGGTGCGGGACAGTTCCACAAGACCGAGCGGGCGCATCAGTTCCACGAAGCTGTCGATCTTCGACGGCGCGCCGGTGATCTCGAACACGAAGCTCTCGGAGGTCGTATCGATGACCTTGGCCCGGAATATGTCGGACACGCGCAGGGCCTCGACCCGGTCGCCGCCGGTCCCGCGGACCTTGACCAGGGCCAGCTCGCGCTCGATGCCGTTGGGGTCGCGGGTTACATCCTGGACGCGCCGGACGCTGACCACCTTCGACAGCTGAGCCTCGATCTGGTCCAGCACGTGCGGCGCGCCGCGGGTCACGATCGTGATCCGGCTGGTGTGCGCCTTGCGGTCCGTCTCGGCGACCGTGAGGCTTTCGATGTTGTAGCCCCGGGCGGCGAACAGTCCGACCACGCGGTGCAGCACCCCGGCCTCGTTGTCGACGAGCAGGGCGAAGGTGGCGAGGTTCTCGACCTCTTCCGTGTGGGACATGTCGTAGGCGGAGGCGGGATTGGTCGCGGGATCGATGCTCATGAGGCCCCTTAAACCAGCTTCCGGCCCGCTTCGTCGATGACCGAGCCGATGTCCTCGACCTCTTCCGGCAGGATCATCTCGTTGTGCGCCTTGCCCGAGGGGATCATCGGCAGGCAGTTCTCCAGCTTGGCGACCCGGCAGTCGAAGATCACCGGGCGCGGCGTGTCGATCATCTCCTGGATCTTCGCATCCAGCTCTGCCGGGTCCTCGCAGCGGATGCCGACGGCGCCGTAGGCCTCGGCCAGCTTCACGAAGTCGGGCAGGCTCTCGCTGTAGGACTGGCTGTAGCGCTCGCCGTGCAGCAGCTGCTGCCACTGGCGGACCATGCCCATCCATTCGTTGTTTAGGATGAAGATCTTGATCGGCAGGTTGTACTGAACCGCCGTCGAGATCTCCTGCATGGTCATCTGGATGCTGGCCTCGCCGGCGATGTCGATGACCAGGCCGTCCGGATGCGCCAGCTGGGCGCCGACGGCGGCAGGCAGGCCGTAGCCCATGGTGCCCAGGCCGCCGGAGGTCATCCAGCGGTTGGGCTCCTCGAAGCGGTAGAACTGGGCGGCCCACATCTGGTGCTGGCCGACCTCGGTGGTGATGTAGGCGTCGCGGTCCTTGGTCAGGGCGTACAGTCGCTCGATCGCGTACTGCGGCTTGATGACCTCGTCGGAGGCCGCGTATTTGAGGCACTGGCGGGCGCGCCAGGCGTCGATCTGGGTCCACCAGTCGTCCAGGGCCTGGCGGTTGGCCGCGTAGCCGGCCTCCTTCCAGGCCGCGATCAGGTCGTCCAGCACGCTGCCAGCGTCGCCGACGATGCCGACGTCGACGCGGACGTTCTTGTTGATCGACGACGGGTCGATGTCGATGTGGATCTTCTTGCTGCCCGGCGAGAAGGCGTCCAGGCGGCCGGTGACGCGGTCGTCGAAGCGGGCCCCGACGCAGATCATCACGTCGCAGTCGTGCATGGCGTTGTTGGCTTCGAACGTCCCGTGCATGCCGACCATGCCCAGCCAGGCCGGATCGGCCGCCGGGAAGGCGCCCAGGCCCATCAGGGTCGAGGTGACCGGCGCGCCGGTCATGGCCGCGAAGGCGCGCAGGCTCTCGGCCGCCTTCGGACCGGCGTTGATCACTCCGCCGCCGGTGTAGAAGAGCGGCCGGCGGGCCTGGGCGATCATCCGGGCCGCCTCGGCGATGCGGGTCGCGTCGCCCTTGGTGCGCGGCGCGTAGCCGTGACCGAAGCGGACCTCCGAGGGCGACTGGTAGGCGCCCTTGGCGAACTGGACGTCCTTGGGGATGTCGATCAGCACGGGTCCGGGGCGGCCGCTGGTGGCGATGTGGAACGCCTCGTGGATGATCCGCGGCAGGTCGGCGACGTCCTTCACCAGGTAGTTGTGCTTGGTGCAGGCGCGGGTGATGCCGACGGTGTCCGCCTCCTGGAAGGCGTCGGTGCCGATCAGATGCGTCGGGACCTGGCCGGTGAAGACGACCATCGGGATCGAGTCCATCAGGGCGTCGACGATGCCGGTGATGGCGTTGGTCGCGCCCGGCCCGCTGGTGACCAGGACCACGCCCGGCTTGCCGGTCGAACGGGCGTAGCCCTCGGCCGCATGGGTCGCGCCCTGCTCGTGACGGACCAGGATGTGGCGCAGCCGCTCGCCGTGGGCGGCGCCGTCGTTGAACAGGGCGTCGTAGATCGGCAGCACCGCGCCGCCCGGATAGCCGAAGAGGGTGTCGACGCCCTGGTCGATGAGCGCCTGGACCACGATCTCGGCGCCGGTCATCTCGCGAGCGGCGGTCTGGGCGAAGGTCTTGGCGGTGGTCGGGGCGGTCATGTCGGGTCTCGGATCGGGCAGGGCGGGCGAAAACGGGCAATAAAAAAGGCCCGCTGGAGGGGCCTGAACGTGCAGCGACCGGCGACGACGCGACGGTCATGTCGCGCCGAGGTCGGCCGCTAGGTAAGTACGATGGTCGCGCTACGCACGATGATTGCTCCAAATCGTTGCTGGAGCCAATGCCACGCTAATCGGATGGGGTCAAGCGCGGGTTGAGCGCAAGGAATTGCCTCCAGGCGACGTCCGGCGCGGTTTCGTCGATCCGCGGCCAGTCCGGGGTCTGGTTGCGCAGCCAGGTCAGCTGCCGCTTGGCGTAGCGGCGGGTTTCCTGGCGGGCGAGGGCGGAGGCCTCGTCCAGCGGAAGCTCGCCGCGCAGATGGGCGCCCAGTTCGCGCACGCCGACGGCCTTCATCACCGGCAGGTTCGGGTCCAGCCCGCGCGCCAGCAGCGCCCGCGTCTCCTCCAGCGCGCCTCCGGCCAGCATGGCGTCGAACCGGGCGTCGCAGCGGGCGTAGAGGGCCTCGCGCTGCGGTTCGATCACGACGGCCGACCAACTGCCCGGCTCCAGCCCCGGCGCGGTGTCGGCCTGCCAGGTGGTGAGGGGGCGTTTCGTCGCCTCGAACACCTCCATCGCCCGGGTCAGCCGCATGCGATCGCCCGGGGCGATGCGGCCCTCGGCCTTGGGATCGACGACGGCCAGCAGCTCGCGGAACCGCGCCTCGCCCAGCGTATCGAACATGTCCTCGGTCGCCCGACGCACGGCGGCGGGCGTCGGCGGGATCTCGGCCAGGCCCTCGGTCAGGGCCTTCAAATAGAGGCCGGTGCCGCCGACCACGACCGGGATCCGGCCGCGCGCGCGGATGTCGTCCAGCAGGGGCAACGCCGCCCGCGCCCAGCGGCCGACCGACCAGCCGTCGGCCCCGTCGGCGACGCCGAACAGGTGGTGCGGGGCGCGGGCCTCCTCCTCGCCGGAGGGGCGGGCGCTCAGCGCGCGCAGGTCGGCGTACAGCTGCAGGGCGTCGGCGTTGACGACCTCGCCGCCCAGGGTCTCCGCCGCGCGCAGGGCGAGGGCGGACTTGCCGCTCGCGGTCGGCCCGGCGATGAGCAGGATCGTCATGCTGGCGGCTTACGCGAACCGCGCGGGACACGCCACTGGTTCCCATCCCGGCAAATCCACGCTAGGCGGCGCGCATGAGCCTCGCCGTCACCCTCGTCGCCGCCCGCCCCGAAGACCTGCCCGCCGCGCTGGAGGTCGTGGAGCTGGCGCTGCAGGGGATCGACGCCCCGGCGTCCGCGCCGGACCTGCTGGGGCCGAACGCGGCCGACCTGATTGTGCGCAGCGATCACCGCGCCCTGGTCCGCGAGCGGGCCGAGCAGGCGCTGGCCGGCCGCGCGGTCGACGTCTGTGTCCAACTCGCGGAGGGGCGCCGCAAGAGGCTTCTGGTCGCCGACATGGACAGCACCATCATCGGCTGCGAGTGCATCGACGAGCTGGCCGACTTCGCCGGGGTGAAGGCCGAGGTCGCCGAGATCACCGAACGGGCCATGCGCGGCGAGCTGGCCTTCGAGGGCGCCCTGCGCGAGCGGGTCGGCAAGCTGAAGGGCCTGGCCCTGACCGCGCTGCAGGCCTGCTACGAGGAGCGGGTGCGGCTGAACCCGGGCGCAGAGCTCCTCGTGAAGACGATGGCCGGGAAGGGCGCGCGCTGCGTGCTGGTCTCGGGGGGCTTCACCTTCTTCACCGGACGGGTGGCCAAGGCGGCCGGCTTCCACGCCGATCAGGCCAACACCCTGATCGAGGACGGCGCGGTGCTGGCCGGAACGGTCGGCGAGCCGATCCTGGGCCGCGAGGCCAAGCTGGCGGCGCTCCAGGCCGAGGCGGCGGCCCTGGGCCTGACGCCGGCTGACGCCCTGGCCATCGGCGACGGCGCCAACGACCTGGCCATGATCGAGGCGGCCGGCCTGGGCGTCGCCTACCGCGCCAAGCCCGTCGTCGCGGCCCAGGCCGACGCCCGCGTCGACCACGCCGACCTGACCGCCATGCTCTACTTCCAGGGCTACCGGGCGGAGGAGTTCATGAGGGCGTAGGCGGAGGCGACCGCACCCCTGCCACTCCCCGCCGTCATCCTGGATCCAGCAGCCGCGGACCCGGTCCCTGCTCCGCCAGTTCGTCGTAGGGGTTCCTCAGCGGACATTCCTGCAGGGACAGGCAGCCGCAGCCGATGCAGTGGCTCATCTGGTCGCGCAGCCGGACCAGCCTCGTGATCCGGTCGTTCAACTGGTCGCGCCAGGCGGCCGACAGCCGTTCCCAGTCGGCGACCGAGACCGGTCGGTCCTGGGGCAGGGCGCTCATCGCCTCGCTGATCTCCTGCAGCGGGATGCCGGCCTTCTGCGCGGCCTTGATGATGGCGATCCGCCGCAGCACCGACCGCGGATAGCGGCGCTGGTTGCCAGCGCTGCGGCCGCTGCGGATCAGGCCGCGCGTCTCGTAGAAATGCAGGGCGGAGACCGCCACGCCGCTGCGCTCGGCGACTTCGCCGACGCTCAGTTCGCGCATCACCGTCCGGGCGTCCAGGCGACCCATGAATTCCTCGCTTGATCTCAACTTAACTTGAGGTTTTACGACTCCCGCTCCCGAACGCAAATCCGGAGCCTGCGCATGAAGCCGTTGGACCTCGCCCTGCCTGCCGTCATCGTCGAGGCCTCGCCGTCCGAGCGGATGCAGGCCCATCCGTTCGGCCGCAAGGCCACGCTCCTGGCGGTGGCCATGCTGACCATCATGGCGGCGGCCACCATCGCGCCCTCCCTGCCGGCCATCCAGGAGCGGTTCGCCGGTCCGCCGAACGCGACGCTGATGACCCGGCTGCTGGTGACTCTGCCGGGACTGTTCGTCGCCCTCTGCGCGCCGTTCGCCGGGATCGCGGCCGACCGGCTCGGACGACGGCGGCTGCTGTTGGGCGCGGTGCTGCTCTATGGCCTGGCCGGACTGTCGGGGCTGTGGCTGGACAGCCTGCCGGCGATGCTGATCGGGCGAGCGTTGCTGGGCGTGGCGGTGGCCGGGACGATGACGGCGGCGACGGCGCTGATCGGCGACTATTTCGACGACGCCGAGCGCGGGCGTTTCATGGGGCTGCAGTCGACCTTCGTCGGCGTCGGCGGGGTGGTGTTCCTGACCGGCGGCGGCCTGTTATCGGAGCTGCATTGGCGGGCGCCGTTCGCCATCTATGGCCTGGCGCTGCTGTTCCTGCCGGCGATCTGGCTGTTCCTGCAGGAGCCCTCGCGCGCCGTCCGGACCCAGGCCGGACCGACGTCGACCGAGCGTGCGCCCTGGGGCCTGGTCGCCCTGCTGCTGGCCCTGGCGACGATCAACAGCGTGCTGTTCTACATGCTGCCGACGCAGCTGCCGTTCCACCTGCAGGCCATGGGCGAGGTCGCGCCGAGCCGGGCGGGCCTGGCGCTGGCGGCGGTGAACGTGACCGGCGCCCTGGCCGGGCTGGCGTTCGGGCGGATCCGGGCGCGCCTCGGCGCCGTCCCGATCTTCGCCGGCGGGTTCGGGCTGATGGCGGCGGGTTACGGCCTGATCGCCCTGGCGGACGGCTACGGGCTGGTGGTGACCGGCGTGCTGGTGGCGGGGCTGGGGCTGGGCGTGGTCATGCCGAACCTGGGGACAACCCTGCTGGGCGCCGCGCCGGCGGCGGTGCGCGGACGGGTGTCGGGCCTGCTGACGTCGGGGATCTTCCTGGGCCAGTTCCTGTCGCCGCTCGTCAGCCAGCCGCTGATCGACCGCATCGACTTCGTCGGGACGTTCCGGACGTTCGGCCTGGTCCTGGCCGTGCTGGCGCTCGGCGCAGGGCTCGTCACCCTGCGCCGGCGTTCAGCCGCTTAGTTCGCTCCGGGGCCGCGCCCGAAGTACTTGAAGAAGGCGCTGTCGGGCGACAGCACCAGGGTCGCGTCGCCCTGACCCATGGAGGCCTCGTAGGCCTGCATCGACCGGTAGAAGGAGGCGAAGTTCGGGTCCTTGCCGAAGCTGGACGCGAACAGCTTGGCCCGTTCGGCGTCGCCTTCGCCTCGGATGGTCTCGGCCTCGCCGGTGGCGGCCGCGACGATCTCCTTGCGCTTCTGCTCGCCCTCGGCGCGGATGCGGGTGGCTTCCTGCAGGCGGGCGGTGCGCATGCGCTCGAAGACGGCGGTCTGGTTGGCGGCGGGCAGGTCGGCGCGGCGGATGCGGACGTCGATCACCTCGATGCCCAGGCGCGATGTCTGGGCCTGGCGGGCCAGGTTGGCGCGGGTCGCGGCCATCAGCGCGCCGCGCTTGGACGAGATGATCTCTTCCGAGTCGGCGGTGCCGAGCTGTTCGCGCAGAGCCGCGTTCAGGCGCTGCTCCAGGCGGGCCTCGGCGGTCTTGGAGTCGCCTAGGGCGGTGTAGAACCGCTGCGGATCGCTGATGCGGTAGCGCAGGAAGGCGTCGACCACGAGCCGTTCCTTGTTGCCGGCGGTGATCTCTTCCTCGGTGGTCTCCTGGGTCAGGTTGCGCTTGTCGAACAGGATCCGGCTCTCGAAGAACGGGATCTTGACCTTCAGGCCGGGGCCGTCGTCGGCGCCGGGCGCGTTGACCACGCGGACGATCTCGCCGACGCGGATCACCAGCGCCTGGTGGGTCTGGTCGACGACGTAGAAGGTCTGGCTCGCCACCACCAGGACGGCGGCGGCGATGATGCCGTAGAGGGTCAGGCGGCTCTGGTTCATTGGGCCGCTCCCGGGGCTTGCGGAGCCGCGGCGGCGGCCGGCGCGGTCGAGGTCTTGGGACGGAACACGTCGGGCGACAGGACGACCGGGGCGGTCACGCCCTTGCCGTCGATGATCACCTTGTTGGACCGGCTCAGGACCCGCTCCATGGTTTCGATGTACAGACGGTCGCGGGTCACGCCCGGCGCCAGGCGGTACTGTTCGTACACCTGGTTGAAGCGGGCGGCCTCACCGGCGGCCTCGCTGACGACCTGGGCGCGGTAGCCCAGCGCCTGCTGGCGGACCTTGGCGGCCTCGCCGCGCGCGGCGTTGATCGAGGCCTCGGCGTTCTGGCCGGCGGTCGCGACTTCCTGGAAGGCGGCGACGACCTCCTTGGGCGCCTGGGCGTTGCGGATCTGGATGCTGTCGACGATCACGCCGGCGCCGTAGCTGTCGAGCATGCGCTGCATCAGGGCGGCGGCCTCGGCCTGCACCTGGGCGCGGCCGGTGGAGATGATCGGGTCCAGCGCCGTGCGGCCGACGATCTCGCGCATGGCGCTCTCGCCGACGGCCTTCACCGTCGCTCCGGGGTCATCGACGTTGAACAGGTAGCGGCCCGGATTGGACACGCGCCAGTTCACCGCGAAGTTCATGTCGACGATATTCTCGTCGCCGGTCAGCATCAGGCTTTCCTCGAGCACGCTCGCGCCCTGGACGCCGCCGATGTCGGTGGTGCGGATGGTGGTGATGTCGACCTTGCGGGCGTTCTCCACGAAGGGCAGCCGGTACCAAAGGCCCGGGCCGTAGCTGCGGGTCCAGGCGCCGAAGGTGGTCACCACGGCCTCTTCCTTGGGGCCGACCAGAATCACGCCCGAGAGCAGCACCAGGGCGACGAGGCCGCCGCCGGCGATGGTCAGCACACGGCGCGAAGGCAGCGGGCCGCCGGGGCCGCGTCCGCCGCCGCCGCCGGCGCCGCGGAGCCAGGCGCTGAAGCGGCGCTGGATCTCCTCGAAGTCGGGCGGGGTTCCGGGGCCTCCGGAGGGCGGGCGTCGGGGTCCTTGCCCCGTGGGTTTGTCGTCAGGTTCGCCTTTGCCGCCGGAGGGCGGGGGAGAGCCCCAGGGGCCGGGGTTGGCGTTGTCGTTCCAAGGCATGAATTGTGCGTCGCTTTTCCGTCGTGGTTCGGCGGGCTTGCAAGCCGGCGCTGTCATGCGGATATGAGACCCCGCGCCGCACAAGGCAAGCCGATCCCGACATGACGACGTTCCAGACTTCCGCCGACAAAGACGCTGCGCTGCGTGCGCTCGACGCCGTGATTGATCCCCGGACAGGCCAGGGACTGGCCGCGGCCGGGCTGGTCCAGGGGCTGGTCGTCCGCGGCGGACGGGCAGGCTTCATGCTCGAGGTGCCCGCCGACGTCGCCGCCGCCTACGCCCCCGTCCGCGAGGCCGCCGAGCGGGCGCTGGCCGCCCTGCCAGGGATCGAGAAGGCCCAGGTGGTGCTGACGACCTCGGCGGCGGAGGGCGTCACCCGCCAGCGCAAGGGCGCCCGTCTGGCCGGCGATCCCGCCGCCGAGCCCAAGCCGCCGCAGGAGGCCCAGCGTCCCGACCATGTGAAGCGGGTGATCGCCGTGGCCAGCGGCAAGGGCGGGGTCGGCAAGTCCACCGTCTCGACCAACCTGGCCGTCGCCCTGGCCGGTCTGGGCCTGAACGTCGGCCTGCTCGACGCCGACGTCTACGGCCCTTCGGCGCCGCGGATGATGGGGATCGACGCCGATCCGCAGTTCGTCGACGGCAAGCTGCAGCCGCTGGAAGCCCACAGCGTGAAGGTGATGTCGATCGGTTTCATGGTCGACGAGGGCGCGCCGATGATCTGGCGCGGGCCGATGGCCTCGTCCGCCGTGCGCCAGATGGTCCAGGACGTGCGCTGGGGCACGGAGGCCGCGCCGCTGGACGTGCTGGTCGTCGACCTGCCGCCGGGCACGGGCGACATCCACCTGACCCTGGTCCAGAAGCTGGCGGTCGACGGCGTGGTGATCGTCTCGACGCCGCAGGAGATCGCGCTGATCGACGCGCGCCGCGCCGCCGCGATGTTCCAGAAAACGGCGACGCCGATCCTGGGCGTGATCGAGAACATGGCCTTCTTCGCCGATCCGGCGACCGGCGCGCCGATCCCGATCTTCGGCAGCGGCGGCGCCAAGGCCGAGGCGGCGGCTCTGGGCGTGCCAGTGCTGGCCGAGATCCCGATCGAGATCGCGGTGCGGGAGGCCGGCGACAACGGCGCGCCCATCGTTACGCGGGACCAGGGCGGCGCGGCCGCCGAGGCCTTCCGCGCGGCCGCCAGGGCGTTGCTGTAGGTCCGTTCTTCTATTCTCGCGTCATCCTGGCGCTCGTCGCGAGGCCCCACGCGTGACGAGGCAAAGAAAAAGGGCGCGGATCGCTCCGCGCCCTTTCTGTCGTTCGCCATGCTCCCGGGTCCTCGCGACGAGCGCGAGGATGACGGCGTGGGCGTTGCTTAGAACGCCCAGCGGGCGCCGGCGCTCAGCACCACGGCCGAGCCCTCGACCGTGCCCTTCAGGTTCACGGGGGTGGCCAGCGGGGTGCCGCCGTAGACCACGTCCGTGCGGTCGATCGTGCTCTTGTCGAAGCTGATGTAGGACGCGGCCAGGTCGACGCTGAAGCGGTCGTTGAAGGTCTTGGTCGCGCCGGCCGCGAACAGCCACCGGTCGCCGTCCGGCACCCGGGCGCTGCGGCCGATGTCCGGCGTCGGGGTCGGGTCGTACTGGACGCCGGCGCGCAGGGTCCAGTCCGGACGCCACTGGTAGTCGACGCCGACAGCGGCGGTGGTGGTGTCCTCGTAGTTCTGCTCGATCGACTGGCTGCGGCCGGCGGGCAGGGCGACGTGGATCGACTCGAACTCGCTCCAGCCGACGCGCTGGATCTGGGCGTTCAGCGTGGTCTTCTCGCCGAGGCGCCAGCGGGCGCCCAGGGTGGCGATCCAGGGCGTGGTGAAGCTGGCCTGGCCGTCGATCTTCATGTTGGCCGCGGCGGCCGGGCCCAGCAGGCCGCTGACTTCCACCGCGCCGTCGAGCTTGTGCTCGACCTTCGAGCGGTAGCTGGCGCCGATGGTCAGGTCCGGGGTCGGGTGCAGCTGCGCGCCGACGACCCAGCCGGCGTCCCAGCCGTCGCCCCGGAGCTCCTGACGGCCGTCGGCCAGCGCCGGCGACAGGTTCGGCATGGCCGAGGTCAGGGTGGCGTCGCTGTAGACCAGGCTCACGCCGGCGCCGAGGTCGAGCCAGTCGTTGACGTGGTAGCCGACGGTGGCCTGGACGTCGGCGGTCAGCAGGCGCGACTTCAGGGCGTCGTAACGGGTCCAGCTGTCGCCCTTGTAGTAGCTGGTGAAGCTGTAGGGCGAGGCCACCGACAGGCCCAGGGCCACGCGGTCGGTCAGCTTCCAGGCGACGCCGCCCGAGGGCAGCACGCCGTTGTTGATCGGGTCGTCGATCCGGCCGGCGCCGCCGACCGGCGCGGCGGCCTGGCCGGGACGGGTGATGGTGCTGCCGTTGTCGTTGACCTCGGAGTTGACCAGGATCCCGCTGACGCTGCCGTAGACTTCGCTGCGGTCGAGGCCGGCGATGGCGGCGGGGTTCCACCACAGGCTGGCGACGCCCTTGTCGGCGACTTCGCCGGAGTAGGCGCGGCCGGTGCCGCGGGCGGATTGTTCCTGCAGGTAGAAGCCGGCGGCCGACGCCTGCGAAGCGAAGGTCAGAACGCCGACGGCGGCGCCGAGCGCCAGGACGGATTTGGACAGGGTCATGGGGGGAGGACCTTTCGGGGGCGCCCCATGCGGGGCGATTCCGCGTCCATAACGCCGCAATTCGGATAGTGTTGCTATTTTTGCAACAGATATCGTTGCAATCCCAACTGTGTCGGGAAGGTGGCTCGGACGCCTCATGCGTCTTCATGTGGGCTATGAACCGAACTCGCGCAGAAGTCGACTTGCCTGTGGGCTTCCCGTGGCGTCGATTTCGCCATCGAGGATGACGAAGACTGCGGTGGGGCTCGTGAAACGGCCCGTCGAGTACACGGAGTCTTGATCGCCGCCGCGTCGGCTCCCCCAAACGAAAAGCGACCAAGCTCGCTCGATGGTCGTGGACAACATCCGCCCGGCGACGCTTGGCCCTGATCATTCTGGACAACCTCGCCCGTGAGGTCCGCTTGACGACGGACGAGGCCGGTCACTACCTCCACGTTGGCCGCGAGTTCGCCGAGCATGGCGTGGTTCGTCATGGCCGCGCCGAGTACGTCAGCCCGGAAGATCGCACGATCCACACCAACACCATCGAAGGCTATTTCAGCATCTTCAAGCGCGGCATGAAGGGCGTCTACCAGCACGCTTCCAAGCGCCATATGCACCGCCATCTCGCCGAGTTTGACTTCCGCTACAGCAACCGCGCCGCCCTTGGCGTGGACGACGCTAAGCGGGCCGAACTGGCGCTGAAGGGCATGGTCGGCAAGCGCCTGACCTATCGGGGGCCTGATCGGTCAGAAGGCGTCCACGCCTAAGAGGTTGCGGCGCAAGGGCAATCAGCGATGGCGCACAAAGCGGCGTCGCCCGATTGACCCGGACTCGCCCCTGTGAGACGATTCAGTTGGCCTCCGCCGGATGACAAGAGCCCCAACGGGCGCTTCGAAAGATAGTCCGGACCGGAGGCCACTTTCGTTCAGTAGTAGTGCTTCCCGCCGTGCGCCCACATGTCGTACTCGTGGACTACCTTGTCGCGGATCAAGGCGTAGGAGCGAGCGTCCTCGCGCTCCCATTTCCGCTGAATTGCCCAGATGCAGTAGTCGGCGACCTGTAGGCACGGGTCGCTCGCAGATGGCCAGAAGCTGGTCGCCCACTGTCGGCGCCCGATGGTCTGTTGGACTACATCATTCACGGCATCGGTGAAGGCGCCTTGGCCTTTCTTCGTGCCGACCGAAGCGGCCGTAATGTGGAGTTCCTCGCCGGCAGTCAGGTAGTGCTTCTGCGAATGCCGGAAGTGATAGAGCCATCCGTACTTGTAGAAGCGTTCCCTCGATTCCCGGACTTGAGGCTGCGCCTTGGACTTCTCCATGATTGTGGCGTGGATCTGAAACTTGGCGGACTTCAGCAGTTCGAACACTTCGTTCCGAACCGATTGCTTATCTGTAGAGGCATGGAAGTAGTCCCCAAGCGGCATCTTCCGCCATGCCATGTCACGCCGAAGCGCGAGGAGTTCGGTCCCAATGTCGCAGGATTCCAGAACCACTGTGCCTAGGATAAAATAGCGAGGTACGTTGTCCCCGCGTGTGAACGCGAAGTCCCCCGCCTCGTCTGCGAAGAGATAGAGCCGCCCCATGGGCAACACGAAACGCGATAGCGGTGATCAGAGTCAACTGGAGCGGTTCCGCGACCTAGCCCGTGAGCTAGAAGCCGACGAGAGCGAAGAGGCCTTCGAAGCTACGGTGAAGAAGATCGTCCAGGCGCCGAAGCCTGAGAAGACGGACGAAGAGTGAGGGCTATTCTCCTTGCGGCGCTGATCTTCCTTGGCGGATGCGGCGGCCCCAAGCTGAGCGACAGGCAACGCGACGAGGTGTCGGATATCGCTTCAGCGGAGGCGCACGATGCTATGAGCGACTCTTCGAAGGTCTCGGAGCTTGAGGGCCGGATCGACGATCTAGAGGCGCGGCTCGAAGAGTTGGAAAGCCGAGAGCCCGCTCAGGGCTACTAGCCCTGTTTGCAAAGTACATAATTGCCAACGAAAAAGCCCCCTTCCGCCGGGAAGGGGGCTTCTCGGATCGGGGGCTGAAGAGCGGTTTAGCCGCCGGCCATCTTGCGGAAGAACTTCTGGCCCTGCTCGCCGCCGGCGAAGTAGGCCTTCTGACCGGCGTCGTCGGTGATCTTGCCCCAGTTGTCGCGGACTTCCTCGGCCGACAGGCCGCCTTCGCCCAGGTACACGCCCTCGGTCTCGATGATCCGCGACAGGGCGAACACGCCCGCGCCGGCGGTCAGGATGGCGCCCGTGGGGGCTTCGTCCGAGGCCAGGTAGACCACGCCCGGGGTGACGTATTCCGGCTTCAGCTTCTCCAGCACTTCCGGCGGCATCAGGCCCTCGGTCATGCGGGTGGCCGCGACCGGGCTGATGGCGTTGATGTGGACGTTGTTCTTCTGGCCCTCGAGCTTGATGGTGTTCATGAAGCCGATGATGCCGAGCTTGGCCGCGCCGTAGTTGCTCTGGCCGAAGTTGCCGTACAGGCCCGACGACGAGGTCGTCACGACGATGCGGCCGAAGTTCTGGGCCTTCATGATCTCCCAGGCGGCCTTCACCGGCTTGACCGTGCCCATCAGGTGGACGTTCAGCACCAGTTCGAAGTCGGCGATCTCCATCTTGGAGAACGACTTGTCGCGCAGGATGCCGGCGTTGGCGATCAGGATGTCGATGCGGCCCCAGGCGTCCATGGCCTGCTGGATCATCAGGGCGACGCCGGCGTCGTCGGTCACCGACGAGCCGTTGGCGATGGCTTCCCCGCCGAAGGCCTTGATCTCGGCGACCACGGCCTCGGCCGCGGCGGAGCTGCCGCCCGAGCCGTCCATCGAACCGCCCAGGTCGTTGACCACGACCTTGGCGCCGCGGCGGGCGAGTTCGAGGGCGTGCTGACGACCCAGGCCGCCGCCGGCGCCCGTGACGATCGCGACTTTCCCGTCGAAGCGGATGTCGGCCATGTGCGTATTCCCCTTGCGCTGAACGCTCGTTTGATTGTCGTCCGGCGTTTTGCGGCGCAGCAGAGGAGGCGTCAAGCCATGCCCCTAGGGGAAAGGGGCGCGGTCAGGCCCGGCTCCGGCCGAACACCTCCATCAGCTCGGCCACCTTGCGGCGCTGCTCCTCGGCGTCGCCGCTGGCGATCGCGCCCTCGACGCAGTGGGCGACGTGGTCCTTGAGGATCTCCTCCTCGACCTTGCGCAAGGCGGCCTGCACGGCGGCGATCTGGGTGATCACGTCGATGCAGTAGCGGTCCTCGGCGATCATCTTCGACAGGCCGCGCACCTGACCTTCGATGCGGTTCAGGCGTTTCTGGACGGAGGTCTTGTTTTCGCGGTGCATTCTTCAAATACCCCCTGGGGGTGTCTTCCTTATACCCTCTGAGGGTATATATGGCTTGTGAGCGTACATGTAGGGATGTCGTCGCTTTCGGGAGAAGCCCCCCAATGGCCGGCCATGGTCACGACCACCACGATCACCATCATCACGGCGCCCACGGGCATGACGGAAAGCCAGCCGGCGGAAGCTGCTGCGGCGGCCATGGCAAAGCCGCCGACGCCGGCGGCAAGGTCAAGGATCCGGTCTGCGGCATGACCGTCGACCCGGCGACCGCCCAGCACCATGTCGTGCATGAGGGGCGGGACCATTGGTTCTGCTCGGCGGGCTGCCGGACCAAGTTCCTCGCCGATCCCGACAAGCACCTGAACCCCGAGCCCGCGCCGGTTCTGCCGAAGGGAACGATCTACACCTGCCCGATGCATCCGGAGGTCCGCCAGGAGGGACCCGGATCCTGTCCGATCTGCGGCATGGCGCTGGAGCCGGAGATGCCGACGGCCGACGCCGGACCGAACCATGAGCTGGTCGACTTCACCCGGCGGCTGTGGATCGGCGGCCTGCTGACCTTGCCGATCTTCGTGATGGACATGGGTGCGCACCTGTTCGGGCTGCACCTGCCCTGGAGCGGCCAGACGACGGCCTGGATCCAGCTGGTCCTGGCGACGCCGGTGGTGCTGTGGGCGGGCTGGCCGTTCTTCCAGCGCGGCTGGGCCTCG